>CAZSVL010000026.1:0-2558 GCA_964610305.1 uncultured Gammaproteobacteria bacterium | reverse complement strand
GCTAGTGGGAGTAGAACAGGTAACCGTGGCGCCATTAGAGTTGCAGCAGACACAGCGCGTTGATATGAGATCTTTTAGTGGAGAGCGGCGCATAACGGACATACGCGTGACTCCTAAAATTAATATTTTTGATGAATCAGTATATAAGGCCCTGGGCGATGATCTGGGCGCCGTGCAAGATAGATGACACCCTTATTTTCTCAACTTAGAAAATTTGATTGGGTGCTGGTTGTCAGCACTTTTTTACTTATTGTAATTGGCGTGGTAGCTATTTATAGCGTGGATATTGGCCGTGGCGGCGGTTCTGGCAATGGCAAAAAGCAGCTTATTGCCCTTGGATTGGGAATTGCGTTTTATGTAGTGGCTGGTGTGTTGCGGAGCACGCTTTATAGAGCAACGGCGCTCTGGTGGTATGTTTTGGGGCTGATGTTGCTGTTTTTGGTTTTATTTTTTGGCGTGCAAATACGCGGAACCACGGGTTGGTTTTCTGTAGGGGGATTTTCTTTTCAGCCAGTGGAGTTTATGAAGGTGGGAGTAGTGCTTTTGTTTGCAACGTTTGCCAGCAGACAAGGTAGGTACTTTAGAGGATTACCTTTTTTTATTGGAAGCGCTGTTTTGGTTATTCTGCCTATGATACTAGCCCTTTTGCAGCCAGATTTGGGATCGGCCGCGCTGCTTGGGTTTTTTTGGTTGGGAATGATGGTTTTTTTGAAAACACGATGGCACTACATTGTGGCGGTTTTGCTTTTAGTTTCTATGGTAGGCGTGATGGGATGGTTTATGATTTTGCAGCCTTATCAAAAAGCGCGCCTCATGACGTTTGTGGATCCGGCCGCGGATCCATTGGGAGCAGGATACAATATTACGCAGTCCGTTATAGCCATAGGATCCGGAAGATTTTTTGGACGAGGGTTGGGCTACGGCAGTCAATCGCAATTGAAGTTTTTGCCAGAGAGTCATACTGATTTTATCTTTGCTGTGATTGCTGAGAGTTTTGGACTTTTTGGATCACTTATATTAATTGGCCTCTTTGGTTCACTTTTTTGGCGTCTTATGCGCGGCGTGCCGCGTGCGCAAGATGATTTTGGCGCGCTGGTAATGGCCGGCGCCGCGATCATGCTGAGCGCTCAGTGGTTTGTGAATATCGGCGCCACGTTGGGGCTTTTGCCGGTTACGGGCGTGCCTATGCCCCTAGTGAGTTACGGAGGAAGCTCACTTTTATCGGTATTATTACTTTTGGGAATAGCCCAAAGCATGTACGCCAGCCGCGTTGTGCGTGTATCGTATAGTGGGTGACAAAAAAAGCAGCCCGTGATACGGTAGCTGCGGAAAACCAAAAGGAGGTTCTATGCCTGTTTTGATCATTGACGGAATCCAATGGGGAGACGAGAGTAAGGGCAGAGTGGTAGATAACAACGCAGAGAATGCAGACGGTGGTGGCCGTGTTCAGGCCGGCCCAAACTCTGGACATACGTTGGTGATTGGCGACAGAAAGTTTATCGGCAATCATTTGCCCGCCATGGTTGTAAGGCCGGATAAGTGGTCTTTTAACGGTCCGTTTGTTTTCCAATACGTATGGCGTTTGATCCATGAACTCAAAGAGCTTGGCGTTCCATTTTATGAGACCGCAAAGCACTTTATGATTGACCAAAGCGCTCCAATGATCTTGCCGCACCATATTGCGCTGGACAAATTGCGTGAGGCTGCTCTTGGCAAAAGAAAAGTAGGGACAACCGGCAGAGGTATGGGTCCGGCCGTAGAGGATTTTTACGGAAGGCGCTACGTTCCTATAGAGGCGTGTCTAGACGGAAAGCAGTTTAACGACTGTTTGGATCGTGGTTGGGATGAAAAGGTAAGATTGCTTGAGACTTTCCCCGATAATCTGTGGGAGCAAGTTGGTGTAGATAAAACCTACACACTCGATAGAAAGCTGTGGATTGAAGAGCTTTTGGAGATGGGCAAGCTCATTGTTACAATGATTGGCGACACGCGTGAGCGCATTCATGAAATGCTTGCACTCAATAGGCGAATCATCATTGAGGGTGGGCAGGGGTATTACTTGGATCCCATTGCTGGCGGTAATCCATTTTGCACCAGCACGCCCACTATCGGCAGTGCTTTCCCCTACCTTATGGGTATTGATCCAAGTGAGGTGGTAGCGCATGTGGGTGTGGTTAAAGCATATACCACACGCGTTGGCGAAGGGCCATTTCCTACAGAATTGTTTGGCGAGGATCAGCAAGAGCTGCGCGAGAAAGGCGGTGAGTATGGCGCCACAACCGGCAGGCCACGTCGTACAGGTTGGCTAGATATTGGTTTAACACGTCAATCTGCAAAACGCTCTGGTGTTACACATTTGGCAATTAGCAAGCTGGATGTGCTCTCAGGCATGAAGACTTTAAAAGTAAGCAAAGAGCATCGTTTCAAGGACGGTGGAGGGTTGCTAGATGAGAATGAAACGCTCACCGCACGATTGCTCGCACAAATTGAAGGGGTACTGGAAGATGTGCCCACGTGGGATGAGGATATCACAGGCGCTCGGAAGTGGGAGGATCTTC
>CAZSVL010000025.1:1348-2620 GCA_964610305.1 uncultured Gammaproteobacteria bacterium | reverse complement strand
ACCTTAGAGCGCCTGACAGGGGCTGCTGGGGCTGTTGCGGCGATGGATTGGAAAGATCTTAAAGAGCTGGATGTTGGCACGCATTTCTCTGATAGCTTCGTTGATGAACGCATTCCTCATTTGGAACAGGCGCTTGATGTGATTATTGACCGTGGTATGGGCCTTAATCTAGAGATTAAACCTTGTCCTGGTCGAGAGAAAGAAACAGCTGAAGTGGCGTTGGACTGGTTGTCCCGTAGTTGGCCGGAAGATATGCCTGCACCGCTTATTTCCAGTTTTCAGCCTGTAAGTTTGGAAACTGCCCTTCACATGATACCTGATTATCCCAGAGGTTATCTGATGGTGCCAAATGAGACGCAGACACTAGAAAATTGGCGTGAAAAGGCAGAACATCTGGATGTTTCCACGTTAAATTTTGATTTAGCCTTCTTTCAGGAAAAACCGGAGATTATTCATGAGCTTACAGTGACAGACTATACGCTGTTATGCTTTACCGTGAATGAATTGACGCAAGCCGAAGAACTGTTTGATATGGGGGTTACCAGTATTTTTTCCGATATGCCCGATTTATTGGATTAAGGATTAATATGATAAGAAATTTTACATTGCAGCTTTGGCTGTGATGCCTTTTGCTTCCAGTTTTGGGTCAGACTGGCTGATACCCAGTTCTTTATGGATATCATTGCGCATAAGAATGACGCCTTTTTTGATTTTATCTACTTGCTCTTCGGAAATTGTGTGTTTGTTTTTTAAAGCGCGTTTAATTTCACCGTGCAGGGTTTTAAGTTCTTGTAAACGTGCAAGTTCCTGATCTGTTTTTTTTCTTTTGGCTTTGCTGTTTTTAGAAGATAAGGCATATTTTGACGTGGTGGTCATATCGTCACGTTCGGATTTTACCTGCTTTTTCCCAGTGAGAGGATTGGACACGGTAAAGCCGGATTGTTTCTTCACGACTGCGCTACGTCTTGCGGCGGCATAGGACAGGTCTTCAACTAACTCGAGTACTTCTTGCAACAGTTCGACCACGGGACTGTCAGAGGAGAGGCCAGAACGCTGTCGTTGGTTGCGTGTTCGGGACGCTTCATTGGTGGTGTCTTTGACACCGGTCATGAATTTACTAAGGCTTTGGTTTGTTTCCTGATCATTTTTGGCCGTTTGTGCAAAGCGGCTCTCGCTTGAGAGTTTGTCTTCTTGTGCCAGAATAGCGGCGGCAACAAAAGATTGGTGGCCTGCATCCAACCCATCTGCGATTTGTCCGTTGAGGTAAGCCTG
>CAZSVL010000025.1:1006-1338 GCA_964610305.1 uncultured Gammaproteobacteria bacterium | reverse complement strand
CTCTTTACATTACTCATGTCATTCTATCATAATACATGCAACACGTCAATTAATATTATGTTAACTGATTGGTAAGTATTTGTTTACGATTTTTTGGTATTCTGGGTAGTAGGGAATAGTTTTTTATAAGGCGAAAGAGTGAGGAGTTTTCTATGGTTGCAACGATAGGACCAGTACAGTCTCCCTTGACCAATACTTTCCAACCGGGGGTTGGGAATAATAATGACCGTGTCGGTACGGCAGAGCAAGAGCCGGAGACAAATCAGGTGCAGCCTCGTGAGGCGCCGACAGCAGAAACCCAAAGTACAGAAGACAGGTCTTTGGCGCATCGG
>CAZSVL010000025.1:0-996 GCA_964610305.1 uncultured Gammaproteobacteria bacterium | reverse complement strand
GGATGACGAAAATACCTCCGTAAACAGTAATCCTGCTGATCAACGAAGTCAGGATAACGGTGATAGAGGGAGTTTGGTAGATATAGAAGTTTAGAAAGTTTTTTGTGGACGTTCCCGGTGATGGGGGCGTCTGTTTTCCTCCAGCGATAATGACTTGCCCCGTAGGTATGTGCTTGCGGGGCATATTTTTTGTGGATGAGAATAGAAAAAAGGGAGGCCCATCCAGCACTCCCTTTTTCAACCATAAAAGGTCTAAAATCTAATTTTTAAGAGACGTTTTGTAAGACGTCTTCCAAGCGCTCTGCAGCAGATTTTTCATCAATATCTTCAATTGCAGCCACTTCACGTGCCAGACGTTCCAAGGCAGCTTGATAAATTTGACGCTCACTGTAGGATTGCTCGCCTTTGTCTTCATTGCGGCGTAAGTCACGCAGAACCTCAGCGATGGCAACGGGATCACCGGAATTAATCTTTGTTTCGTATTCTTGCGCTCTACGGCTCCACATCGTGCGTTTGATGCGTGAACGGCCTTTTAATGTCGTCAAGGCTTCCTTCAGGCGATCACCTGAAGACAGTTTACGCAGGCCGGAGTTTTTAATTTTGCTCAGCGGCAGTTTCAAACGCATACGATCCTGTTCAAAACTGATGGTATAAAGCGTAACATCAACACCGCTAATGGTCTGTGTTTCAATGCCTTCAACTTTACCAACACCATGTGCGGGATATACAACGTAATCACCTGCTACAAATTCTGTAGCACTCTTTTTTGCTTTTGCTGTGTTCTCGGTTGCCATGTATAACATGCTCCTCGTTTATATTTTGTTTTTGAAAACGCTCACAGAATACGAGAGATATATTTTATCTCCTGATTTTGTTCTGCTTTTTCTAGCTCATAAAACATAACCTAGCATGAACAACAGGCAAAAGCAAGAAAAATATTAATAATATGTTAATGTTTAGGTGGCGGGTTAGGCTTTTATAATTTTATCAGCAAAT
>CAZSVL010000024.1:0-3042 GCA_964610305.1 uncultured Gammaproteobacteria bacterium | reverse complement strand
TGATGTGTTTTTTATCAGATTTGATGTTTTCAAACGAAGGAAATATTTATGGCTAATAAACAGACAAGTGGTTTGAATCGAAGACAGTCCGTTCGAATAACTGATCGTATACTTTTGTCGTATGCTCCGGTGTCGGAAGAAAAATACAATACCATTGCAGAAGATTATAGTAATGGTATTGCGTTGGCTAATCAGGATGGATTGGCTGATATTCAGATGTTTATCGGTGCCCAAAGCGCTTTGAATAGACTCCGCGAACGAGACGAGGACTTGGCTGATTTTCTTAAGCACATGGATACGAAAATTAGCACGGTGCTTCAGCGTGTTAAGGGAGAGCCAACTCCTTTTGATGATTTGAAACAGCAAAAAGCGAATTTGAGTGCTAATGGTATAGCCTTTGATGCAGATCAGCAGCTTGAACCAGATTTAATTATCGAGCTTAACATTGTACTGTTGCCTTCCTATGCTTACATATATTGTTTCGCAAAAGTAGTAAATTGTGAACTTGTCCAAGAACAAGATGACGAGAAACTTTATCATGTCGCTACAGAGTTTGTTTTGCTCATGGATGACGACCGAGAAAAACTGATTCAACATAATTTTAAACAGCAGAGCCTTGCTCTTCGTAACAGACGCCGTGACGACGAATCTTGATAGTAACTCCCATGAGAGAAGTTGATAGCGCAGAGATAACAAGGGCGGTTAAAAATCTTGCCATGGAAGCTGGTTGTGACTTGGAGCCGGATATTTTAGATGCCTTGGTTGCCGCTCGAGACAGGGAAACATCGTCTTTGTCCAAAAATGTTCTCGAACTTCTTCTTGCCAATGCAGATATCGCCAGCAGGGAGAAGATTCCTATTTGCCAGGATACTGGCACGGGTGTTGTCTTTGTCTCCTTAGGGCAAGAAATCCATGTCAGTGGTGACTTGGAAGAGGCTGTCCAAGAGGGTATCCGGTCTGGCTATCAAGAAGGGTTTTTACGGAAATCGGTCTGTGATCCGCTAACAAGAGAGAACACTAACACAAATATCCCTGCGGTAATCCATGTTGAAGTAGTGCCCGGCGATCAGTTGAAAATTAGTCTTTTGCCAAAGGGATGCGGTAGTGAGAATATGAGTGGCCTTTCCATGCTCCCACCTTCTGCAGGAATGGATGGTGTGGTTAATTATGTGATTGAGCAGGTTGTTTCAGCAGGACCAAACCCATGTCCGCCAGTTGTGGTGGGTGTTGGTCTTGGTGGTACTTTTGAGAAAGCTGCTTTGATTGCTAAAAAAGCTTTGCTGAGACCAGTCGGAGAAAAAAGTTCCCGGGCTGATGTGGCTGAGCTCGAAGAAAAAATTCTTGCGATAATCAATGAAAAAGGGCAGGGAGCAGAAGGATTTGGCGGGAACAATACCGCGCTTGCTGTTCATGTTGAAACTTTCCCTTGCCATATAGCAAGTTTGCCCGTGGCGGTCAATATCCAGTGCCATGCACATCGCCATAAAGAAGTAATTATCTAGTAAAGAAAAAGATATTCATTATTCTTTCTTTATCATTTGTACATATACTCTTTAAACACTGAGATTTAATAATTCATATGTCCTTGCTCCGCTCCCAACCAAATTTTCTCGAAGGCCTGAAAAAGGTTGTTATTCCTTTTGAGAGTGGTGTTTTGGAAACTCTTGAAGCAGGAGATTTAATTAGCCTTACAGGAACATTGTATACAGGTCGCGACCAAACTCATCGACGGTTGTCTGCTTTGTTGGACGCAGGCGAGCAGTTGCCGGTGGATTTGTCAGGGCAATTGCTGTATTACGTTGGGCCCAGTCCTGCACAGCCAAACCAGGTAATTGGGGCAGCAGGTCCTACCACCAGTTATAGAATGGATTTGTATACACCACGATTGTTGGCATTGGGTCTAAAAGCTACCATGGGCAAAGGTGGAAGATCCATGGAGGTACGGAAAGCGATGCAAAAAGAGCGGGCGATTTATCTTGCCACTATTGGCGGTGCTGGCGCTTTATTATCAAAATGTATAAGAAAGTGCGATCTTGTGGCTTTTGAGGATGCGGGTCCTGAGGCACTTTTCCGTTTTGAAGTAGAAGACTTTCCTGCAGTGGTAATCAATGATCTCCAAGGCAGAGATTATTATGAGATGGTTTCCAAAAAGAAAGAGGGATCATAGATATTCATGATCCCTCTGTGATGTAATTTATTTGGGATAGTTCAGATTTGATCTGACATAGTGCTCTTGAAAGAGCGAGGGTTACCGGTTTTGATGGAGGTGCGAACCTTTAACCATTAAAACCTTAGGAGGTAACCCTCATGCTACATGGTAACGAAAGAATCATTAAACACAAGGTCGGACTTCTCAATTTGGCTGAAGAACTTGGGAATGTTTCCAAAGCCTGCCAGATTATGGGTCTTTCGAGAGACACTTTTTATCGCTACAAAACAGCGATTGAAGAAGGCGGCATTGAAGCCTTGGTGGATAAGAGCCGCAGGAGACCAAACTATAAGAACAGAGTTGAAGCGTCGACAGAGTCTGCTGTTGTTGCCTACGCCACTGAGCAACCAGCACATGGTCAGACTCGGGCCAGCAACGAATTGAGAAAGAAAGGGGTCTTTATTTCACCAAGCGGTATCCGGAGTGTATGGCTACGCCACAATTTGGCCTGTTTTAAAGACCGGCTACGTGCCTTGGAAGAAAAAATGGCTCAGGAGGGCTTAATTCTCACCGAGGCACAGGTTCAAGCGCTTGAGCGCAAGAAACATGATGACGAAGTGTCCGGTGAAATAGAGACGCATCATCCTGGTTATCTGGGATCGCAGGACACTTTCTATGTCGGGACCTTGAAAGGTGTTGGTCGAATTTACCAACAGACATTTGTCGACACATACGCCAAGGTGGCCTTTGCGAAACTCTATACGACAAAAACTCCAATAACGGCAGCAGACTTGCTCAATGATCGAGTATTGCCGTTTTTTGTGGAGCACAATTTACCTATGCTGCGAATTTTAACCGACAGGGGCACTGAGTACTGCGGCAAGGCAGAAAAG
>CAZSVL010000023.1:0-3929 GCA_964610305.1 uncultured Gammaproteobacteria bacterium | reverse complement strand
ATTGGACAATCATGCGGTGGGCAAAAAAAAATAACGGTACTTCTTATGATTTGTGGGGCGTTGCGCCAGAGGGGCAGAAAAACCATTCTCTCTCTGGTGTTACAAGGTTTAAGCAGGGATTTGGAGGCCGTGTGGTAGAGCTTCCGGGTACATATGAAAGACCTGTTAGGTCATTTTGGTATGGGGTGTTAAAGTTCTATAGGTACATAAAATCGGCTTAAAAGAGCCTTTTTTTAGCGTTTTTTTATCTATTGACAAAGGCGCTCTAGCGTGGTAGGGTAAAAAGTCCAGAAAATGGCTATACTAAAGGTATAGTTCTGGAGCTCATTACATACAAACGGAGACTTCATGGCTGCCAAAGATTATTATGGCATCCTTGGGGTAAGCCCGGATGCAGAGCCACATGAGATTAAGCGTGCTTATAGAGATATAGCGCGCAAAACCCACCCAGACGTAACCGACAATAATCCGATCACGACGGAACGGTTTCAGCTAGCAAAAAAAGCGTATGCCGTTTTAAGTGATCCAGAGCAGCGCAGAGAGTATGATAGATTGTATAGGCCCGTGCAGTCAGTGTACGATCTGATCTTTCATCATCCTGCGGGCCAAGAAACAATGTCTGTTCGTCTGCCAAAGGGGAAGAATCAAGAGCAGGTGGGCATCACAACCGCAGCCGCTGTTGAGGTTGGCAGTGGCGATACGTCTGCACACACCCCTCTGCCTGAGGATGACCAGGGTATGGATGTTGATCTTCCTAAAGATCTGACGCAAACACCTTGGGGCAGAATTCTCAAAAAAGGCGGACACGGAAGGAATACCGGAGAGCGCGGGGATCATTTAATTTTGATCCGAGAAAGGAGAGGCGAATGATAAAAGACCTTCAAGAAGAGTTTCATAGCTCCTTCTGGAGCTACGTAAGAACGGGAGAGGGAGAAACCGGCGACGATCGGTCAACCATGGTTTCTGGAATTGCAGATCTCAGCCCTGAGCATCTTACAGATTTCATGAAGCCTGCGGATGTTGCGGCCATTATCAGCGTCTGTGTGGTGGTAGATACAGGAGCCACAATTGCTGGTTTGGGTGCAGAAGATGCACATGACTGCTGGCTTCTTGTGAAGGATAAGGTTCTCATGAGGAGCGAGAATCCGAAGATTTCCGCCCTGCTTGATGCATTGCGCACAGGAGAAGAGGATTATCAGATGTTTTATGTTGCTGTTGCTCTGTGTCTTGCTTGGGGATCTCAGCAGCCGCAGATGAGAGTGCACATTAGAGGAGAGCGTTTTAATGGCCAGTAGCGCATCAAGAGTTAATTGGCGAGAGCGTTTCAAGGATGTCCTGCACGGCGATCAAGCGGTGCGGAAAGAGACGCGCGCGCTCATTAAAAGTGATCTGGCAAGTACCGCTGTGGCTCTTAACTCCCATAGGCAATACGGGCTTACTAAACGTGGAGCCGCGGATGTTCTTGATGAGGTGGTGGCTGCAATTCCTGATCCGCAGGAAGCCAGAGCGCTCGTTGAGGGCGCTATGTCGCCGCAGCGCTTGCGTGAGCTTGTTGCTGCTCGCGGGGATCTTGCTTCTACGGCCGCTATGGTAGTATCCCTTGAGATTTTCATCGGTGCGATGCTTGCTGACATGGATGATTTGAGCCAAACGTCTTTGTCTGTTGGTATGATGGTCTACTTGTGGGCCTTCAAGGCTAAAGACAGAGACGATATGCAGGAATTTCTGGATTATCAACTTGACGCATATACCGTTGAGTACATTTTGCTGGCATATCTTGCAAGCACGTGTGCGAGTACGGCGGATTTGCTTGTTAAGCTTGATGAGCTTGATCTGGATGAAGCACGCTCGCTGGATTTGGTGCAGCGCCATAATTTGGCTGATGTGCAAGTTGATCCAGATGAGCTTGAGGAAGTGCGAGCCGAGATTGCGGCGCATCAAAAGGTTCAGAGAGAAGCAGCTACCCTGGAGGATGAAGTTCTCAATCAGGACGATGAGGTTGCCGACGCACTGGACTTCTAGTTTTTCTCCGGTTGCCAGCGTTGGCAACCGGATTTTTTTGTAAATATGGTCTAAGCTTTTTTAGAAGGTTGAGACGATCTTTACAATTTCAAGGAGGAGACATGCAAAGAGAAACAGCTCTTGTTTGGGTGCCAGAGCGCACATCCAAGATGCTCTACACGCCCTTTGGTAGGTTTGTTGCTCTTTTGCAGGAGCGATACAGCGAAAGCCATTTGGGAGATGACGGCATTGTGTGGACGTCTATGGAAATCATGCCCATGCTCTCTGATGGTCTGTGGCCAGTTATTTTGAAAGTGGCTGAGAAATTGGATCGTGCGGTGGGAACAGAGACTGGTATCAAAAGTGTTGTAAAAAGACTAGACAGAGTCTTGAGTATTGGCCTATTGCTTGAGCATGGCTGCGTAGAAAAGGCGGCCGAGGCATTTGACGAGCATGTCATTGCTGAAGTGCTCAGGAGAGCACGGTTGCTTGATGCTGGATCCGTAAGACCAGCTTCAGAGTTGTGGCAGCAGCCCGTTGCGCGTTTCTTTGCAGCAATGCTGAAAAATGCAAGCGCCACGTCTGTTGCCATAAAAATCAGAGCAAAGAGGCTCAGAGAACGAAATGAACTGGGCGTAGATAAAACTTATATTTACATGACTTCACTGGGCAAGCTTGAGATGATTGCGGAAGCGTTAGATTTAAAGTCTCTTTCAAGAGGATATAGTAATACGGGTAGCGATATGGGAGATAGAGAGTATCATCTATTTGAGAGCAGCTGGCATTATCAGATGTCTGTGGAGTGGGAGACACACATGCAGGAGCTGGAAGATCGTATGCAGGCGTTTGAGTGTCTGCCGATCAAGCTGTCAGCTATTCCAATCGTAGCGCAGCAGAGTACTCTTTCTGTAGAATACACCTGGATTGCCACACAGATTGCATGTGCTGCAATTGACGCACCGATTACGCGAGAGCATCTAACGGTTCCAGATTTGGTACTTCTTAAAGCTGCCGCAGCTCAAAGCAGCGATGATCAGCTTGCTGAAGCTTTTTTGCAGCGTATGCTTAGACGCGGTATGCAGGCAGGAGAGCAGCAAACAAAGATTTTGCGAGAAGCTGCTTTGAAGCGTGTGCCTCATGTGCGTGTTGATTTGCCAGACGGAAAGATTGATGAATATGCGATTATGAACATGATTATAGCGGCTGAGTTTACTGATATGGCATTTGATCCTGCGGTAGCTTTACGTGTAGCGCTAGGATCCACAGAAGGAATCATTCCTGTTTTTGGTGAGGCAGAGAAATTTGACGAAAGTGAGCGTGCTTACTTGCGGGAACATGTCGTGAAAAATATCGATTGGGGGACCTTGCACGCAGACCGTGTGTTTGAGATGCTCCACGCATCAGTGCTCCCTGTAGAGTTGGTGGTTGAAGGCATTTCTAAGATGAGCAGTTATCAAAGATTGTTGGCGCTTGATCTTATCTTAAACAGTCGTGCGGCTGAGATTGCCGTGCCCCATATTGTTGCGCACATTCCAGTGCAAGATGCGCCCCGTAGTGTTTTGGAGCAATGCAGTATTTTTCCTGGTGAGTATCTGCTTAAAGTGCTGCTACATTACTTACATGAGCTCAGATACACGGATGAGGGTGGTACAGCGCCTACAACCAAGGGTTTGCCTGAATTGCTGCTTTGCATTAATGCGGCAGACTTTGACAAGAGCATTCAAGGGAATCCCGGAGCGCGTCTTCGCTTGATTCACCGGCTCTTTATTGACATCATCAATAGTTGGCCAGATGGTTACGCCAACTTGCAACCCTGTAGAGACCTTGCCAAGCACTGGGGATCTGATCTTTGGATGAAGTTCCTGCTGGCTGCAGAGGTTATCTCTAGAGAGGCCGAGTATGCCAAATTGCTGGAGAGTGCTCCGGAT
>CAZSVL010000022.1:0-5657 GCA_964610305.1 uncultured Gammaproteobacteria bacterium | reverse complement strand
GATGTGCCCACGTGGGATGAGGATATCACAGGCGCTCGGAAGTGGGAGGATCTTCCACACAACGCGCAGGGATATGTTAGAGAGATGAGTTCTCATATTGGCAAACCGGTCGCAATGATTTCGGTGGGGCCAGAGAGGAGTCAACTTATTCCCAGAAGAAATGTTTGGGCTGGATAAAATAACTATAGCTGCCTTCGGGCGGCTTTTTGTTTCTCTTGACCAAAAAAGGCCGCTATGGTACTATTTGGCAGCCAAAGCTTAGCGCGGTATACTAAACTCATGCAACCAGATAATTCTCCACTATTGCCAGAGTTAAAGCTTATGCAGAGCTGTCCGCTTTGTAATCAAGCGTATCAGGCAAAATCAGTAAGAATTGCCGCGCAGCATGAGGACACCACGCTTATTCATTTGCAGTGTCAGAAATGCAGCGGTGCGCTTATGGCAGCCATATTGCAAAACGGCGTTGGCAGTAGCAGTGTTGGAATGATTACGGATTTAAGCTACGATGACGTGACTTACTTTTGGGGTAAAAAACCCATAGAGGCAGATGATTGCCTTTCCTTGTACGAATTTTTAAAAACTGACAGCGCTTTAGAGCACATCAGCAAAAAATATGAATCAAAAACTTCTCGTAAAACCAAGACAACAAAAAGCAAACGCAGTACGCGCTGAGGGTAGTATTCCGGGTGTAGTTTACGGCCCAGAATTTAAATCTACCGCGGTTACGCTTCCGCGTAAGATTTTTTTGGATGTTTTGTCTATTGCTGGTGAGTCGTCTTTAATTGATTGCACTATAGAGGGCAAAGACAAGCCGGTTGCGGTTTTGGTGCAGGAAATTCAACGTGATCCGGTTAGAGGTGATATTACGCACGTAGATTTGCGCCAGGTGAACCTTAAAGAAGAGATTGAGGCGGACATTGCGCTTAGTTTTGTTGGAGAGGCGCCAGCAGTTAAGGGTGAAAACGGTACGCTTATTACCAACATGGATACTATTTCTGTAAAATGTCTTCCAAATGAGCTGGTGGCAGAGCTAGAGGTTTCACTCGAGCCATTAGAGACACTTGAGGACACTATTACCGTTTCTGATATTAAAGTTCCTGGTACCTATGAGGTACTTTCTAATCCAGATGATGTAGTAGCCAAAGTTATGCCTCCACGATCAGAAGAGGAAATGGCAGCGCTTGACGAGGATGTTTCTGAGGATGTTGAGGGTGTTGAGGTAGAAGGCGCTTCTGAGGAAGATCAGCAAGAAGACGGCGAGGGTGGAGGTGAAGGCTCAGCAAAAGATGAGCAAAAAGAAGAAGAAAAAACTGAATAAATTAGTGGGCGTAGCCCCACCAAAGAAGCAGCGTAGGAGGGATAGCCACGCGGCGCTGCTTCTTTTGGTTTTATTGCTTCTGGGCGTTTGGGCAGTGTTTGTGGTGGTGTGGAAAGTGGTGACGCGCGTGCCCACGGCGCAGCAGCCGCGGACGCCGGGCGTTTCGCAGGAGATTTTAATTGATCAGCAAAGCAGGCTTTTAGACGGCATGCCGGTAGAGACAGAGCAGCGCGTTTCTCCTGCTATTGTAGCGGCGGCTATAGATTTTAATCATGATGGGTATCCGGTTTCTGGTGTAGAGCATGCACGCGTGGTGTATGAGGTTCCCACAGAGGGCGGCGTTACACGGCTTTTGGCACTTTTTACCGCTGATACCACCATCTCTGAAATAGGTCCAATACGTTCTGCAAGACCTTATATGAATGATATTGCGGCAGCGTATGACGCTGCGTATCTGCATGTGGGCGGCTCTCCTGCTGCTATGGCTAATCTTAGACAACGGGATGATTTGATTAATTTGGATCAGTATTACTCTGAGAAATACTCATGGAGAGATGGCAGTCGCTACGCTCCTCATAACACATATAGCTCATCTGCACTTTGGAAAAAGGCATTGGAAAATAATGACCATCAAAGCAGCAGCTTTAAACCGTGGTCTTTTTCTACGGATCGGCTTTGGATTTCACAAAAAGCTCATGAAATAATTGTCCCTTCAACAAGAGAGAGCTATTCTGCCGTTTGGAAATATGAAGACGGAAGGTATCGCAGGTATTATGATGGAGCGTTGTATCAGACAAGAACCGGCGGTAGGATTAGCGCAGACACCATATTGGTAGCGCAAAAGCGCGCGCGTGTTTTAGATAATGAGGGAAGAATTTCTATAACGGGAAATACCGGCAAAGCATGGATGTTTAGAGACGGAAAAGTAGTGACAGGCAGCTGGTTAAAAAAAGGAAAAAGAGAGTTTTTTGAGACTGAAAAAGGTGAGCCGTTTGAGCTGCGGCCGGGCAGCATTTGGGTTCATTGGATAACCAATGGACTAGAGCCTCAACATTAACCTCGCTAGCTGTGCGGGCGTCATCCCGGAATTTTGCGAAGCAAAATATCCGGGATCTCACAGAAAAAAAGTACGGGGCAACAACGCTGCTGTTAGATTCTGAATCAAGTTCAGAATGACAAGCTACCAGATCAGGTTAGTTGCAGGCACAAGCGATGCAGTCTCATTTGCTTTTTGGAAAGGGCGGGGTTTGGTACAATAGGTGCATGATTTTACCTTCTTTGTCTGGAGCGCGAGATATTGCGGCAAAGCGCGTATTGGTAAGAATAGATGGCAATGTGCCGCTTAAAAAAAGCGGTCGTGGCTTTGTGGTAGCTGATGATATGCGTTTAAAAAATACGCTTCCTACGATTCGTTTTTTGCTCAAGAAAAAAGCAAAGGTGATTATAGCTACGCATTTGGGCAGACCTGGTGGCAAAAGAAAGGCTGATCTGTCCACAAAGCCGCTGATTGCTGCTTTTAAAAAATTAAGATTGCCGGTTGGCGGCCCTATTTCCGTATCGGCAGCTCAAAAAGATTCAAAATGGAAAAATCAGAAGCCTGGCAGTGCAATTTTGCTTGAAAATTTAAGGTTTTCAAAAGGAGAAGAGGCAAACACAGCGTATTTTGCAAAAAAGTTGGCGGCTTTGGCAGACGTTTATGTAAATGAGGGCTTTGGTGTTTGTCATAGACGCCACGCTTCAGTGGCAAGGCTTCCGCGCCTCTTGCCATCATATGCGGGAAAAGCTTTGGTGGTAGAGGTGGAGGCTCTAAAGAAAGTTTTGCACGCACCAAAAAGGCCGGCTGTTGCCATTATTGGTGGGGCAAAGGCACGCTCTAAGCTGCCAGTAGTAGCAGGACTTGCTACTAAGGTAGATACTGTTTTATTGGGCGGTACACTGCTGCATTCATATTTTAAGGCCTATAATCTTAAGGTAAAGGCGGATCGCTTATCAAAAAATGAGAGAACGCTCTTGAGAAAGCGCATTATTAAACGTCCGGTGGACTGTGTGAGTGGCACAGCAAATGGAGAAGATGTAAGAAGGCTAGAGATATCGCGCGGTATGGGAAGCCTTATTGATGAGCAAGAAGACATTTATGATATCGGCGCTGAAACAATTATTCAGTACGGCATTGCATTGGAAAAGGCGCGCACCATAATATGGAACGGCGCCATGGGTATGTTTGAACAACACCCGTATCAGTATGGCACGTATGCCTTAGCGCGCATGTTGGGAGCCGCGGCTCACAGAGGAGCTTTTGTGGTTGCGGGAGGGGGAGAGACGATTATGGCGCTAGATCATGTAGGCGTTCTTAATAAAATTTCTCATGTCTCCATGGGGGGCGGAGCTATGCTTGCCTTTTTGGCGGGTGAGTCTCTTGTTGGGCTGGAGGCACTAGACTCTTAAGCTGTGATATAATATATCTATGAGCTATACCATAAAAAAAGTTACGGCCATGGAGATTTTGGATTCTCGTGGCAATCCAACAGTGAGAGCGTTTGTAGAGTTAAAATCTGGCGTGGTCGGAGAGGCAAGTGTTCCCTCTGGCGCATCAACCGGAACTCATGAGGCAGTAGAGTTGCGTGATGGTGGAAAGCGTTTTGGCGGCAAGGGTGTAAAGCGGGCCGTTAAAAATGTAAACACAGCGATCGCCAAAAAAGTAAAAGGCATGGACGCACGCAAGCAAAGAGAAATAGATGGCGTAATGCTGGCTTTGGATGGGACAAAAAATAAAAAGAAACTTGGTGCCAATGCAATACTCGCAGTATCTTTGGCTACCGCGCGGGCTGCAGCATGGCAGAGTAATCTTCCCCTTTTTAAATACATTAGAAGAACCATGCGGCTTAAGCACAAGGGATGGTATTTGCCGCTTGCCACCATGAATATCATCAATGGAGGAAAGCACGCAGATAATAATCTTACCGCGCAGGAGTTTATGATTGTGCCGCATCATCGGAAATTCCGCGAGCGGGTTCGTATTGGATCAGAGGTTTTTCATGCGCTTAAGGGATTGCTTAAGGAAAAAGGAAACGTAACAGCGGTAGGAGATGAGGGTGGCTTTGCGCCAAATGTTAAAGGAAATGAAGAAGCATTAAAATGGATAATGGAAGCCATTAAGCGTGCAGGGTATAAAGCTGGAAAGCATGTTTCCATCGCGCTAGACACGGCCAGCTCTGAGTATTACAAAGACGGCATTTACTACATGAAGAAAAAAGACGGCTCAGTAAAGAGCAGCCCTAAGCAGTGGCTAGCAGATTTAAACAAGTGGGTGCAGAAATATCCAATTATTTCTATTGAAGACGGCTTGCATGAGGATGATTGGGACAGCTGGGCCACACACACCGCGCAGCTGGGCAAAAAAATAAGTATTATCGGAGATGATTTGTTTGTAACCAACAAAGAGCGCTTGGCAAAAGGAATTGGTATGGGTGTGGCAAATGGAATTTTGATAAAAGTAAATCAAATTGGAACGTTAACGGAGACTATTGACACCATCAACTTGGCTCAGAAAAACGGGTATAAAGTATCGGTATCTCACAGAAGCGGAGAGACGTGCGACACATTTATTGCAGATTTGGCGGTGGCGGTGAATGCAGATTATCTTAAGAGCGGATCAATGTCGCGATCAGAGAGAATAGGAAAGTATAATAGAATGATGGAAATAGAGCATGAATTAGGAAGGTAACATGCCCAAAAAAAAGGACAAAGACGCAGATCTCAAAAAACTCTGGAAGGATGTGAAAAAGCAGGCACAAGGAAAGAAGAAAAAGAAAGTTGCAAGTACGGTTGAGCCAGAGAAAATAGAAGAAGTGGTGGAAAGCAAGGAGGAGATCAAAGAGAAACCGGGAATACTCGGGAAGTTTTTTGGTAGGGAAAAAAGTAGCAAGCAGCAAGTAACAAGTAACAAGACAGAGTCATTGCGATCGCCGCAGAGCGAGAAGCAATCCGGTAAAAAAGAGAAACAACAGTCTAAAGAAAAAAAGCCAGAGAAAGTGCCAAAACCGCTTGTTCTTGCTATATGTGATGGCTGGGGTGTCGCGCCAAAATCAGAAGGTAATCCTATTGCTCACGCAAAACTTCCCAATTTTAATAGCTGGATAACGCAGTATCCGGTAATGACCATTGTATCGTCCAGTACAGAAGTGGGGCTCTCTTGGGGAGAGATGGGAAACTCAGAAGTAGGGCATCTTAACATTGGTGCTGGCCGAGTTTATTATCAAACGCTGCCTCGTATTACTAAAGAAATTGCCGGTGGAGAGTGTTTTGAAAATGAGGTTCTTAAAGAAGCCATGAAAAAAGC
>CAZSVL010000021.1:6020-6281 GCA_964610305.1 uncultured Gammaproteobacteria bacterium | reverse complement strand
TATGATGCTAGCAAAATAAAAACAGACGTATTCAATGATTTCTTTATTTAAGAGCCAGAAATCATTGAATACGTCTGTTTTTATTTTGCTAGCATCATATCCCTCTGGCACTTCATATCTCTGTCCGCCAACGTAATAGTTTGCAGCAACAAATGCAGATGGGTATACCGCGAAAATTTCATTTTTCCGCTCCCCGCCATAATAGTCATCTGCAACGTGATCAAATGCTACATGGACGGCTTTTGAATCTGCAAAAGCAGA
>CAZSVL010000021.1:1778-6010 GCA_964610305.1 uncultured Gammaproteobacteria bacterium | reverse complement strand
TTACGAACAACTGATAGAGCGCGATAAAAATGGGAATCTGCAAAAGCAGAGGATGCTGGTGCTTGTTTGGATTGAGTAAGATATTTTCTAATCGCCTCTTGGGCTGCTGCTCTATCTGCATCTTCAGGTATGTGAACACTGTTTTCTATGAGTGCTCTGACCGTGTCTTTTGTGATCCCATCTTCAAGAAATTGATCGGCAATAGAAACCAGGCCGTTTGATTCAAGAAGGTTTGCAGCTGAGTGATGAAATTTTCCATAACCGCCATCGTGGTGTGAGTAGTGATCTCTAACCCCGTGTCTGGATACGTGTGTAACAAAGCGCGGCGGTACCTTTTTTAGTAGCTCTGTGTACTCCTCTAAAGAGAGGGAGCTTAAGTGTTCTTTTGTGAAGAGCTTTTCTATCTCCTCTTTTTCTAAAGGCAGTATTTTATAATCCTTTTCTACATCGGCGTAGAATTTTTCAATGATCTGTTTTGGAGGTAGAAATTTTCTTCTGTACTCCGCAGCCTCCGCCGGATCTTTTTCTTCCAGTTTGCGCACTTCTTGGCGGTAATCCGCAATCCACTGCGCCGTTTCTGCGCGCTTTTCTGCCCACTCAGGAACTTTTTTTGAATACTCATTAAGCTCTGCCCTGGTTGGCGCCGTTTCCCTTCTTGGTGTTTCCATAATTAAATTTAGAATGAAACCTTCACGTTTTCTTTTTCTTTCTTGTCTTCTACCTCAAAGAAGGTAAACGCCTTAAAGTGGAACATGCCGGCGATGATGCTCATAGGGAATTGCTGCACTGCGGTGTTAAAATCGCGCACTTGGCCGTTGTAAAAGCGGCGAGAAGCTTGGATTTTATTCTCTGTGTCAGAGAGCTCATCTTGAAGTTGCAGGAAATTAGTGTTTGCTTTTAGGTCTGGATAACTCTCTGAGAGGGCAAAAATGCTTTTAAGCGCTCCGGTAAGCATGTTCTCTGATTTTCCGATCTCCTCTGGCGTTGCATCTTTTTTGTCATGCACATTCATAGCCTCTGTTCTGGCTTTTGTTACGGCCTCTAGCGTCTCTCTTTCATGCTGAACGTATCCCTTTACGGTCTCAATAAGGTTGGGGATCAGATCATATCTGCGCTTAAGCTGTACATCTATGTCAGACCACGCTTCTTCTGTTCTGTTTCTGCGTTTTATGAGTCCGTTATAGCCCAAAACAAGCCACAGGGCGCCAATTACTAAAATGCCACCAATTATCCAAAAAAATATCATAAAAAATTTGCTTAGTTTATAGGGAGAGTATATACTTTTTTTACCCTTTTAGTCAAGATTTTTTGTAACACGTAATGAGTAACTCGTAACAGGTAAAGTATGTTTCCAGCGCACGTATTTAAAGCCTACGATATTCGTGGTTTGGCGGGGTCTGAATTGACCGCGGATTTTGCTTTTGCTTTGGGGCAGGCGTTTGTTGTATTTTTGCGTGAGGAGACGGGGAAATCAGAATTATCGGTCGTAGTTGCTCACGATATGCGTCTGAGTTCTCCAGAGTTGTTTAGCGCTCTCAAGGATGGTTTGCAAGCGCACGGTGTGCAGATTTTAGATGCGGGCATGCTTTCTACACCTTCGTTTTATTTTGCGACAACTTTTTCAGAGGCTGATGGCGGTATTATTGTAACGGCTTCTCATAATCCGGGAGAGTATAATGGTTTTAAGGTGGTAAGAGCCAATGGTGTGCCGGTTGCCGGTGGTAGTGGGATAGAAAAAATTCAGGAGCTTATGAATTCTACTGTCATTGCGAGTGAAGCGAAGCAATCCCGTCTTCAGAGCAACGGGATCGCCGCGCCTCCTGCGGGGCTCGCGATGACACAATTAGATGGGATTTTAGAAAAAGAAGCGCAGTGGTCTTTAAGTCAAGCAAAAACAGAGCTTCCAAAGCTCAAAATAGTAGCAGACACCGCAAATGCCATGGGCGCGCAATATTTGGACGCATTTTTTGAGAAAATAGATGCTGATGTGGTGAGAATGAATTGGGAATTAGACGGAACATTTCCGGCTCATGAAGCTGATCCATTTAAAGACAAAAATGTAGAAGATTTGCAAAAAAGAATTGTGCAGGAAGGGGCAGATTTGGGAATTGCGACAGACGGAGACGGAGACAGGATTTTCTTTTTTGATGAAACCGGAGCCAGGGTTCAGCCTCATGTGCTGCGTGCAATTCTTTCAGAAAACGTTTTGCGTGATCATCCGGGCTCCAAAATTTGCTATGACATTCGGCCCGGAAAAATTACACCCGATAAAATTTCAGAGGCGGGCGGCACACCCATAAAAACACGAGTGGGCCACTCTCTCATTAAGGCGCATGCCATAGAAGAGGGCGCTACTTTTGCAGGAGAATCTTCTGGTCATATGTTTTTTTGGTATAAAGATGGTTTTTTTGAGATCCCGATGCTTGTGATTGTGAAATTTTTAGAGGAAATTGCGATCAGCGGGAAAAAAGTTTCGGAACTGTGCGAGCCATACAACAAATACGTACACAGCGGAGAGATAAACTTTAATGTAGAAGATAAACAGGCGGTGTTTTCAAAGCTGGAAGAGAAATTTTCAGACGCGTGCTTAGAACATATTGATGGGCTCACGGTGGAGTATCCAGATTATTGGTTTAATGTGAGGGCCAGTAATACGGAATCTAAAATGCGACTTAACATGGAGGCGGAAAATAAGGAGTTGCTGGATCAAAAAGTGACAGAGGTAAGTGCTATAATGAACTCATGAAAGATAAGATTGTTACCATTTTCGGCTTAGGGCAATACCCAAAAGGGAGCGGTATTTCTGCTGCCAAATATTTTGCGCCGCATGTAAAAAAATTGATTGTAACCGATAGTAAGACAAAAAAAGAGCTTTCAAAAAACGTAAAGGCGTTATCCAAATATAAAAATATTGTGTGGCACATGGGTGGCCACAAAAGAGAAGATTTCGTTAAGACAGATTGGGTGGTCCGCAATCCGGGCGTAAGGTCTGACAATAAATTTTTAAAACTCGCTAAGGATAAGGGAATAAGAATTTGTAATGATGTCACGCTTTTTTTGTATGATTTGCCCAATATGGAAAGTGTTATTGGAGTCACGGGCACACGCGGAAAGACTACAACGTCTCACCTCATTTCTCAAATGATAAAAGGATCGCTTTTGGGGGGAAACGTAGGTGTGTCTCCTCTTACTTTTTTGGCAAAAGCTAAAAAAGGTGCGCCGGTGGTTCTGGAGCTTTCTAGTTTTCTTTTGCACGATTTTGATACCATAAAAAAATCACCTCACATTGCAGTCTGGACAACGTTGTTTCCCGATCATCTCAATGCCTATAAAGGAATGAGGCAATACATTGCAGATAAAAAGCGCATATATAGGTATCAGAAGACGGGAGATTTTCTTATTTTAAATGACGATGATTTGCATTTAAGAGAGCTTCAGCCAAAAACCAAGGGAAAGATTATTAAATATTCAACCAAAAGACGCGTGAGTCGTGGTGCCTTTGTTGCTGGGGGTTGGATAATGTATCGCGATGGTGGCGCTCCAAAAAGAGTTGCAAGCGTTAAAGACGTTCAGCTTCCAGGAGAGCATAATTTGTCCAATGTTTTGGCGGCCGTATGCGCGGCAAAAGCGTATGGAGTCAGCACGCCCGCGATTAAAAAAGCTATCAAGAATTTTAAAGGTGTGCCTTATAGATTGGAGCGTGTCAGAACCGTATCTGGCGTGGATTATGTAAACGATACTACGGCCACAACTCCAGAAGGAGCAATTGCAGGACTAAAGTCTTTTGAAGCGGGGAAAATTGTACTCATTACCGGCGGAAATTCTAAAGGCTTGGATATGTCAGAATTTGTGGAAGAAATTGGAGCGCGTGCAAAAGCAATAGTTTTGCTTCCTGGAAAAGAAAACAAAAATTTGCCTGCTGGTGTAAACGTGATAAATATGAAAGAAGCAGTGCAAGCAGCGCAAAAACTGGCACAAAAAGGGGATACCGTGCTGCTCTCTCCCGGACTTTCGTGGCTTCCGGTTATGAACGAATTTGCAAGAGGGGAGCAGTTCAACAAAGCCGTAAGTTCCCTCCCTCTCTGAGGGAGGGTTAGGGAGGGTGCCGCATGCGAATATTCAATCAAAAAAGAAACGAGTCGCGCAGAAAGGAATTAAGAAAAAACATGCCTCCAGCAGAGGTTTTTTTGTGGAATAAAATTAGAGGGAGGCAATTAAGTGGATTCAAATTT
>CAZSVL010000021.1:0-1768 GCA_964610305.1 uncultured Gammaproteobacteria bacterium | reverse complement strand
GTTCATACATCGTAGATTTTTACTGTCCTAAAGCACGATTGGTTGTTGAGCTAGATGGAGAGTCTCATTATAGTGACGAAAGTAAAAGAGTTTATGATGCGCGTAGAGATGAGTATATGAAGTCTTTGGGATTGCGAGTAATTAGATTTACCAATGATCAGGTTTATCAAAATATTGAGGCAGTGTGCGAGATTATTTTGAATTTGTTGCGGGACGGCACCCCCTCTAACTCCCCCTCAGGGAGGGGGAGAACTGTTAAATAAAATACCGCCAGGCGTTCCGGGCGGTTTTTAGAATTACAAAGTGCAATCTACGTTTACGCACTCGTTTTTGCTCATGGTGAACCCACATGATGGGCAATCTGGGCCCTCTCGCATGGTTTGAAGTTCTGCTTGCTCAATTGCTTCACGATGTTGTCTATACTTTCTAATATCTTCTGCTTTTATGACATTACCACAGTTGGAGCAATGAGCCGCTTCCCCGTGAAACGTTTTTTTGCTACCAAGAATGATTGGAGAGTGGAAGCCACATACGTTGCATCGGACAGTTTCTTGTGTTTCAGCTTTTTTTAGCTGATCTGTTAGGCTCGCCATGGTTATTTCATAGGTCTTTTTCATGCGCGAGTCAACGGGGGAGTCTCTGCTTTCCTTTGCCAATCTGGCAGACATAAGAGTAGGCAAGTCTGCGATGATAGTAGGCAGCGCGTCTGGTGGAACAATAGAGTGCGCCAAGACATAAAGCAAGCTGTAAATTTGCTGATCCAGAACTATCTGACCCTCATAACTGACGGGTGTCTGATGTGCATGGCGCTCAAGCAAACGCATAAGCGCTTCATGGGGTGGTCCAATTTTAGGGAGGATCATGGTCATGGCGCTCCTTTATTCTGTGTTAGGTTCAACGGCCTTCTTCCTTAATTCTTTCCATGTCAGAGATTGTTGTGGTCAGTAGCTGCTCCATCTGATCTCTGTTCTTGTGGTGAACGGAGACTGGTACTGCAGAGCGTTAATAGCCGATGAAAAATGCCCTATTACTACAAGACGTTCTTTTTCTTCCTCGTCATCTCTGTGGGTTGTCCATTTTTCAAAAAGCGTGTCGTAGGTTGAAAGAACGCTCTGTAGTATCACTTCTATTTCTTCCGGGGTGAAGAGCGTCTCTCTGAGAAGGTTAAGTGCGCCGCAAATTTGAATTCTGCGAACCATTCTATCAAAGCCAAGGCTTTTCATGAGCGGCTTTGAATAGCTTGGCGCATGGGCCTCGCAGTCAAGCGGAATCAGCATTGCGCAGTTAAGCTTCAGCGATGCCACTATAGAGGTAGAGGCAGGCTGCCACTTACTTAGACTTTGCTTATCAGGCATTTTTCCTCCTTTGGTCTGCTTTTTTATATCACTTTAAGCTCTGGTTGTCAAGCGGAAGGTTAACCTATACAATAGGCTTTATGTTTACGATACTTGTTTTCATTGCAACGCTGGCCGTTCTTGTTTTAGCTCATGAGTTTGGGCATTTTTGGGTTGCGCGCAAAGCGGGCGTGAGGGTGGATGAATTTGGATTTGGATTTCCGCCGCGGGTTGTGGGAGTTTATAAGGATCCGCAGACAAAAAAATTCAAAGTGGTTGGCCCTCAAAAATTAAAAAAGCCGCAGGAGGCGCAGACGCCAGAGCAAGAGCATAAGGTGTATCATGAATTTCCTGCTACCGTATATTCTTTAAACCTGCTCCCACTAGGTGGTTTTGTAAAAATAAAAGGAGAAAATGGTGAAAATGCATCAGAT
>CAZSVL010000020.1:0-6647 GCA_964610305.1 uncultured Gammaproteobacteria bacterium | reverse complement strand
GGTCTCAGTTCGGATTGAGGTCTGCAACTCGACCTCATGAAGCCGGAATCGCTAGTAAACGCATATCAGCCATGGTGCGTTGAATACGTTCTCGACTCTTGTACTCACCGCCCGTCATACCACGAAAGTCGGCAATGCCCGAAGGCTGTATTTATACGGACTAAGGCAGGGTCGGTAATCAGGGTAAAGTCGTAACAAGGCAGGGGTAGCGGAAGCTGTTCCTGGATCACCTCCTTTCTAGGGAGTAATAACTTCCAGTCGACTCCGATTGTCATCCCGGAATTTTGCGAAACAAAATATCCGGGATCTAGAAAAACAATCGGTGATGGGATAGACAGAAGTCTTTGTCATGATAATGTTGTAAAAGAAGAGATCGCCGCTAGGCGGTTTTTTGTTTTGTCTTACCCTTGACAAAATCGGCGAAATATGCTATAGTTCTCTTGAGTTCATGCATACGCCAACCGCTGTTGGTTGGATCAGCGAGTAACGTATCAAGGGAGATTTCTCCTGGCGAATGTTGTAGGATTCTACTACAACGTGAATGAGGGGCTAGAGGCTTTGGTTTAGGGTGTCCGCCCGAGCACTGCTTGGCGTCATATTCATGAAGGCGTGAAACTCAAGACAGCATTCTGCTGTCTATTTTTTTGTTTAAAAAGAAACTCCACGGCTTTATGGCAATGGTTATCTAACTCTTAAAAAGCTACACTTCCTGTCATCCTGAACTAGATTCAGGATCTAACAGCAGCGGTGTGCCACCTACGTTTTTCTGTGAGATCCCAGATCAAGTCTGGGATGACGCCCGCGACGCTGCCGGAGTTTTCTTGCGGTGAATAAAAAAAGGGGATCACGGTGATCCCCGAAACGTTAATTGGTTGAGCGTCCAAGTAGCTGCATGGCCTGTGTCCAAGTGGCAAGAGCACGTCTCTGCCCGGAACGAGGCTTTGTCATGAGCTTGGCAGGAATGGGTACGGAGTATCCATACTTGCTCAGTTGCGCAAGAGCCAAGAAGAGCTCTGCTTTTTGCAATTCATTATAGGCACTGAAACGATTGCGTTTACCAACCTTCAGACCGTCAGTAATAGCATTCATGTCTACCGTATTCCCAATTTTTGCACGCTTGACACTTTCTTTAAGCAGTCTTACGTATGATCGCTGGTGCAGTGGCTTTTTATCAGCAGCTTTACGCTTTGCAGCAGGATTTTTCACATCAGCAGCCGGCGTCGGCAAAGCGTAGCCGCTGGCGCCACGTCCTCCGCCCATTCCACGACCACCTCCACGTGATCCAGATGCGGCAACAGGAATGCCGATATCCGCAGAAACAGGCACACCGCCCGTAGGAATCATGCCTACAGAAGAGGGTCCAGCTCCCAGCAAACGAGGCCCTGTTTTGCCACCACCCCAAGCACGTTCAAACTCCCACGTATCAGGAAGCAGCACGGGAATGTCTATACGCTCAGGTTTTTGGCCGGGGCGCTTTTTCAAAGAGACTGCCACAAAGGACGTGGTAGACCCAACAATTCCGTACTTAAGCGAGATTTCAGTCTTAAGCTTATTATTCCCCTCTTTTCTAATCTGAGCTTTTGCCCAAACACGCGCCGGAAGCGTTCCACTGCCCTTGCGAGGCACAGAAACATTCCAGGTAAAAGGAGTATTAGCATTGTCACTGCCCGTAACGCTAAACTTGTTTACGGATCGTGGCATTTTAATAGCAATAGTAGTGGGACGATCCTCAAAGAGGTCTTTCACTCCCACAACCTGCGCGCCACTAGGAAGTCCTTGTACGACGATTTTTTCAGCAACGGGCCCAGAGGTAAGTCCGGCAATCCGCCTGCTTGCGCCATCGTAATCCTCGCCCGGATACAGCCACTCATTTGCGCCGTTTCCATCGCGAGCTACATCAGCAAGGAAAGCATCATTTACCGCGCTGTCCAGGCCAATGGCATGTACACGCACGTTATCTTTTTTAGTCCACAGAGTATTTGAAGTCTGACCATCTGTGACAAGGATAATGGAACACTCTGTCTTTTGGCAGTTATTACCAAACATGCTGGTGGCATACGAAAGAGCGTTGCCTGTCATGGTTCCACCACCCGCTTGGATCAGGGCAACAGCCTTTTGGTGGGCGCTACTTTCTGCACCAAGAGTGGAAAGAGGTACCAGCGGTTGTGTCATGCTACTAAATTGCACAATGCCAACGCGCGTATTGGGCAGGCTAGAAAGAATGCCCAATACCTTTTTGGCAACCGTTTTAAGGCCGGCAATTTTAGGACCCTGCATACTGCCAGAGCTATCCAGAAGCAAAACCACATCACGCGGCTTTTGCTTTGTTTGCTTTGACTTTGGTGGGGTAAGCGTGAGCATCAGAAACTCTTCTGACTTCCCATTGCTTTCAAAGAACTGCCGATCCACCTTTACATTTGGCTGATCTTCATTGGTGCAATACGTCACAATAACATCTCTGTCAGTGCGAATATCCTTTAGCTCAAACCGGCGCGAATGGCCAGATTCAAGAGACGTTGCTCCAAGAAGAGAGCCATGTGTTGGACTGTCTACCTGAGCGCTAAAGCCAGGATCAAGATCCAGCGTCATGCTAGCATGGTAGCTGACAGACTTACGCACCTTAGGTGTAATCTTAGAAGCGTCTGGCACCTCTGTTGTATCAGGGGACCAGCCACCGCCAGATTTTCCCGTAGCTTTTCCAGGAATGAAACGTGGCGCAACCACCAAAGGAATACGCATGCGACCGCCGCCATTATGCCAAATCACCGGATGCATGTAGCGCACCGTGGCTTTTACACTCTCAGAAGGCTCAATACCCGCAACGCTCATGGTAAAGACGTTGCGACGCTGCTGCTCAAGCAGGGCAGCGTGATGGCCCTGATCTCTTGCTACATTATACTCATCTCTTGCCTGCTTCTTAGAGCGAAGCTCAGCTTCTACGGTTTTACTGCCAATCTTAAGGTTCACGCCCAGCACAGAGGCATTCTCAGGCAACGGAAAGACGTAAATGGCCTCTACGGACTTATTCAATTTATTGTCAAAGGTCTGAGTGACCTGCACATCTGCTTGCAAACCGCGTACCTTTGCGCGGTAATCTAGGGACTTCAACGGAAGACGTGGATCAGCAGACGGCATGGTCTGCTCGCGCTCCTCTTGTGAAGTTTCTCCGGGCAGAACAAGGGCAAAATGCCCAGGCTGCCAAGGTGCCGCGTCTCCCGACGTGGAAACGAACGTGGCGCAAAGCGCCACAACCATCACTCTCACTATGCGATCTCCTTTTGTGTATCGCATTTAACCGACCCTCATCCTTTCGGATCCCCATAGGTCATTTCTATCGTAGCGTGAAAAAGGGGTATTGTCAAGCTGAATTCGGCTATTATCAGGTATAAATGAAAAACTTATAAACTTTGCTCAATTAAGCAATATTTTTGTATTATGCACTTGACAAACGGCGATGAATATGCTATATTTAGGCGTTCCTTGAAAGTTAAATTTACTCGCAAACTTAGTCAAAAACGGAGGCAAAATGACGAATTCTTTCGTGAGGAAGTTTGGTTTTGGTGGTGTGACTCCTTGTGTGTTTACCATCTTTGCTGTGTCTGTGATCGCTGGCGTCTGGTTTACCGGATGCGGCGATGAGCTAGAGATCAACGAGACGGTTCGGTTTGAGATCACTGAGCCCGCGGACGATCAGGTAGAGCTTGACGCTATGCCTATTGCGCAGGTGCTGGATCCTGTGAACATTCTTGCTTCGCAGATTGATGATGGATACTTCCTGGACGCATTGGATACGCGCACGCACGTGTGGGAATCCATGCCAAAGGCGCGCCAGCACATCCTGCTGAGCGACATTGCAGAGCAGATTAAAGACGTACCTCTTACCGCAGAGAATGCGAGGGTTGGCGACTTTTTGGCGAATCGCATGCAGCAGTTTGGGCACCCAGATGCAGAAAGCCACGCCAAAACCGCGATCTTAGACTATCGGACGCTGGCTTCTGAAGAAGGAATCAGTAGCGTGAGGGCTGCACAGTACCTACTTGAGGCAGACCAGCTTGTTCATGGGTTCAAGTTCGTTGAGGGGGCAGAGCACGAGCGGTACGTCGCCGAGATCTGGGCGTATGTTACGCCGGCGTTTGAGGGCTGTGTTCTTGGTGGCGAGATCCCTATCTGCAACCATCACCCCATGACTCCTAAGATCGCCAAGGACGTTCTTGATCTGATTGACTCGCGTGATGAGATGCCATCCATTTCGTTGCTCGAGAACCTGCATGGGCACGTGGCGGATGATGCGCTGCGGCATTACGTGCAGTGGCAGAAGAAGTCCTTTGGAAAGCCCATGATCGAGCACGCGGACAGGCTCCGAGCTCGCAAAAAGTTCCAGAAGCATGCTGATCTGCTCAAGAAGTTCGGCGAGTACCCGGATGATCTGCACGCCACACTCTTAAGCTGGCACGTCAGCGGCCTCTTGTTTCAGGTAGAAATCACGCAATGTGACCGCAATGACAGTTATGCTCGGTTGTGTGAGCGCTATCACACGCGCGCACTCTCTCTTGCTGTTCGTGAGAAAATGGGGGAGGGCACGATCCGTTGGATTACGGACAGTTGGCGGGCCTCAAGGATCCAAAGCGGTTTCTACAAAGTAGGCTTGCCTGAGGGTGGAGGTTTCATCCTGCTGCCAGGCGAATAACAAAAACGTTAACCACGGCAGTGGCTCAAAGTGAGCCCTGCCGTTTTTTAATCTTGACAAAAAGGCAGAATTGTGGTAGAGTGAAGCGTTCTTTGATAACGTAAAACAAAGCTTTCAAGGAGGGTTCCATGAAGCGATTTTTTCTAGTTTTGGCGCTTTTGAACGCAACGTTAAGCGGCTGCGGTGAAGCAGGATCTGCAAAGTCTGATGATCAGACAGCTCCACAGTACTTGGCTGACTGCAGGATTACGGCTGATACGCTTAAGCATTCAATTGAGGGTGGAAATGCTCGTTGGGTGTTTGAACGCCGTTGGAACTGTTTCAATGAGGAGCAGGCTGCTGACTTCTTTGAGGTTGTTCAGCCTCTGTTGCCTGAAGGCTGGCCTCACAATCAAACCGAGGAAGTCTGGCGGGGCTATTTGCGTTTTTTGCATAAAGCAGGCAAGCAGAAGCGGCTGGATGTTGTGGGCAATGACTACATTGGCCATCACATTGACAAGTGGCGCGGTTCTGATTTGGCACGTGACATGTTTGTTCACGAGCTGGGAATTGAGCTGACTTCTCATCTGCACGAGCGGCTTGCTGCATACACATGGAAGAATCAGTGCTTCAAGGATCCAACTTATTGCGGCAAGGGTTTTGCTGATCGGCATAGTGTGGAAGACATTTCTGAAGATGTAAAACTCCGTATGTTTTCGGAAATAGCAGAAAAGCGCAGGGTGGACGCTGCTATTGAGTTCTCCAAAAAGATGGGGGTTACTGAGGATCAGGGCCGAGCCATTTTTAAGCGAATTCACACGGATGATGTAGAGGATGCTCTTGAGATGGGAGAGCTTCAGAAGGCGTATGATCTGCTTTTGAGCGATGAGCTAAGAGATTTCTTTACCGCCGTGCCTTCTCATGGAGAGAGAAAGAGGATTGCACGGTTGATCGTAGAGGAGTTGCTAGCCCGGAATGTCGAATCACTTTTTCCTCCCTCTCCCGTGGAAGAGCGTTTCCGCAACGCGCTTGTTATGGTCCGTCGTGAAGGATTGACCGAAGAACTTGAGAAGTCTCTGATGCTTCATCTGCAAAAGTGGCGGCTGGAAAGCGGAAACTTCCACATTGCGGTTATCCCAGGCGGACAGGCCATCATCATGGGGATTGAGTAGTTAAAGCTCAGCGTGCAAAAGCACGCTGTTTTTTTATAGGTAAGGCTTGACAAAGTGGTAGAATTATGGTACAGTGATTTGTTGAAAAAGGAGGTGTTATGGATGCTCAAGAGCTGAGGAAGGCGGGAGTCCTTCTGGATTATTGCCGCAACGCTGTCGTACCCCAGATTCCCGTCGTAGCGGACGTGCTCCACGTGCTTGGATTTGGAGCAGATGATGAGTACTACCGTTTTTGCGTGGCCAACGTGTCCACGTACGTGGTGAATGTGCATCTGGTTGCTGCGGGAGCCGCCCATAAGGTGCTCAATATGGAAAAGTTCAACTTGGATACGGCTAAGGTGGATATCGCCTGGGCTATCCTGGAGCTTTGTCCGCCAGAGGCTTGTTGCTGGTTTAACAGCGTTTACCGAGACATTGTCCGGTTGACTGGTCAATCTGCACCGCCCGATGGGCAGAGCCGAGAATCCCTGATGCGGGGTTGTAGCTGCGAGAGCTGCAGAGAGACAGTAGAGTCAGAAAACATGCCACTAGCGGATCCGCAGAAGGATCCAATGTGGATGACAACAACGCCGATGATCTGGAGCGAAAGCGAGAAGCTTCAGCTTGTTGGCGGTCATGCTGTTGGCTAACCATTTCCCGTCCTGACGATGTCAGGGCGGTTTTTTTATCCTTGACGATAAAACATTTTTAATGTATGATTGTCCCGTAAAAACAAACGCCTGGTATCCCAAAAGGGGCCTGCCCGGCGTAGCTCCAAAGGAGCGTAGACGGGCATGTAGCTCAGTTGGTTAGAGCGCGTCGCTGATAAC
>CAZSVL010000019.1:0-8460 GCA_964610305.1 uncultured Gammaproteobacteria bacterium | reverse complement strand
TCATAAGTTTCAGGTTGTGAAAAAAGAGATTGCGCGTATTAAAACGGTATTGAGTAAATCCAAAACGTTTACGTTTTGTGCCGCAATAGCACTCGTCTTTGGCACATTTGATAGCGCCCTAAGAACATTCTCATCTTTAGATGCTAGCGCTACCAATGCTTTTCTTCCGCCACCGGGCAAAGCCTTACGCAATGTTGCCATTCCTTTGGTTTTTCCGTCTGCTGGAAGCTGATCTACAACCACAAGCTGACCACTGCTGGCTTTATCGCTCAAAACCATCTTTAGCGCAGCTTTCTTTACCTTTTTATTCACTTTAACGGCAAAATTTCTGTCTTTTCTTGGTCCAAAAGTAACACCTCCACCTTTCCACAAAGGAGATCTGGTAGATCCAGCGCGAGCTCTTCCCGTACCCTTCTGACGCCAGGGCTTTCTTCCACCACCGCGCACCTCAGATCTTTCCTGAGCATGAGCCAAAACCGTGCGTCCTGCCGCTCTTTGTGCGTGCATCACCTCTGCTACTATATGCTCTTTTACATCCACGCCAAAAACGCCGTCAGCTACTTGCAGCTGCTCTATTTCTTTTCCTTGCGCGTTATATACAGGGATGTTCATATCTGTTATCAGCTATCAGTTTTCAGAGGGTTGTTCTTTGTCTTCTTCTTTTTTCTGATCCACTTGTTCCTCTTTTGCTTCTGTAACTTCTTCTTTTTTCTCCTCAACCACAACTTCTTCTGCTTTTTCTTCAGTTTGTTCTACATTCTGCTCAACTTTTGGAGTATCCTCAACTTTTTCCTCTACAACCGGAGCAACTTCTGGGGCCTCCTCTTTTACTTCTTCAACCACCGTATCGCCTGCACCAGAAATCATAATGAGTCCTCCTCTTGATCCAGGCACCGCACCCTTAAGCAATAATTCATTACTCTCCTGATCAACCTTAACAATTTCCAGATTTTTTACGGTAACACGCTCGTTCCCCATGCGGCCTGCCATTTTCATTCCCTTAAACACGCGAGCAGCATCTGTCGCTCCAATAGAACCAGGCATTCTTAACTGGTCTTTGTGACCGTGAGATGCCGGAGATCCAGCAAAACCATGGCGCTTAACAACACCTTGAAATCCCTTACCTTTAGATGTCCCCGTTACCGCAACTTTTTCACCTTCTTCAAACATAGCAACGGTAACATTGGCACCGCGCTTAAGATTCTCAGGAATACTATCTGTTTTAAAACTTCTGATGTGTCTAACTGGAGCAAGTCCTTTTCTGTGACCAGCTTCTGCCTTATTCAACTTTTTCTTCTCTCCATAGCCCACTTCTACAGCTGCGCCGTGTTCTAACTTTTCTACTTTGGTAACCACATTAGGCCCAGCAGAAACACGGGTAACCGGAACAACCCTTCCGTCATCTTGGAAGATTTGCGTCATGCCTAATTTTGTTCCGAGTATGAATTTCATGTGTTTCTATCTGGCAAACAAAATACCAGAAATCTTCCTTTGAGTGATCTTTACCCCTTGTACTATGGGGTGGTTTTCACTCCTAGAGAGATTTCTAGTGTCTTTTTTACCCTTTACTTTCTTTGAGATCCTGAATCAAGTTCGTTCTGGATCCCGGATCTCGCACCCTTCGGGTGTCTAGTCCGGGATGATCCTTTTGGGGCTACGCTCGTCCTTGTTTATTTTCTGTGAGATCCCGGATCTCGCACGGCTACGCCGTGTCTAGTCCGGGATAAGGTCGTTCGCTTCGCTCACCCCCTTACATCTTAATCTCCACGTCTACGCCGCTTGGCAGGTTTAGGTTCATCATGGCGTCCATTACTTTTTGGCTTGGGTTGATCACATCAACCAGGCGTTTATGGATGCGCATTTCATACTGCTCACGCGCGTCCTTATGGACAAACGTGCTGCGTTGCACCGTATACTTCTTTTTTTCCGTTGGCAAAGGTACTGGCCCAATCAACGTTGCTTGATTGCGCTCTGCGGTATCCACAATAGTTTTTGTGGCCTGATCAATAATCTTATTGTCGTACGCACGAATCTTAATGCGGATTCGCATCTGTACTTCTGCGTCAGGTTTTTTTGCAGTACTTGTTGCCATGGAATTATTATTTGTTTCTTTAAGAAACACCAAAGCCCCCCATAAAGAGGGGCTTTAAATTACTTAAAGATTTTTGTTACTACTCCAGCTCCAACGGTTCTACCACCCTCGCGGATAGCAAAGCGCTGTTGCTCCTCTAGAGCTACGGGTACAATCAATTTAACTTTAAAGGTAGTGGTGTCTCCTGGCATTACCATTTCTACTCCCTCAGCCAATTCAATCTCACCAGTAACGTCTGTGGTTCTCATGTAAAACTGAGGCTTGTATCCTTTAAAGAATGGCTTGTGACGTCCACCTTCTTCTTTGGTAAGAATATATACTTCAGATTCAAACTCGGTATGAGGGTTAACGGTTCCAGGCTTACAAAGCACCTGACCACGCTCAACTTCATCCTTTTTAGTACCACGCAAGAGTACTCCTGCGTTATCACCCGCCTGTCCTTGCTGAAGTTGCTTGTTAAACATCTCTATTCCGGTCACAACGGTTTTGCCGGTGTCGCGGATTCCAACCATTTCAATCTCATCGCCAACTTTTACAATTCCACGCTCAATTCTACCCGTAACAACGGTTCCGCGTCCTTCAATTGAGAACACATCCTCAATAGGCATAAGATATGGCTTGTCCATGTCTCGTACAGGCTCTGGAATGTACTCGTCTAGCTTATTGAGAAGCTCTACAATTGGCTCTGCAGCCTCTCCGTTTGGATCCTCAAGTGCTTTTAGAGCGCTTCCTCTAATAATAGGAGTATCGTCTCCTGGGAACTGATATTTCTTAAGTAGGTCTCTAATCTCTTCTTCAACTAGATCAATTAGCTCTGGATCAGAGACTTGGTCAATTTTGTTCAAAAACACCACAATATGAGGTACACCAACTTGGCGTGCAAGCAAGATGTGCTCTCTTGTCTGTGGCATTGGTCCGTCTGCTGCGTTAACAACCAAAATAGCACCGTCCATCTGAGCGGCACCAGTGATCATGTTTTTAACGTAGTCAGCGTGACCAGGACAGTCAACGTGAGCATAGTGACGATTTGGCGTCTCATACTCAACGTGAGCGGTTGCAATAGTAATACCGCGCTGCTTTTCTTCTGGTGCAGCGTCAATTTGGTCTACGTCTTTGTCTTGTGCAGACCAACCCTTTGCTGCAGCAACCTTCAAAATGGCCGCAGTTAGTGTGGTCTTTCCATGGTCAACGTGGCCAATAGTACCAACGTTTACGTGTGGTTTGGATCTATCAAAATCTGCCATAATTTATTATTTATAAACGAGTGTAAAATTTTTGAGGGTTGAAAAAATAAAGCGGCGTTATTATAACGGACTTGCCTTTTTAATGCAAGCCCTAGTTATACACACAGTTTAGCGGAATTTATCGCGCCTACTCAACCGGTTCTATGTAGAATTGCTCCTCTCCCGGCGTCACCTCCGCTTGAGCCGATGGTTCTTGTACGGGAGTAAGTGTTAGATCATTTAAATCTGCCACCGGACTACTCTTTTCTACTGACTGTGTCGCGTTTTGTGCTAACTGCTGTTGCCTTTTCCATTCCTCAATGTCGCGGTCAATCTTAGCAATTAAGTCTTCATCTGTCAAGTCTGCATTAGAGCTAGCCGGAACACCAAAATTTTGGCTCATTTCAGCCATATTATTACTCTCTGAGAAAGAGATTTCTGGCGTCTGCTCAGCGGCATCTTCAGACTCGCTCCAAATAGAAGGAGCATCAGCAAAAGGATCCTCACCTTCATCCTCTACAAAATCAGAAAAATCAGGAACAAAATCCTCAAAATCCTCCATTAAAGGCCGCAGCTCAAACAATTCTCCTGTCTCGCTGTCTACAATAACAGCTTCCCCTCTTGATCGCGCAAGATCTAGTAATTTTTTTAGCATATATAAAATTCAAATGTGCTGGCATGGTATCAAAGCTACGTTCATAACGCAACCACACCTCTTGACAAACACTGCCTAAGAGGCTACTCTTTACATGAGAATGATCCCTGGAGATTGTGATGAAAAAAGAAGTACCGATCTATGTTCATGCTCAATTCCACAGAGAGCTGCAAAACGTCTTAGGCAACATCCTAATAAGGCATCCCAGGTTTAAGTGGAGCGCTGAGGCCATCCACGTAACCGTTGAACTAGAGACTGACAGAGCCTTTCGGACTGAGCAGTGGGATGTTATACGTGAGCGTACAGACTTCATTCTAGACAGCGTCATGCCTCATGTACCACATTCTGATACCGGCCAACCCGCAAGACCAAATCTTGTAGTCACGGGCAATGTGCCCAAGAGCGGCCTAGACAAACTAAAAGAGTCATACAACAAGGAAGCCTAGAAAATCGCCAGATATCGCAAGCTGTCTGGTTTTTTAGTCTGCTGTGTAATTGACAAAACTAGAAAAATATACTATTTTAAAAAAGGAGGACACATGGATGAACACCCCCTGATACAACTTGCCAGAACAATGTGCAGATTAGTGTGGATTGCAGCTTTTGTAGCAGCCCTATTGCATGGAACAGGTTCTGCCGCAACTGCTCTTACACTCCTTTTACCTTCTCTTCTCCTGCTCTCGTGGATCTCGCACAGAAAGGAGTACTTGCAAAAAGAATGGATGCAAATGCTTGAAAATTTATGGGCATTTATCTGCTTGTGCGGTACAGCCAGCATTGGATTTCACGTGATCCAAGAGAGCATCATGCTTAAATCTTTTTCTGCTGTAGATTCCAAATGGTTTGTAATGATACTTGTTCTTTGGCTTCTTACCCTTGGCGGTGTCGTAGGTGTAGACAAGATGGATGACGTTATAATAAAACGTTCTGCACTGCGCGCCAGTAGGCAGCAACAAGAAGATGTCGTTGGACAACTTGCTATTGCACAAGAAGGTCAGAAGGGAGACCTGAGCTTAGCCCACATACCAGGAGAGCTGGAGAAATGCTAAGTGGCATGCTTACTATAGCCAACCAGCAGAGCAAGGAATCCTAGAGTTAAGCTGACCAAAACCGACCCCACCAGGGTGTCGGCTTTTTTTATGTATTGACAATTAAGGCAAACTCTAATATGTTTTCATCAAACAAAGGAGAAAAAATGAAAAATGAGGGTGATCACGTAGCAGCTGGTACAGTGGTTATCATAGTTTGGGGGTGCTCTTATTGGTGGGACAAGCCTCAGCAGCCCACTGATTGCAATCCCAACTTATACCTTTGGCTTTTGGGTTCTCTTTAAAATTGCAGATCCGCGCCTTCTACAACTCAAGCACAGCTCCGTAGATAGCGTTACTGATTTAGTAATTAAAGTATGCACTTTTATTGCCGCTTTTGCAGCCTCTCCAACAGCGCGCCACAAGCCTTTTGGCGAACCTATTTCCCTACATCCAACACCACATGGGAGTTGGTTTTTTCATCTTGACAAGTGACTGATTATATGCTATGTTGTTGTCAAACCAGCGAAAAGGAGGTGTCATGGAAGAAACTGATAACACAGAGAGTTCTGAACGCGAGGAGGATATTCTCGACAGAACCGACATGCGTTATAAGTTTTTTAAGGAGGAGGCCATCAAGCGTCTCATATCCGATTTACAAATGAACTTTATTCCCCGACCTGACGCTGTCTGCTTTTGTGGTAAGAGTATATTTTTTTTGCCACCTGATTACCTGCATTACTGCACGCGTTGCGACAAAATGTGGAAGCTAGAAGCAAAAGCCGTTGAGCTTAAGGGTGACGAAATCACCGCTGAGATGAGGCAAAAAATTGAAGACGGAGAGCTTTAAAAAATATTGATTAATACCAAAAACCGTCTGGCGGATGCCGGCCGGTTTTTTTATCAAACACCTTGACAAAAAGCAAAAAAAATACTAGTGTAAGGTCACGGAGGTAACACATGATTGAACTAATTAGTAGCATACCTGCCTTTCTTGTCATTGTGTTTGTCGTGGCTATGAGCATTCTGACCCTCGGATTGTGGTACGGAGTGCTTACAAAATTCATTAAAGACGAGGTGTACTGCTACAAGAGGCAGAGAAAAAGAAAGGCATACTTTCGTAGAATTATGGGCAAATCCCAGTAAACTCAAGCAAGGAGAAAGCTCATGAAAAACAACGTAAATTCTAGCAGGCAGAGATCCTCAAAAAGATCAGTAAAACCAAAAAGGTCAACAAAGGTTGCAGTCTTCAAAGGTCCGCGAGAACGCGGCACAACGTGGCCACCCGACCTGCGACAGCTTGAGCAAAACATCAACAAGTTCTGTAGTGGCAGGGATGTTGTTGACGTTACATCAACAACCGTAGAGGAACTCGGAGCAGACAACGTTATTGTCACTGTTGCATATAAGTGAATGAAAAACCGCCCGGTTTCCCGAGCGGTTCTTTTTTTCTGTGAGATCCCGGATAATTTTCTTCAAAAATTTCCGGGATGACGGGGGAGGATGCGGATTCCAGGATAACAAGAGGGTTATTTCTGTTTTCCTTCTATAATCTCCTGCGCTACGTTCTTTGGTACTTCTGAGTAGTGCGCAAATTCCATGCTGTAGTTTCCGCGGCCTTGGGTCATGGATCGCAGTTGTGTGGCGTAGCCAAACATGGTAGAGAGCGGTACTTTTGCGGTGATTATTTTTGCCTCAGATCTGTCGCTCATCTCTTGTATCTGACCGCGCTTTGAGTTTAGATCTCCCACCACATCACCCATGAACTCCTCTGGCACCGTTACCTCTACATCCATCAGCGGCTCCAAAATCACTGGATCTGCCAGCTTTGCGGCACTTTGAAACGCCATGGATCCGGCCATCTTAAAGGCAACTTCAGAAGAGTCAACTTCATGGTACGTTCCATCGTAAACCGTAACTTTTACATCCACTACCGGATAGCCAGCCAAAATTCCACGATCCAGTGCTTCTTTAACACCTTTTTGAATGGCAGGGATGTATTCCTTAGGAATAACGCCACCTTTAATTTTATCAGTAAATTCAAAGCCTTTTCCGGGCTCATTTGGCTCTAGTGTCATCAGGCAATGACCATACTGACCGCGTCCACCTGATTGTTTGATGTATTTTCCTTCACCTTTTGCTTCTTGCTTGATGGTTTCTCTGTACGCAACTTGCGGAGCGCCCACGTTTGCTTCCACATTAAACTCACGCTTCATGCGGTCTACCAACACCTCTAAATGAAGCTCTCCCATTCCAGAGATGATAGTCTGAAGCGTTTCTTCATCAGATTTTACCTGGAAGGTTGGGTCTTCTTCTGAAAGTCTTGCTAGGGCCAAACCAAGTTTTTCTTGGTCAGATTTTGTCTTTGGCTCAATGGCAACAGAAATCACCGGAGCGGCAAATGTAATGCTCTCCAAAATAATCGGCGCATTTTCAGCCGCAAGAGTGTCTCCTGTTCTTGTTTGCTTAAGTCCAACTGCCGCAGCAATCTCTCCGGCATACACTTCATCTACTTCTTCTCTGGTGTTTGCATGCATTCTTAAAATTCTACCGATTCTCTCTTTTTTGCCGTTTGTTGCATTCACCACATATGATCCACTCTTAAGCGTTCCAGAATACACGCGGAAATATGAAAGCTTTCCTACAAAAGGATCGCTCATTATTTTAAACGCAAGTGCGGCAAAGGGCTCATTGTCATCTGCCTTGCGTACCAAAATTTTCTCTTCATCTTTTGGATCCGTACCTTCCACCGGCGGAATATCAAGCGGGCTTGGCAATAAATCACACACGGCGTCCAAAAGAAGCTGTACACCCTTATTCTTAAGAGCGGTTCCGCAAAATACCGGCACAATCTCATTGGCAATAACGCCTTTTCTTAGCGCTACACGCAATTCATCCACCGGAATCTCCTCTCCCTCTAAAAAGCGATTCATTAAATCTTCATCTTGCTCAACAATAGCTTCTACCAATTTTCCACGATGCTCGGCCAACTTGTCTTTTAGATCTTCTGGGCAGTCTTCTACCACCATTTCTTTCCCAAGATCATCTTTATAAATACGTGCTTTCTGCGTGAGCACATCTACCACGCCAGCAAAATCTCCCTCTGCCCCAATTGGAAGCTGAGCCGCGTACGCCTTTTTAGTAAGACGAGCGTGAATAGAATCTAAATCTTTATAAAAATCTGCGCCGGTTCTATCTAGCTTGTTGATAAAACAAATGCGCGGCACCTTATATTTGTCCGCCTGGCGCCATACTGTCTCTGATTGTGGCTCTACACCCGCAACACCGTCAAAAACAACCACACCACCATCCAAAACGCGCAACGATCGTTCTACCTCTGCGGTAAAATCTACGTGTCCGGGCGTATCAATAATGTTAATGCGGCAATCCTTCCAAAAACAAGTGGTGGCAGCACTGGTAATGGTAATGCCACGCTCTTGCTCTTGCTCCATCCAGTCCATC
>CAZSVL010000018.1:0-9199 GCA_964610305.1 uncultured Gammaproteobacteria bacterium | reverse complement strand
CTAGCGATTCCGGCTTCATGAGGTCGAGTTGCAGACCTCAATCCGAACTGAGACCGGTTTTAGGGGATTTGCTCCACCTTACGGTTTGGCGTCCCGTTGTACCGGCCATTGTAGCACGTGTGTAGCCCTGGACGTAAGAGCCATGCTGATTTGACGTCGTCCTCTCCTTCCTCCGGCTTGCGCCGGCAGTCTTATGTGTACATTTAACACATAATGAGGGTTGCGCTCGTTACCCCACTTAAGGGTACACTTCACAGCACGAGCTGACGGCAACCATGCAACACCTGTCTAGCACCCTCGAAGGCTATGTCCCTTTCGGGTCATATGCAGCTAGATGTCAAGCCCAGGTAAGGTTCTCCGCTTATCATCGAATTAAACCACATGCTCCACCGCTTGTGCGAGTCCCCGTCTATTCCTTTGAGTTTTAATCTTGCGACCGTACTCCCCAGGTGGCACACTTAACGCGTTAGCTTTTTTCAACGGCACTGAGAGGGTCGATACTCCCAATACCTAGTGTGCATCGTTTACGGCTAGGACTACGCGGGTATCTAATCCGCTTCGCTACCCTAGCTTTCGTCTCTGAGCGTCAGGTACGTTCCAGTAAGCTGCCTTCGCCTTTGGTGTTCCCACTGATATCAGCGCTTATTACGACTACACCAGTAGTTCCGCTTACCTCTCCCGACCTCTAGTCTTGCAGTTTTGCGCGCGCTCCCTAAGTTGAGCCTAGGTCTTTCACACGCAACTTACAAAACCGCCTGCAGACGCTTTACACCCAGTAAATCCGGATAACGCTTGGGGCATTCGTATTACCGAGGCTTCTGGCACGAATTTAGCCACCCCTTATTCATATGTTACCGTCACGAATTCGTCACATATAAAAGCAGTTTACAACCCGAAGGCCGTCTTCCTGCACGCGGTATTGCTCCATCAGACTTTCGTCCATTGTGGAAGATTCTTGACTGCAGCCTCCCGTAGGAGTTTGGGCAGTGTCTCAGTCCCAATGAGGCGGGCCATGCTCTCACACCCGCTACTCGTCGTAGCCTTGGTAGGCCATTACCCTACCAACAAGCTGATAAGCCGCAGATCTCTCTTTGAGCACCGGAGTTTTACATGGGAATGACATAAGTCCCCCCATGACTATCGAGTATTAGACCACGTTTCCATGGCTTATGCTCGACTCAAAGGTAAGTTATCTACGTGTTACGCTCCCGTTTGCCACTTGCCGTCTACGAGTAAATCTGCCGAAGCTTCATTACAAATGTAGAAGGCTCGTTCGACTTGCATGCCTTAGACATACCGCCAGCGTTCATCCTGAGCCAGGATCAAACTCTCATTTGGAACGAAGTTTCAAATGAGCCCTGCACCCTTGTGGTGCGGGGCCTTCTTCACTTCATTCATGAGTTTGTTTGGCTATGTTTCGACTCTTTCTATAAGAAAAAGTCAGTGTTAACCGAATTGATTTATTTTTGTGTTGGAATAGACAGAAAGATCTTTTGCGATAAATCATTTTCGCTTAAGAACTCTTGTCTTTGTCATGATAATATTGTCAAAGTCCGTTTCGCTGCGCTCAAAAGTAGCAAACAGCAAGTAACAAATAACAATAAATCTTTTGTTACTTGCTGCTTGCTACTTGTTACTTGATCTAGAAAGAAAAAGAGCCCTCTTTTCTGAGTTAGCTCCTTCAACTTGGTTTCTGCAAGGCAGACCTAAGTGAATTTATATTTTCTAGTAGCAGCAGTAGTTTACAATACCCATAAAAACTTGTCAACCCCTGCTAATCCACAGCGTGTGGATACTAGATAACAACCACATTGTGACCTTTTTTTCTCACATATCTAAGAAAGGTGCTTTTTCTGCTCGTTTGAAACGGAAGCTGATCCCTACTTATATATATTGAGCTACATTCCAAATCATCTGGGATATCTTCAAATCCGCCGTCAATATCAAACATCATAGGATTACCTGCCAAATATAAATCTCCGTCAATTTTTTTTGGCACACCGTCTAATGAAATAATTTTGTTATTTGAAACATTTAAGTCACCTAGAATATGATCTGGCAGTCCATCAAAATTGGAAATCTCATTGTCTGCCACATCAATATTTGCCTCAACAACGGGAAAATCTTTGAAACTGACGATCTTGTTTTTGTTTGCAATAAGCGCGCCTTTAATGTGTCTGGGAAATGTAGCAAAACTGGTAAATTCATTTTCTCTGATTACAAAAGTTCCGGTGCACTCCTTTAGGTTTGGGGGCAAGGTGTCAACCCCCCTGGCGCTTAAAGTAAAACCCTCAGACATAGTAATACTACCATCGTCATTATAGGTATATTTGCCCTTGTCCGCTATTTTCACCGCCTGCTCTTGATCCACCTGTAGAGCTTCTTTTGCCCACGCAATGACGCTCCGTCGCGCCTTTGCTTTTCTCTCTCTGATTGCTTCTGGGCTTGACTCTACAATGGCAGCGCTTGCCTCTTCTGAAATATTTAAAATCTTTATTTCTTTCTCCTGCGGACTATCCGTAACCTTATCTAGTAAGGCGGCTGTTTTCTCATCCAGCAAAATAGCCATGGAATCGCGCAATGTCATGGATGATTCTTTTCTTTTTTTAAACGGGTTGCTCAGTGCCATATGTTACACTATTTCCAGCTCTAATCCGCGCTGTTTCATCTCCTTTGTAAATTGCCCTATTTCTCCAACATCAGTGGTCATCTGTCTTCTGGATATTTTTATAGTACCTCCCACTTTTAACCCTTTTGGAAATTGAGATGCCCCATCCCCCTCAAACATCAGAGAGTTGCCCAGTAACGCCACACTCCCTCTTATGTCCGTTGGCATATCTGACAGATCAGAAATAAAATTGCCTATTACACTAAGATCTCCACCTACTTTTTTTGGGGCTCCTGCAAAATTAGTAAACTCATTATCATTTAACCTCACCGTCCCTTCTACCTCTGGAAAACCCTCCCAACTGTCCATGCCGCACTGGCTAGCGTCTAGCGCTCCTTCTATAACGCGCGGAAAGGATGTAAAATCGTCAAAATTATTGCCAGCAGCCATGAGGGATCCCTCTAACAATTTTATACCTGGTGGCATAGTCTTTAGATTAGCATTTGCTATTCCCCAAGTACCCACAAACGTAACAGTGCCATCGTTCTCATATATATAATCTGGATGTGCGGCGTATTCTTGGGCTTTCATAAAATCATCCGGATAATAAGTTTTATGGGCCCAGGTGGTAATTGCAAGCCTTGCCTTTCTTTTTCTCTCAGCAATTTTTCTAGGATCATTTGCTTCAATATGATCGCTTGCATCATCTGAAATATTTAAAATCTTTATCTCTTGCTCTTGCGGACTATCCGTAACCTTATCTAGCAGCGCTGCCGTTTTCTCATCCATCAAAATAGCCATGCTATCGCGCAATGTCATGGATGACTCTTTTCTGTTTTTAAATGGATTCTGAATTGCCATGCTTTCATTATAACAAAAAACCCACCAAAGCGGCGGGCTAGCCTTTACCGTGTTGCGGCGCGCTGCTTGCCGGCGCCGGAGGGAATCCAAAATCTAATTGCTGATCTTCTGGTTTTGCGCACACTGCCTTGCGATATTTATGCTCCCACCTATGCTGGGGGCAAAAATAATTCCTGCACTTGTCGCACGCTTCAACACTTACTTTTTCTCCGCCATATTTTTTAGCGTAGGCGTCTCCACATTTTTTGCACCTGAGAATAAATTTTTTACCCATGTACGTCTTTAACTACCCCACAACGCCAAGGCTTCTTTATTTACGCAACCTTTTAACCGTAGAACGGAACCAAAATTGTAAAAAACTCGCTGCAAAGCCCTGTTCACAAATGCAATATTTAACCAAATTGATGCACTCACAAAACGTTCTTCAATAGATTCGGATATCGCTTGCTCAACAGAGTTAAGCGCTAACAAAGCATCCTCTGCTTGCGGAATAACGCGATGTAAAAAATGAAACAAAAGCAATGTTTGTGCTTCAAATCTAGTTAGACCCCCCTGATATTCAAATATAGGATCATCATTTTCCTCATCTGGCACCCAATGAAAGCGTCCAACATAAAATCGTTTGGTATTGCCAAGACTAGTTGCAATTAATCCCACAGTACCCAAAAGACGCCCACAAAATTCGTCAAGATCTCGCTCAAGTAATGAACGCTTCTCTGCACAAAGCTCAATACTCGGATCAGTGCGTTCTAGAAGATCAATCAATTCCGTCTGTATTTCCACGAGCTGTGCAAAGCAGGCATTTATACTACTTTTTTTACGAACTATCTCTTGCAAAAAGACCGCTGATTCTCTTTCGTCTTTAAACGACTGCTGCATTGACACACCCTGACTCCCTCTGCTAATCACTATGAGCCTACACCCTATAAATCAAAATGTCAAGAACCCTGTTTTAATCTCCAATCCTCAATCTTTTTATGATGACCTGAAAGGAGTACAGCGGGCACGCGCCACCCGTTGAACTCTTCTGGTCGCGTATACTGATCATACTCACCTTCACCCCCTGAAAAAGTTTCTTCTACCAAAGAATCAGGATTACCTAAAACACCATCTACATTTCTTGCCACCGCTTCAATAACAGTAAGAGCGGGAAGCTCTCCACCAGCTAAAACATATGGTCCAATACTTATCTGCTCATCTACCATAAAATCTACCACACGCTGGTCTATTCCTTCATATCTACCACTGACAATAACCAGCTCATCTAGTTTAGAAAACTCTTCTGCCACGCGCTGGTCAAACTGTCTGCCACGCGGGCTCATTAAAATTACTTTTCTCCTTTTTTCTTTGCGCCTTTTTCCGTCTTTCTTCAGAACACCTAAAGAGTTGAGCGCATCTGAGATAACATCGGCGCGCATTACCATTCCCGGTCCTCCGCCATAAGGAGTATCATCAACCTGCTTGTGTTTATTTTTTGAAAAATCTCTAATGTCCGTAGTTTTTATTTCAATTGCTCCCGCTTTTTGACCACGTCCTAAAATAGACTGCTTAGCGTAGTCGTTAATCATGTCTGGGAATATTGTGAGAACGTTAAATTTCATAGCACTAGATTCTACTATACTGCAGGCTCTCTGTCAAGACAACCAAAAAACCACCTTTCTCTGTGAGATCCCGGATCAAGTCCGGGATGACAGATTTGGCGGTTTTTTGGTTTTATTTATATGTTGAGATCTTCAACGGCGCTGGTGTCCACATCATCAGATGCATTAGCTGCTACTGAAGCTTGGTGAGCACGTTGGCTACCCTCTGGCTCATGAATCTTAAGGGTAACGCGTGCGTCATTCTTAGCTCCTACAATACGCAAGAGCGTGCGAAGCGCACGTGCCGTCTGACCTGAGCGACCAATCACATAACCCATGTCTGCTTGGTTAATATGAAGGGTGATAAGCACACCACGCTCATCAACTTTACGCTCAGTAGAAACGTCGTCAGGATGGTTCACAATAGCGCGAACGGTATCCTCAACAAACTGTTGGTCCTGTTCCATATAGGTCAGTCGTATATTACTATTTCTACAATTTCGGCAGCCTGTCGACTAGTTCCTTTCATAGAAAGGCAGTACTGCTCCTCTATTAAAGAGGTGAGCGTAGTATAGCATAAAAAGGGGTTTTTGTCAAGGGGGAAAATAAAAAAGTGCCGCGGGCGTTTGCCGTTGGCACGTCTTCACCTAAAGGTTACGCCACGCAGGCATGTGTTGTTTAGAGGGTGCGAATTGTACGGAAAGAAAGGGGCGCGGGAGCGCGTGTGATCGTGCGCTTTTTGCCCTTCTGGGCAGAGCCTTCAGCTCCAAAACCCATGTTTGCGTGGAACGTGTCACCGCAGCGGCCATTGCCGCCCAGCGTGCCACAACTCCTGCAAACCGTCCCGATCTCAGGTGCAACTTCTGCTGGCGCAGAAACATCCTTACTCATACAACCTCCTTGTGTAAGCCGACTTAAAGTATAGCATAAAATAGTGGTTTTGTCAAGGGAAATACTCATCACAATATCAAAACTGATTTTGAACTACCTGCCGCAATCCAAAAGCATTGCCGTGTTTCAGCAGTCCCAAATATGATTGTAAAACATCGTCCTCAGGACATTCCTGAATCCGCCGCAACATACGCCGTCTGGTAGTACCACGCAAAGTAGAATGATCCGGAAAATGTATCCAACCCAAAAAATCAACACCAGATGCGACGGTTTCAACTGAAACCTTTTTTGGATGTAATGTTAATTGTAATTCATCACACAAAAACTGCCTTATCCGCGGAACCAAATTTACTAACCAATCCCTATCCACAGATAACACGACAAAATCATCTGCATACCGTATATAGTGCCGAGCTCCAACCACATGTTTCACCCATTGATCAAATTTATTCATGTAAATATTAGTAAACACTTGAGATGTCAAATTGCCCAATGGCAAACCACTACCATCCTTTGTAGAAAAACTACTGATTACCCGTGCAAGTAACCTTGTGACCTCCTCGTCAGGAATATACTCGTCCAGAATACTCTCTAATACTTCATGGTTGATATTTGAAAAAAACTTTTTTATGTCGCATTTTAAAATCCAACATGTCCGCGTATTATTTTGACTTACTTTGTAGATAAAACTGCGGAAGCGGTTTATTGCCTTGTGCGCCCCTCTATTCTTCCGACAAGAATATGAATCAGCAATAAAGGTGCGGTCAAAAAATGGATATAAAATTCTATAGATAGCGCGGTGAAGCAAGCGGTCACGCACACTTGCTTTATGAATATGTCGCCGCTTTGGATCATTCACATAAAAACTGTGATAACCACCGTGACGATAAGCACTACTAGCCAAATCGTGATGGAGTGATACTATATTATCCATCAGATCCTCTGAAAACTCCCGCACATCAATTCTACCCCTCTTACCAACAACAAATTCCTGCCACGCTAAAAACAAATTTTCTAAACAAATAATATCATTGTACGTATGCGGCAATTGAATTTTCATACCCATAGGGCATCCACCTTCGGGGATAACCAACCCAATAGTAATCCCCCCCCCTCAAGAGTCAAGGGAAGATTCATCTTATTTATCCTGTAACTGAAGCGTACAAACTGTGGCATACCTGCCTGCCTCAGTTACCACGACCTACTCAAGCGACACTTGGTATAAAAATAGATAACCTATTTACCGATATTATAGAGCTGTCTACCCTCGCAAGATATGCTAGGCAGAATGAAACATTACCCTTAGTAAAACAAATGAGTAAAAAACTAGATTTACTCAAACATTTTCTCACAACATTATGGGAGACAAAGAAACTGAATCACACCAAGTATACACAATTATCAGAAAAACTGGCTGGTATAGGAAAAATGATAGGTAGTTGGTTAAAAAAATGTAAACCACCAAATAACTAAGATTAAAAAGACGAAGCCGAAACTTCGTCTTTTGTATCTCACACACCATCAGAGGAAACACACCCATGTTGCTGTTCCGGTTCTCGTCCCACCAATTGTCGTTGCAGTTCAGGCCATGCTCGTCAAAGTTGCCAAGGTTCAGCCGGTTGCCGTCCGAGTTGCGAGTGCTTATGTGCCGCTTGTCATCCGTACCACCACCCATCGAATACTCTTTGAGTTGAATCGAATTTAGAGTCTTCAAAACTCTTCAACAAACGGCACGGGGTGTATGAGATTTATTATCTCAAGCTTGATGTGCATCCATGGACACACGTCTACAACAGAGATAGTATAACATATAAAAATTCCTCACAGACGCAAGCGTCTGTGAGGAATGTCCAAGAGTCCTAGTACCCCACCCCCAGAGGAAACACACCCAAGCTGCTGCGCCGGCCCCCGTCCCACCAACGGCCGTGGCAGTACAGGCCATGCCCGCCAAAGCCGCCAAGGTCCAGCCGGCAGCCGCCCGAGCGGCGAGTATCGGTACGAACGTAATCCTGGTTGGCCGGGACACGGTCTCCGCTACGCTTGAACTCGGCCAGAATCAGGCCAGCAATGAGGCTGACACTGCCGAAATCCGTGAGGTGATCTGTAGGAAGTCCGTACTCTTCACGCACCTCGGCCAAACGAGCGAGCTGCTCATCTGCGGTTTTGCTGGTGGAGTCCGGCGCCAGGCGGGGGATCCAGAAGACGATGCTGTCTTTGGTGGGCTCGTCTTTGAAATTCCAGTCCTGGAGGTACTTGAAATCCTCATAGCACGAACCGGCCTTGGGGGCGTGCTGTTTGAGGGTGAAGCCTGCCTTTACCTGCCAGGCGATGGGGCCGGTGTAGCCCAGGTCGGAGGCTAGTTTGCGCCAGTTTTCCACGATTCTCTGGGCTTCCTCTTCTAAACTACCTCGCTCTACCAGTGCTGTACCCACCTCCGTATCAGCCAGATGGGTAAAATAGGTGGAATCTTCTGTCTCTTGCAAAAGACCTTGAGCAAACTCCTTTGTAGCCGCTGGATCATCCAGCAGCGCCAAGAGCTCTTCAGGCGTAAGTTCCATCACCAGTACTGCGAGCGCTCTGGCGCTCGGCTTTCTTTGCTTTCCCATTCTCCTCTCCCTTTCCCTGAAGTAGGGCTGCCTCCAACTAAAGTAGCCAGAGAAAAAGCCGGATCATTCCAGCTTTTGATACACAAAATATAACATATTTGAGCAGTTTTGTCAACCCCCTGTCATTGCGAGCAGTGAAACTGCGAAGCAATCCCGTCATGTTAGCAACGGGATTGCTTCGCCTTCGGCTCGCAATGACATGACACTGCCACGATCAAAAAACCGCTTGTGGCGGTTTTTTATGGTTATTCTTCTGCCTGAGCCTCTTCTTCTTTTTCTACAGGAGCTTCTTCTGCTGGTTTTTCTTCTGTTTTTTCCTCAGAGACGGCTTCCTCTGAAGGAGCTTCCTCTGCTTTTTCTTCTGGAGCTTCAGGCACTTCCTGCTCAACCTCTTTTTCCTCAGCTGCTGCAGCTTCTGCCTCGGCTTTTGCTGTTTTTTCCGCCTCTGCTTTCTCTGCAGCTTCTTTTTGCTTTTCAGCTATTTTAGCGCCTCTTTTTTTAGAGATGGCAACTGATTTTTTCTTGTCTCCTTTTAAGATTCCTTCTGTTGCCAAAAGATTAAAGACGCTTTCAGTTGGCTGAGCGCCGTTTTTAATCCAGTGCTTAATCCTTTCAGTTTTAAAACCCTTTTCTTTGGTTCTTGGATTGTAGAA
>CAZSVL010000017.1:0-9455 GCA_964610305.1 uncultured Gammaproteobacteria bacterium | reverse complement strand
TAATGCCACGCTCTTGCTCTTGCTCCATCCAGTCCATCTCTGCCTGGCCCTCATGCACCTCACCAATTTTGTGCTTTTTTCCAGTATAAAATAAAACACGCTCGGTTACCGTGGTTTTACCGGCGTCAATGTGGGCAATGATGCCAATATTTCTAATTTTATCTAAAGAGTAATCGCGGGGCATATTTTCTTGTAACTCGTAATCCGTAACTCGTAACTCGCAAAAAAACAAGTTACTAGTTACGAGTTACTAGTTACGATCGCCTTCTTGCAAAATGGGCAAATGCCTTGTTAGACTCTGCCATTTTATGTACGTCTTGCTTCTTTTTCATTGCCTCACCTAGTCCTTCTGCTGCTTCTGAAATTTCATTTCCCAACCGCTCTGCCATAGACTTTTCTTTTCTGCTCTTTGCAGCCTTAATAAGCCATCTGTATGCAAGGGTAAGCTGACGATCTCCACGTACGGGCATGGGAATCTGATAGTTTGCGCCACCAACACGACGAGATCTAACCTCCATCTGAGGAGAAATATTTGAAATAGCTTTATCAAAAGCCTCTAGTGGATTTTTGCCTGCTTTTTCTAGATGTTCAAATGCTCCGTATACCACATTCTGAGCAGTACTCTTTTTTCCACCAATCATTACAAAATTAATAAACTTGGCCAGATCTACTCTGCCAAATTTTGGGTCTGCTGCAATTGAGCGTTTTGGTGCTGGTTTACCTCTCATATTCTTTTGTCATCCCGGACTTGATCCGGGATCTCACAGAAAGCGTTTTATCACCTGCTATCTCTGTTAGATTCTGAATCAAGCTGTGAATGACGTGTTGATTATTTTTTTGATTTCTTTACGCCGTATAATGATCTGCTGTTTTTTCTACCCTCTACGCCCTGCGTATCATAAACACCGCGAACCACATGATATCGAACACCCGGCAAGTCCTTAACTCTTCCACCACGTAATAGCACAATGCTGTGCTCTTGCAAGTTGTGACCCTCTCCTGGAATGTATGCAATAACCTCTGTTCCATTTGAAAGACGTACTTTACATACTTTACGCAAAGCAGAGTTAGGTTTTTTTGGAGTAGTAGTATACACCTTTACACACACGCCGCGCTTAAATGGACTGCCCTTTTTATATGGTGTTCTCTTTCTTTTCAATGAATTCCACGTGTACAACAAAGCCGGCCCTTTATATATTTTGGACTTTGATTTTCTTCCTTTTCTAATTAATTGGTTGATTGTTGGCATATGCCGGTTTTCGGTTATCAGTTATCAGTTTTCAGAGTTGCTATTTTGTCATTCTGATCCGCCAGCCGGCGGATGATTCAGAATCCACGAAGAAACAAAGAGCGTCTTTATTTTCTGGTGGATGCTGAAATAAATTCAGCATGACGCTAAGAGTCTCTGACAACTGATAACTGAAACCTGATAACTGGATGGCGATAGTGTACAGTAATTGCAAAATCCTGTCAACAGAGCAGTTGGGGAAAAGAAAAAGCCACTTTATCTCCACTCCAACTGGAAATAAAGTGGCTGACCGCTGAACGGTCTGTCCGCCGAGGCAGCTAGTATATAGTATTGCCCATCAAAGCTCTTTTGTCAAGTAAAAACCCTGCTCAAGCAATCCTATCCGAGGCGGGCGTAGGAGGCTACTCAAGCAGGGCGGGTGCCGTTGCGGCAAAGCCGCACAGGACGTATCCATAATTAGTATACAATGCAGAGAATTTTTGTCAAGGTTAAAAAAACCGCTTTTCCTGTAGCAGCAGGAGAAGCGGTCGGCTCCTAAGAGCCTAGCCGGCAAAAGGGCTGAAATCAATTATAGAGGCATCTATCTCAGAAGTAAATAAAAAGGCCGCTGACAGCGCAGTTCCGGAGGGGGGAAACCGGAAATACGCTGCCAGCGGCGAGCTACGATCTGGCGCAGCTTAGTAGTTACACTCTAGCACAAAATGGGTATTTTGTCAAGGGGTAAAGAACTCCTCATTTCTATACGCTGGCATAACAGCAGATTCAATCAATTCATGGCTATAGCCACGCATTGCTAGCATCCACGCCTGCCTCTGTCTTTTGCTTTTGAACTTCTTGTAGTGATGAGCCCACCCCTGTGGATCTTCCTCTGGATCTGGAATCTCATAGCGCTTGACGCCAGAACCTCTTGCCAGAATGGGCGCTACGCACGGCTCAGCATTGCCATCTGCATCAATGTTGTCTAGATACATACGAGCAATAGGCACCACTTCTTCCACGCCGGCGCACGTCTGTGGCCAATCTTCATTGAATTCAAGCTCGCCTTCTTTGCGTGTCCAAACCGGCGGCTCTACTCTTACGCACAGAGCCTCACGCTGATTGATTGGCTCACGTGCAATGAAATCAAAGCCGCCAACACTCATTAAGCTGGGTAGATCATACGTGCAAAAAGCGTTTGAGCCGCACCCGCGCATAATCAAATCTGTTCCCTGATCATACGCCACCGGAACAACCAGCGCTCCAGCTGCTAAGGCCTGCACCACAGCGGTCATTGTCTCAGAATTCATGCAGGATCTTGCCTGATATGAAAAGCTGGTGAAATAATCAAAGCCCTCACCAACAAAACCACGCGCCGCATCATTAAGAAGGGCGCAGTAGATATCGCCAGCTGCGAACCGATCAACGCTAACGGCGTCATCATCTAACTCCTCTTGATGCAAAAGATCCAGAAGAATTTCAAAAGCAAGGCCGCTGTCCCGCTTATGTGGGTAACGGGGATCAGCAAAAATAGAAACACACACCTCATCAAAGAGCCTAACCCCGACCACCTCCACCCTCAGCGCAGCCTTAATAGCTTCAAGCAGAGCCTTCACTTCCCTGGTCACCTTATCAGGATCCTCAGACGTGGCGTAGAATCTCATCACCAAACCAAATCCGTGCGACTGCACAAATGATTTCAAGCTCATCTCTCCTCCTTTTTTTGCCATGTAAACACATTATCTCCTGTGAGTCAAGCTTGACATTTCCTAAAATCGTGCAATACTAGATACAGGAGCAGTGGAGGGCGCCATGGCGGATAAAAAAACGAGCGTTTTGCTCATTGAGGATGATGATAATCTAAGACTTGTCATGACAGAATTTCTGGAGCGTGAGGGGTTTGAAGTTCACACTGCAGCAGATGGCATGCAGGGCCTTAAGCACTTGGAAGAGCATGAACCCGACGTAATCATCTGCGATGTAATGATGCCAAACTTGGACGGTTTCCAATTTGCACAGGCGCTCAAGTTTCTAAAAAGAAGAGACGATTTCCCAAACGTCCCGCTTATCTTCCTCTCCGCCCACGGCGACGGAAGACGCGTGGTTCAAGGCATTAAATCTGGATGCGTAGGCTTTTTGCACAAGCCGCATGACGTCCCACGTATTGCAGATAAAGTAAGAGAGCTGCTGGCAAAGGCTGCAGCATAAAAAAACGCCCCGAATCTCTGGGGCTCTTTTTTTAAAACACTCCCGGCACGCCTCCAAGAAACAAATTATACACCCAAAATATAATAGGTGAGATGAATCTGAAGAGGAAAAATATGAAGACGATAAACAACAGAAATTGGTAGCGCTCTAGAAAATGCCTAACGTGATCCATGTTTGGCGGCAACAAGGCATATAAAATCTTTGAGCCGTCCAGCGGCGGAATGGGGATCATGTTAAAGACGGCTAGCAATACGTTTGCGTACACTATGATAGACAGAAGCATCGTAAAATCTCCAGAAAAAGGAAGGATTCTTATTACTAGAGAAAATGCAGCTGCCAAAAGTAAATTAGAAAGCGGCCCCGCAGAACCCACCATCGCTGGTCCCCACTTTGCATATTTTAAATTATACGGATTATAGGGAACTGGCTTGGCATAAGCAAAAAGAAAGGACCCCCCGCTAATAAGCATCAAAAAAAGAGGCAAAGCTATGGTTCCCATGGGATCTATGTGCGCCATGGGGTTTAGCGTAAGTCTGCCTGCGTATTTTGCCGTAGGATCCCCCAGCATGTTTGCCACCCAGCCGTGAGAGTACTCATGAATAATAGCGCTGGGGACAATAATCAGGAAGAAAAATAAAAGAGGTACCAAATCCATATTAATATATGGTAACAGCTTGACAGCCCCGTGTCTACCTGATACTATGCTGATACTTCTAAACTAAGTCATTCTGAACTTGATTCAGAATCCAGCATCACGGAAAGTAAGACGCTCTACCACATTCTCTGGATCCCGGATCAAGTCCGGGATGACATACAAAAATATATGCCCTCAAATTCAACCTGCGCACTGTGCAACCGTGGACCGCAGCGTGCTAATAAGGTATCTCACAGCAAGCGCCGCTCACCGCGTCGTCAGAAAGTGAACATACAATCGCGCGAAATCCCCGGAGGAGGCAAAGCCCCCATCTGCACCAAGTGCACCAGAACGCTCTCACGCGTAAAATAAAGCCAGCCTACGGGCTGGTTTTTTGATAAATAAAACCGCGCAATAGCACGGTCACGTTTAGCCAAGATAGAAAATAAATCACCCTAGTCTATCTGACTCCTTAATCTCACTCACACAATCCTCACGATACCACACCGTCACGTCTGGCGAGGAAGATCTAACCCGCTTAAACCCTTTTCCGGTAATCTTTTTCATGATGGGCAAAATTACCGTTGCCACCACTCCAGCAGGGCCTATAGGCAACTTGTCATCACCTCCTGCCCACAAGATAAACTTTAGTGTGTGCTTTCTATCGGGACGCCACCTCATTTGCACCACATCACCACGATCGCCACCAAAGTGGAGAATACTAACAACATTCTGCATGCGAACTCGCTCTAAATCAGACATGTAGCCTCCTATAGGATTGCTGTACCCAACCTAACACAAAAACGCCTGTCTGTCAAGCCACGTCCTTAGGCCAATACCCTCTCGCGCTAAAAACCACCCTGAGCGCTGGTCTTTATACGCCAGCGCCGATATAATATCACTATGAATATATTTAAACTCATCGGCGCGTTTGGTCTTCTGCTTATTTCCATAGGTATAATTACCAAAGAGCGAAAAAGACAAGACATCCTCTATATAATTGGAGGCGTGTGCCTAGAGATATACAGTATTTATCTGGGGGATATTATTTTTATCATTCTTCAAATCATATTCACGCTGGCCGCTATCTATGATCTAGCCCTCATTCAAAAGAAGAAAGCCAGCCAAGCCAAACAATTATCTCAGCATACATGAAAATATCAGATTTACTCATCACAATAGAGAACATTCGTGGTTCATACAAAAAATTCAGACAACCATATCCGCTACCTGGAGCCACCTACCCTACTCATTACGGCTTCATAACTGGATACAAAAGTGAGGATGGGAAAGATTTAGATGTTTTTTTAGGAAGCGGAAGTCTAAATGGCTGGATTACGATGCTCAGACCCGATTTTCCTGATGGCTTTGAAACCAAGACATTTATGCAGGTCTCTGCAAAAGAGTTGGCCGCTATAAAGAAAGAGTTTAAGCCTGTAATATTGGATCATAAAAAACTAGATGAACGGGCGTTTACTAACTTCATAAAAAAATTTAAAGGTTAGTTTATCGTTGATATGGGATCAAAAATTATTTTTGTGCTATCAGCTACCATTGTTGTTTACCTTATCTTCGCATTTACCCAAACAAAAAGGCTCATCAGCATCGGAAATGAGCTAGCTAATGCAGCCGTGCCTTTTTCTAGAGAAACAGATTCAGACCAAAACTTTTTGGTAATTGGAGACAGCTCTGCCGTAGGCACAGGCGCCTCAAAACCAAAGGATAGCATTGCGGGAAGACTCGCTGCAGATTATCCAGACGTTAATGTAACAAATCTAGGGGTTAACGGATCAAAAACACACGAGCTTATCCCACGATTACAGGACCTCGGCGGTACGCACTTTGACTTCATGCTCATTCAAATTGGAGGAAATGATATTGTAAGACGGACAAATTTAGATGAGCTTGCACAGTCCATTGATTCCGTTTTGAAAGAGGCGAAAAAACATGCTGATAGCATGGTGCTGATGACATCCGGAAATGTAGACACTTCAAAGCTACTTCCTGCTGGAACAAGATGGACCTTCACCAAAAGAACAAGACAAGTGCGAGAAATCTTTATAGCAGCCGGAGAAGAAAATAAAGTGCCATATGTGGATATATTCAGAGAAAAAGAAGAAGACCCATACGCAAGCGAACCAGAAAAATACTATTCTTCAGATATTTTTCACCCAAGCTCTGCAGGATATGCCGATTGGTATACCTTTGTACGCGATACCCTAGAAAAACACCCGATAGATATATAAAAAATGCCGCAGTCTAAAACCACGACATTTACTTTTAACAGGGGTATGGTGGTGCCTCAATCTTCATGATCCGCTCTATGCTTGGCGGCCGAAGAAAAAGTGCCTCACGATCATAATAGACAACCGAGAACCAGATGGTGCATCCACCATCAAGGATTTCATCAGACCCTTGCGTAAAAACTCCAATGTGATGCCCCAGGTACATAGGAGTGCCCAAAGCCAAAAAGAAATCCTCAATATGGGTTGTTCCCCTGGAACTGCCCATATCATGAGCAGCGCTCTGAATCTCTTTGCATTTATCTTCGCCAAATACAATTTCAGTAAAGCAAGCGGCAACAGGCTTTGTCAGGTGTTCACTTTGGCGCAAGAGCCAAATGATAGCCTTCTTGCCAAACTCCGACGCATCGTTTGATCGCATGATGGTTCGCTCAAGTGCTGCCATCTGTCTTTCGCTCATGCGTGGTGATACGCAGGACCCACCCTGACTAGCGGGAACGCGCGCCCCTCCCTTGATAGGAGGACCAAGCTTAAAGCTTGCTGATTCTCTTCTTAGTACTGATGCTATCCCGGCCTGCAAGTAACGCAAATTTAAATCACGAACCGCCCGCTCAGATACCAACACGTATGCTGAAAACAAGGTCCTACCAAACATGGTTCCATTTTCTGTATCGTCCATAACTGCCTGAAGATCCGACCCAACAAAGTAGTGCTTTGTATCCCCACCAGAAGAATCCCTTTCAGTAAATTCTACAAAAACCATTGCCTCTCCTTCTGCTACAGACTTCTTCTAACTGTTTTAGAAACATAACACAAATCTACCATCATGTCAAGGTGGCACCTTTTGTGTTTCAAATCCTTAATATTTCTACGCTTTCACCTTTTTCTTTGCCTCCTCAAACTTCATGCTCAAAAGACTGCTGATGCCATCTGGTCCCATGGTTACGCCATAGAGAGCATCGGCGGCTTGCATGGTGGTTCTGTTGTGGGTAATGAGAATAAACTGCACTTTAGCGGATAGCTCTTTTACGATGTCTGCGAATCTTGCGGCATTACCTTCATCCAAGGCAGCATCAACTTCATCTAAAACCACAAAAGGCGAAGGATTAATGGTAACAATAGCACAGAGCAAGGCAATGGCAGTCATGGCGCGCTCGCCGCCGCTGAGCGTTTGTATGCTCTGAATTTTTTTGCCTGGAGGCGTAGCCGTTATTTCTATGCCAGCCCATGGATCTTTTGGTGTTTTATCTACTCCGCCAGCTGGCGAATCTTCTGACTCCTCATCTTGCTCTTGCTGTTTTGCCTCAACCGGAACCAACTCTGCTTTTCCTCCATTAAATAAAATACTAAAAAAATGCTGGAATTGATTTGCAAGCTCCGCAAAAGCTGTAGATCTTTGGTGCGCAATACGCCTGTCCAGCTCTCTTACCACGGTTTCCAAATCCGTAACACTTGCTGTTAAATCCTCTACTTGCTTGCTCAAAAAAGTATTTCTCTCATCTAGCTCTCCAAATTCTTTTTGCACCTGCGGATCAATACTCTCTATCATGTCTACTTTTCTGCGTAGCTCATGCATGCGCGGACGCAAAGCCGCCACATCTACACCAAGAATATCGTGCTCCTGCACATTTTTTATTATCTCCATCATCTCTGGCGCTTCATCTTTTATTTCTTGCTCAAGTGCTTCCAGCTGCGTTTGTACGCGCGTTCTAGCAATGTCTGCCTCATGCATTTCGCGCTCTGCCTGATGCATGGCGCTTTGTTTTTCTTGCAATGACCTCTGCAAATCAAAAAAGGCAGATTTATCGGTAGAGCTTTTTTGAGCAGCGCTTGTTATGGCTTTTCTGAGCTCAGCTATTCTGGTATTGAGCACCACTATTTGACCTTGCAAATCGTCCACCTCTTTTTGCGCTTTGTCATTTTTTGGCTGCTCAACTTTTTCTTTAGGTTTGTCACCAGATATTCTTCGCAAAAGTCCTTTTATGCTATTTCCAAAACGCTCTAGCGCTCTTGAAATAGAATCACTATTACCTTCTTTAATTGATTTCTCCAGCGCTGCGTGTTCGTTTTTTAAAGCATGCAGCTCTCCCGTCAAAAAATCAGCGTCTATCATGGCGCGTGTTGTTGGCACTTCAGATCTGGCCTGAGCCACGGCCATGGCGCTTTGCAGCTGGCTCTTTTTTACCACCGCCTCCTGCCTTTTTTCCAGGAGTTGATCATATTCTATTTGAATATCTGTTATATCCACCGTCTCCTCTTGTTGCTGCTCTAACTTATTCATTTGCGCCAGCAGCTCATCTAGTGCTCTCTGGGCTTTTTCTTCATTGCGCGTGAGCTGTTTTAATTTTGACAACACCGCGGCGCGCGAATCTGACAAATTTTTGTATTGATAGCCGTAAAACTGTTTTCTTACTCTTTCTAGCTCTGTCATTACTTCTTCTTTTTCTGAAAGTCTGTTTACTTGCCTACGCAAACTCCGCAGCCGTGGCTCAATTTCCCTCAATAATAAATCAGCCTCCCTCATATTCTCACGTGATCTGCGCAGCTTGCTGACCGTCTGCTCGCGTTTTAATTGAAATTCCTTTACGCCTGTTGCTTCATCAAAAAATGCTTTGCGCTCTGCGGCAGAGGCTACCACAATATGATCAACCATTCCCTGCCCAATAACGCTGTAGCTATTGTGCCCCACATGAGCGCGTGCCAACAAAAAAGTTATATCGGTAAGCCTCACCGCCTGTTTGTTTATGAGGTATTCACTATCTCCGCTTCTATAGAGTCTTCTGGTAATAGAAATTTCTGTCCCAAAATCGTCCAGCGTCCTGTCTTCATTGTTTAATATAAGAGACACTTCTGAAAGACTCTTTCTTGTAGCGCTTCCCGAACCGGAAAAAATAACATCTTCTCCTTTTTTGCCGCGGAGCAATTTCATAGACTGCTCTCCCAAAACCCACCGTATAGCATCTGCCACATTGCTCTTTCCGCTTCCGTTTGGACCTACAATTCCTGTGACACTAAAAGAACCAGCCTTGGGAGGAAAAAACTCCAAGGCTGTTTTGTTTGCGAAAGATTTAAAACCCCCTATCTCAATTTTCTGCAAAAACATACCTCTATTATACCTATAATTGACAATTTCTGCAGCCTGTTT
>CAZSVL010000016.1:0-9749 GCA_964610305.1 uncultured Gammaproteobacteria bacterium | reverse complement strand
AACAAGTAACAAGTAACAAGTAACAAGTAACAAGTAACAAGTAACAAGTAACAAGAGTTTATAACTTTTTTCCTAAAGACGCAAGTGCTATTTCTTTTTTTTGTCCTTCTTCTTCAGGGTTTCAGAAAGCGCCAAACCAATAGGGATGGCAAACCGTGGACCTATTTGATCCAAGGCCATTTTTAGTGCCTGTGGATAAACTACGCGTTGCCAGGGATCTCCCACAAAAGCCCGCATTTCAAAATAATTTTCCAAATAGGTGTCCAGATGTGGTAACAAGGATGAACCTCCTGTTAGTATAAGCTTATCTGGACGGGCCGTTGCATGCCCCAGCTGCTTTTCAAAAAGTTGAAGATTGTACTTTATTTCCTGAACAACCGGATCAACCACCGGTTTAAATACGTCTAGCATTTTCTCACCCTCTCTTTTTACAGCCATGTCTATCTTTACCTGCTCTGCCTCTGCTGCGGTCACACCCAGAGAATCTTGCAGGGCCTTAGTAAACCGCTCGCCACCGATATTTACGCTTCTGTGTATAAGAGGAATTCCGCCGCGTACCAAATAAAGATTAGATCTTCCATGGCCAATATCCAAAACCAGAGTGGCAGCCGGATCCTCGCCCACCAGTGATCTTACCAGAGCTGATGCCTCTGATTCTAAACTCTTAAGCGTAACACCTGCCTCCTTAAATATGGTGGTAAAGCGGGCAATAACCTTTTTGGGAGCCGCTGTCATGAGCACTTTAGTTTGATTCTTTCTGGTGCTCTCCTCGTCGGTAAAAATCTCTGGCAACTCTGTGTAGTCTAAGGCAACCTCTGAGATGTCCACTGGCAATAATTTACGTGCTTCTGCTTGCACTTCTGCAGCAACTACATCTTTGTCCTCTGTTTTAGAAACGGTCATTACGGCACTAAACACGGTAGATATAGGTATGCTGGAAACTACCTGTTTAGAGTGAGCGCCTGTTTGTTTTATGAGTTCCTTAAGCGCCTCTGCCTGTTTTAAAATTTGCTGTTTTTCTATTTCTGCCTTTTGCTTTGCCTTGTCTTCATCAGACATCTCCCCCTCTTGCTTTGCAGGCGTAACACCAAGATAACCACTGGTAAAACCATAAGTACCCAAAGCCGGCCTTCCGTCTTTAACCGAAAGCTCAACTAATTTTATTCCTCCCAGGCCCAGATCTACTCCTAAAATCCCGCCTTCCCCATCCTTTTTTCCAAACAATGACATGGCAGTAGTATACCACAGTGGTTGCCGGTTTGGTATAAAGGGGATAGAATAGCCATAGTGGATATCTCTATGAGCATTAAACTATTCAACTCGCTGCCCAAAAAAAAACAGCTTTTTAAACCTCTTGATAAAAAAAGAGTTGGTCTTTATACATGCGGTCCAACGGTTTACAACTACGCCCATATTGGCAATTTGCGATCCTATGTTTTTGCAGACACTCTCAGAAGAGTGCTGGAGCATGGCGGTTACAAGGTGAAGCACGTAATGAACATAACAGATGTGGGGCATCTTACCGATGACGCTGATCAAGGAGAGGATAAAATAGAGAAAGGTGCGAAACGCGAGGGTAAGACGGCATGGGAAATAGCAAAATTCTATGAGGCTGCTTTTTTGGATGATATTAAGGCGCTCAATATTCTACCCCCACACAAATGGCCACGAGCCACAGAGCATATTAAGGAGCAAATTAAGATGATTGAAAAACTCATGGCTTGTGGACATGTATACACCACGCAGGACGGCCTTTACTTTGATACTTCTACGTTTCCAAAATACGGAGTGTTGATAGGAAAAAAGGGGCTTGCTGGCTTGCAGGAAGGAGCACGGGTGGATAAGGGAGAGAAAAAAAATCCCACTGATTTTGCGTTGTGGAAATTCTCACCAAAATCAAAAAAGCGGCAGATGCAATGGGAAAGCCCCTGGGGAGTAGGATTTCCCGGATGGCACATAGAGTGTTCTGCAATGAGTCAAAAGTATCTAGGCGACACATTTGATATCCACACCGGTGGCGTAGATCACATACCCGTTCATCACACCAATGAAATTGCGCAGTCACAAGCTGCTACAGGAAAGCCTCTGGCGCGTTTCTGGCTTCATGGAGAGCATCTCATAATTAATGAGGGAAGAATGGGAAAGTCTGCCGGCAACTTTATTACCTTAGATAGTGTTATAAAACGTGGCTATGATCCACTTGCATACCGCTACTATCTACTGCAAACCCACTACCGCAAGCAACTCAGCTTTAGCTGGGAGGCTCTTGATGCTGCTGCCAGCGCATATGCTAGTCTGATTGCTCGCATTGCTCATTTACCTAAGAAAATCCAGCCTCACAGCATAACAAAAATAGTGGCAGATGCATTTGCAGATGATCTTTCATCACCCGCTGCTCTGGCCGCACTCTGGAAGGCGCTAAAATCAGACCATCCACCAGCGGCCGACACCGTTTACCGCCTAGACAAACTCTTTGGACTTAATTTAAAAAAGGCAGTAGCTGCGTACAAGAGAGAACTAAAAAAGGTCCCATCAGACGTCAAAACGTTAGTTAAAAAAAGAGAGAATGCTCGGTTAAGCAAAGATTTTAAAACCTCAGATCAATTAAGAGAAGCTATCCAGAAAAAAAACTGGATCATAGAAGACACCCCACAAGGCGCTCTTCTTTTCCCAAAAAAAATCAGGCCTGCCAAATGACAGACCTGCACTATCACAGGGTGTGAATCTTGTCCTTAAAAGCTGCCAGCTCTGCATCAGTAAGCGTGCTTCGCAGATGCTCTAGCATCTCGTCAACCTTTTTTGCGTTCAGTGCCGCAAACTGGGCCGAGGCTTGATCAAATTGCTCCTGCGCCTGCGCAATTTGCTTGTTGATCCTATTGATCTTACCACCAACTAAATTGTATCTCCCTTCCACGCGCTCTGCCTCTGCACGAGCTTTTTTTAGGGCCAATTCTTTGTTGGCAACATCGGCTTTGGCCTCTCGGACTTTTTCATATTCTCCCGAGCGCTCTTCATTGATCTGGTCTCTAGCGCTGTTAAGCCGATCAATTTCTGCCTTCAAGGCAGCCAAGCGGTCCTCAAGTACCTGCTTGTCATCTTTTACCGCAGTGGAGTCATTATCTGACTCAACCTCTTGAGAGCTAGGGGCATCAAGTGTCAGAGGCTCAAAGGCCATAGCCTCATCCAACAAGAGCGTGTGCAAGGTATACTCAGTACTCCCATTTGAGCGTGTCGCCGTATCCACTGCAAGCAGTCCTGCCTCAATAAGCGTTCCTACAATAGGCTCTCGCTCATGATCGTCCAGCATCTCAAAGACAGCCTTCTTCACTACCCAAGCACACTTGCGGATGCGCCCGCTAATACGAGTAAGCTGCTTGCTGTTGTCTGGATCAGCTAGCAAATCCATCGTAATTTGCAGCGTTGGCGTCATTCTTGGTAGCAGTACCGACTTAGCCTTGTCAATCTGAGCGGGCGTTGCCATAGCGTGCAGCGGAATCCCGGCCGGAAATTGCTGAGAGACGAGGGATTCAAGAAACGTTATAGTCCCCGATTTGCTTACTCTTACAAACTTTGTGCATTCCTTCAAATCATCTCGTGCACTCTTTGTGGTCTGCCAACCACACCTCTTAACCAAATCAGCCGTAAACTGATCAGCTTTGAGGGGGGCACCCCCACTAAGAGCGCACAAGAGCTGAATCTTGGCCTCAACATTGTCCTGCTGCGTGCTGTCCTGACCAGAGACTTTGACACCTCGGCGCAGTTGCGCCACGGTATCGGTTAGTTCCGCTCTGAGCGTCTTTGAGTCAACGCCCTGTGGTGGATAAAGAAACATGTCAAAGCAGGTGTGGTTTCCTCCTGCCTGAGCCCGAATGTTGATGCATCCGGTCTTCTCAATTCCTCTGATCTTAACCCGCGCTACTCCTTGTTGCTGTGCTGAGCCCGTGCCTTTACGAACTAGCTTTACCCTATAGTTTCCCACAGGGCTATCGGCCTTGCTGAGCAGATCCTTGAGCATATCCCCAAGATCTACGGTGTCTCTGGCTGGAATGCCAGCAAACGTCTCTACATTGACCTCAATTGACATGTCACCTCCTATGGTATGCCAACATCTCAACCTACCATGCCCTGCAAGGGTTGTCAAGTCATGCTACAAGAGCCCCTGCTTTTATGATATACTAGCCCATATGGCATTTGCCCCCTCCCCACAAATAGAGCAGGCTCCCGCAGTTGAGGTAAAAAAGCAGCAGACTCCTCCTGCAGCTCAGGAAACCGTGCAACCTCAAGCAAAGCCCCAGCCTCAAGAAGCACACCCCGCAGATGCTCAAATACAGATGCCCCCAAAAGAGGCCGCCGCTGAGGCGCCTAAAGATGAGGTGCTCAAAAACATTGAAGAAATACTCTCTGAAAACCAGGATGATATTTTGCAAGGATTAGGAGAGCTGGAAAGACAGACTTTTGGAGTAAAAGGAGAAGAGCTGGCCCGGACACTCAAGGCAATGCTTACCCAAGCAGAAATAGATAATGAAAAGATTGATGAGGCAATAATAGCATGGATGTCTATGGTACCAGGACAAAATAGTTTTTATATAGAGCAAGAAGCGCTCACAAAAAGAGGAAAGCTTCTGAATTTAAGAGAGGCCTAAATATGGGAGGTGTTGGAGAGCCAATAGCACTTGGGATACTAACAAGCAGCGGCTTTTTATGGTTACTGCTTCTTTTTGGTGTGGCCGCAATTGGCGTGAGCCTTGTCTTTATCTTAAGGCCGATGTTCCACAATGCCCATCGTTTTGATAAAAAAAATGTGCGAAAAGTGCTGCAGGTGACCGTGCCAAGGGTGCAATCAGACAACCCTCAAAGTGATGACAATATCAACACTATAAAAGAGCAGATAGCTCTGGCAGAGTCAATGTTCTCGGCATTAGGCGGACTAAAGGCGCAAAAAGGCATTCTTAGTTGGCTGCACGGAAGAACTGACCACATTACCTTTGAAATTGTCGCGCAAAAAGACTACATAAAATTCTATGTTGGCGTTCCGCAAAAGCTGGAATCCTACATTGGAGAGCAGATCCACGCGCAGTATCCGGATGCTCATTTAGAGGCCATTGCCGGATACAATATTTTTCCTCGCAAGGGAACCATCTTGGGAGCCTACCTTAGCATGGTAAAGAGCCATGCGTTTCCACTAAAGACTTTTAAGACCATGGACAGCGATCCACTAGAAGCACTCACCAACCCACTGGCAAAAATGGAAGAAGGTGACGGCGCAGCCATTCAATTTGTTATTAGAAGCTCAAACAAACGATGGAGATCTCGTGGCGTATCCATGGCAAGAAATGCAAAACAAGGCAAGGGCCTCAACTATAAAAAAAGTGCTCTTGGAGCCTTTGGTAAGGAGCTAAAGGATACCGCTCTTGGCAGCAAAAAGGATGACAAACCAGGCGAGCCGCCAAAGCAGCTAACACAGATGGAAGAAGAACAAATAAAGGCTATAGAAGATAAGGCTGGTAAAGCAGGTCTGGATATCAATGTCAGAATTGTTGTGGCGTCAGAAGACGGGATCAGAGCAAAGAGATATATAGACAATATTGTCAACGCGTTTGGACAGTTCAATCTCTACCAATACGGCAACACCCTCAAGGCTCAAGTGCCAAAAAAACAAGATCAACTAATCCGCAATTTTATATACCGCACGTTTGATGAACGTTTTGCTTTTGTCGTAAACACAGAAGAAATGGCCAGTCTTTTCCATTTCCCACTCCCCTCTACCGATACGCCTGGTATTGTATGGCTATCCTCTAGAACAGCGCCTCCGCCTTCAAATGTGCCAAAAGAGGGTATATATTTGGGAGACAACATATATCGTGGCAAAAAGACACCTGTTTACATGAAGCAGGAGGATCGCAGAAGACACTTTTATATCATTGGTAAATCTGGATCTGGTAAAACCGTTACCATGCAAAATAAAATTGTTCAGGACATGCAGGCCGGCCATGGTGTTGGTCTTATAGACCCCAATGGCGACTTTGCAGAATGGGCGCTCTCTCATGTTCCAGAGGATCGCATAGATGATGTGGTCTACTTTAACCCATCGGATATGGAAAGGCCTATGGGGCTTAACATGCTAGAGGCAAAAACAGAAGAACAAAAAGACTTTGCCGCACAAGAAATGATTTCTATCTTCTATCGCCTTGTCTCAGACCCTTCCATGATTGGCCCCATGTTTGAGCACTATATGAGAAACGTAATGCTTACTCTCATGGCAGATCAGGAAAATCCAGGAACACTCATGGAGATTCCACGCATGTTTACCGATGATCAGTACGCCGCCACATGGATAAAAAAACTTAAAGATCCGGTGGTGCGTGCTTTTTGGGAGAAAGAAATGGCGCAGATGACTCAGCAGACAAAATCAGACATGCTTGGCTATCTTATCTCCAAGGTAGGAAGATTTGTGGAAAATGAAATGATGAGAAACATAATTGGACAGCCACGCTCTGCGTTTGATTTTAGGGAGATAATGGATAAGGAAAAAATACTTATTGTAAACCTGGCAAAAGGCACGGTAGGAGAGATGAACGCAAACCTCATTGGTATGATATTGGTAACAAAACTGCAGATGGCAGCCTTTGGTAGAGCCAGCGAGGATGAATCTACCAGAAAAGATTTCTTCCTTTATATTGATGAGTTCCAGAACTTTGTAACTGACTCTATTGCTACTATCCTCTCTGAGGCTCGTAAATACCGTTTGGATCTTATTGTTGCTCATCAATATCTGGGACAGCTGACAAAAAATGGTGATCCTAAAATTAGAGACGCTGTGCTAGGAAATGCCGGTACTATCTGCTGCTATCGCATTGGTCCAGAGGATTCAGAAGTTTTGGCAAAAGAATTTGCCCCTACGTTTACGGCCCACGATCTTATGAACCCACCAGAATATAGCGCCTACATAAAGCTTCTGGTAGATGCTAAGGCCGACACGCCATTTAATATTACCCCACCTTACAAGAAACAAGGTCCTCAAAAGATGATAGATGGACTGCGCGAGCTCACCAGACTAAAATACGGTAGAGACAGGCGTTTGGTTGAAGCAGAAATTTTGGAACGATCCCAGCTTACCGCGCCAGCACCCACACCAAAAGCAGAGACAGGAGCCGCCCAACTATAATCATTCACACCCTACCCACATCTTGTCCACCAAAAACCGCTGACGGCGGTTTTTGAATTTGATACAATAGAGCTCATGAATACCCCCAATCAATTTCAATCGCTCAAGGCTATCTTTGATGTGCCGCGGAGTACTCAACCACAAATTAGCGATGACACTCAACCGTCAGCAGTAGAAAATAACCATAACATTATGGCGCTTGTGAAAAAAGCGCAGCAGGCACTAGCTGATTTGGAAAATGCACTCAGCGCACAATCGGTAGCCCCGGCGCAAAAAATAACAGAGGTAACCGCTACGGAGGGCGTATTTGACGGGAAGGATCTCATCGCAGAGGATGGGCAACGTCATCAAGTGCCGGCGAATTATGCATCAAAATCACGTCTTGTAGAAGGAGACTTGCTTTCTGTGCAATCCGGCAAGTTCAAGCAAATACACCGAGTAAAAAGAAAGCAAATGAATGCGACCGTTCACAGCGTAGAGATGGACGCAGGATCTGTTACTGGCGAAGATGGCGTAGTATACAAAGTACTCAGAGCGCCTCTAAGCTTCTTTAAGCTAAGACGGGGGGATAAACTCACCATAGACACACCAGAGACGCCAGGCGCGCAGTGGGCAGCGGTAGTAGAGCCCATCTCTCAGGCATCTACGTCATCGCATTTTGCATACACGCCATAATATAGTACCATTGCCCTTATGCCCGCTTTATATAGAATTCACAGACCACAAACATGGGAAGCACTAACCGGACAAGACACGGTTAGAGATACTCTTAAACAAGAGATACGCACGGGAAGGATTGCCCATGCGTATTTATTTTCTGGACCGCGCGGTGTGGGCAAGACTACCAGCGCTCGCCTACTTGCCAAAGCGCTCAATTGCACTGCCAGAGCTCAAGACAGCGCAGAGCCCTGCAACAGCTGCGAGAGCTGCACTGCAATTACCAGTAGCAAGGCTATTGATTTGATAGAACTTGATGCCGCAACCCACACCGGCGTAGACGCCGTTCGCGAGCATATCATAGAAAACGCCCAGGCTCGTCCCATGCAGTTACAGAAAAAAATATTTATCATTGATGAAGTCCACCGGCTCTCCGGCAGTGCTTTTGACGCGCTCCTTAAAACACTAGAAGAACCGCCAGAGCACGCCTTTTTTATCCTAGCAACTACAGAGGCTCATAAGCTTCCTGCAACTATACTTTCCCGCTGTCAGCGCTTTACGTTTACGCATATTGCTCCGCAGCTTATGAAATCCCGATTGCAGGAGCTCCTTAAGAAGGAATCTGTTACCGTGGAGTCAGAAATACTAGATAGGGTTATAGCGCGCTCTGGAGGATGCATGAGAGACGCAGAGAGTCTGCTAGACCAAATACTCTCTCTTGGAGATAATATATCCCTAGAGCAAGCCCAGAGCATTTTACCACCCACGCAAACCAGCCACGCGTATCCATTTATTGAATCGCTTTTTCAAGGCAATACAGAAGAATGTTTAAAGCAGCTTCAAGAGCTGCTCCAAAAAGGCGTTTCAATGGAGGCTTTTACAAAGGCGCTCATAGAAGTACTCAGAGCTATGCTCGTCTCCTCTGTAGCTCCGTCTATCTCATTTGCCTACCTAGAAGGATTCGCGCAAAATAAGGATAAACTTGCGAGCCAGGCCTTAGAGTTGTCAGAAAAACAGCAGCAGGCAATTCTCTATTACTTTACGGAGGCTCTCACCATGCTTAAACGCAGCAGTATTCCACAGCTTCCGCTAGAGCTTGCCGTTATATCAGCTGCCAGAGCTATAGGAAAACCCAAAACATCTCAAGTGAGGTCCAGTACGCAAGCGGTAGATGCCACACCTCAGGAAGCTACTCCACCCACACAGGCGCAACCAGCACCTACCGAGCAGAAGCAGCCTATAGTTGATCAGACCCCCACGCAACATGAGGCCCCAGAGAAATCTACGACAATAGCTACCATTGAAGAGGGCGAAATACAAAATATCTGGAATCAGCTAAAGAAACAGGCGTTGCAAAAGGCGCCCTCTCTGAGTATTATGTTTACCTCTGCCAAAGCTCAATCAGCACAGCAAGGAAAATTTCAGATAAGTGTTGGTTTTCCCTTTCACCAAGACAAATTAATGGAGCCGGACAACAAAAACTTGATAGAGTCTCTCATTTCTGATATAACAGGAAAGCAATTTTCACTTGAGGTGAGCGTGGTGGAGCAAGCGGCTGATCCCGCCGAAGAATCTACTCCTCTTGCTCAAGAAGTTGCAAATGCGTTTGGTGGCGAGATTATTCATTAGTGCTACGCATGAAACGGCATTTCGAGATACTTCGTATCTCTGTCGCTTCGTTCGCACACCACACTCCGAGATACCTTCGGTATCTCAGTCGCAACGCTGCGAAAAAAATAAGCAAGCTGATTTTTTTTCGCTCACTACGCTCCGAGATCGTCTAACGGCAGGACACGTGGTTCTGGTCCACGGTATCTAGGTTCGAATCCTAGTCTCGGAACAAAAACAAAAAACGCCTCTCGGCGCTTTTTTGTTCCCGGACAGGGATTCGAACCCCGATTCCCAGGACCAAAACCTGGTGTCCTGC
>CAZSVL010000015.1:0-12720 GCA_964610305.1 uncultured Gammaproteobacteria bacterium | reverse complement strand
GAGACGCATGGTTCCTTGGGGGGATAGGACCTTTTGTGACGGCTGTCTGGGTTGGCAATGATCGCTCGTTGCCGATTAAACGGTATGGGTCTCAAACAGCGATCCCTTTATGGCTAGACTACGTCAAAAGTTGGCAGCCGTCTGTCGCCCACTGGGAACCCGAAAGGCCTAACTGCCTTATCAGCAAAAAAGTGAGTTTAAAAAAGGACGCATGGTACTTTGAACTTTTTGAAAACAAGGACCCTTCATGCTAAGGTTCTTTGTTCCTCAGATACATTCAGGGACGGTGACTCTCAGTGAAAAGCAGCACCGGCATAGTCACGTCCGAAGAGCTCAAATGGGTGCAACAGTTGAGTTACTTGATGGTCAAGGCAATATTTATCAAACCCGCATAGCCTCCATAGATACAAAAAAAACACGGCTTGATATTTTGTCACACGAATACTTTCCAAAAAAGAAAGACCGCACACTGTACGTCGCTATATGCCGCAACAAAACAACTGATATTATCTGCCAAAAAGCTGCTGAATTCGGAATAACTGCACTGCAACCACTCACCACAGACCATATAGGCACTTGCCCCACTGCCCAGCAATGGCAAAAAAAATCAGAACGTCTCATAGACATTATGCAACAAGCCACCTGCCAGGCAAGAAACCCCTATTGCCCTCAGTTGCTACCTCTTTCATCTATCAAGAATCTGCAAGTCAGCAACTTACTTATTGCAGACCCACAGGCCACAACAACGGAGTATCAAGAACAAGATATCCTCATTGGTCCAGAAGGGGGCTTCAGTCAAAAAGAGCAACAACATCTTTTAGCTCAAAATGCAAAAACCATACGATTCCCTGGGTTTACATTAAGATCTGAAACAGCCGCTATCTACGCCATGGGTTTGATGACACAAAATTAAGACATTGCGAACAGCAAAAAATTGGTTTAATATGATACCAACATGGATGGATCAACAGTGAGCAACATGTTTCAACAAAGAAGCCTTCTTCCTTGTGTTCTCTCCTCACAACGATTCAGCAAGCAGATACACTCACATGGAGACACATCATGAAACAGGCTTTTTCACTTTTATTACTCTGCTCGACTGCTTTCAGTCAATTTTATGTTCTTGGCTCCGCTTCGATGACTGATTCAGGCTGGAAGAACAATCTTGGACCCAGCTTCGGTGGAAGCTCTGGAACATGGGTTCATGGAAACAATCAATCAGGCTACAGTGCTGCTATAGGCGCAATGGTCACTAAAAGCAAAGAAGAATACCCTGCAAGCATCATTGCTGAGATGGGGTATAAGCATCTTGGCAGCACACAAAAGCATGCTGGCAGCTCAAGTGTCTCAATCAAAAGCATCATGCCATACCTAGCTGCAGGACTGAGTCAAAAATTCAAATGGCACCGAATTTCGTTCTTGCTAGGCTATGGGCGTCACTCTTTGGATATTACGAATTCAGACAGCTTGGATATCAGCTCGTGGGGCTTAAGCAGCAGCAATTCTGTATTTATGTCAGCCAGGGTACAGCATGAAATATTTTATGGCACAAACTTTGGTTTGGAATACAACTTTATCCCTGGCAAGATGAATGACTTGCATGATAGCAACAAAACATTTAAACCCAACATCCAGCAATATGGGATTTTGTTGCAGTACGCTCTATAAATCATCGGATACACACACTTAAGGTTTCTAATAGAATATTAGCTTATATTTTATTAAATAAAATGATACAGTTGAGGACAAGAAAAACTTGGCTTAATCTATGTCAAAAAAAGCACTGGGTATTGACTGGGGCAAGAAAATGTGGGGCATCGCCCTGGCCATCAATGAAGATATGATTCAACCCCTTCCAGCTATTCCTGCTCGATCTGGCCGGGTATCACAAGAAACCATCGCAGCCCTTATAGAGCAATGGCAGCCCAGTGATCTTGTCATAGGACTTCCTCTAAACATGGATGGCACAGAGCAACCCGTGAGTCGTCATGTGAGAAAGCAGGTGGCCTGGCTACAAACCTGGCTCAAAATCCCTGTGCACCTTCAAGACGAACGCATGACAACTAAAGAAGCCAAGAAAATACTCTCTATCCACAAAACATCCGAAATAAAAAAAAACAAAGGGAAGATCGACAGCACAGCTGCTGTACTCATTCTTGAGTCTTGGTTTTTATCAAAGCATGCGCTCTAGGTTTTTTGCGACTCGTGCTTCTTCAAATAAACCAACAGCAATGAGATTGATGCAGGGGTGATGCCGCTGATCTCCTCAGCATCACCTATGGTTTTTGGTGTGTACTTGTTGAGCTTTTGTAATACCTCATTAGAAAGACCCTTTATCTGACCGTACTCAAAATCACTCGGGATCTCGCGCGAGGTCATTTGTTCTTTTCGAATGATCTCCTGTTGCTGTCTTTTGACATACCCTTCGTATTTTATTTCTATTTCAGCCTCTCGGACAAAAGGGTGATCTAAAAGAAGCATTTCTGCAGTCACTTCGGGTCTTTTAAGTAAATCTGAAAGCAGGGTGTTTTGTGTGATAGACACGCCCTTGCCAGCAAGCGACTTGGCTAAATCTGAATCCTGAGAAACATGTGTTGTTCGGCACATATCGATAAAGGAGCCTATTTGAGAGCCCTTATTTAACACCCCCTGGTAAGTGTTGTAATCAACTAAATTCAGCCGATATGCCTGCTCTGTGAGCCGACGATCCGCATTATCCTCACGCAGGAGCAAGCGGTACTCCGCCCTTGAGGTAAACATCCTGTATGGCTCAGAGGTTCCTTTTTGAATCAAATCATCTATTAACACACCGATATAGGACTCATGCCTGGCCATCACCCACGGCTTTTCCCTTCGTGAGAACAAAACGGCATTTGCACCAGCAACCAGTCCTTGGGCTGCAGCCTCTTCATAGCCTGTGGTTCCATTGATCTGACCTGCCAAGAAAAGACCGGGGATAAACTTGCTTTGCAAACAAGGCTGTAGGTCTCGTGGATCAAAATAGTCATACTCTATCGCATACCCTGGCCTCATTATGTGGGCCTTCTCACACCCTGGAATCGTCCGTATATAGTGTTCTTGAACAGCAAGCGGGAGAGATGTAGAAACCCCATTTGGGTAAACCTCATTCACTGTTAAACCTTCTGGCTCAAGAAAAACCTGGTGGCTCTGGCGTTCTGCAAAACGCACAACCTTGTCTTCAATCGAAGGGCAATAACGCGGCCCTGTTCCTGAAATATGACCAGAATACATGGCTGATTGGGTGATAGCTGAACGAACAATTTCATGTGTTTGAGCCGTTGTGTGCGTGATGTAACAATCAATTTGCTGAGGACAAGGCCACAACTTTCGGGTATATGATAGTGCAGTCACAGGCTCAGATGGCTGCCTCTTGCAAGACGCCCAATCAATGGTCCTGCCATCTAAACGAGGTGGTGTGCCAGTTTTTAATCGACCAACACGCAATGGCAATGTTCGGAGCTTTTCAGCAAGACTCACCGAGGCTTGATCGCCCAAACGACCTCCTGAGGAGCTATCCAGGCCCATATGGATTTTTCCAGCTAAAAATGTGCCAGCTGTCAGAACAACGGCTTTTGCTGAAAACCGCACCCCAACAGAGGTGTCCACATGCTTGCTGTCTTGATCCATCTGAATATCAACAACCTCTGCCTGAAACAAAGAGAGGTTTTCTTCATTATCCAACAGCTGTCTAATCGCTCGACGGTACAACTGTCTGTCTGCCTGGTATCGGGTTGCTCTAACTGCTGGTCCTTTACGCGCATTTAAGCACCGGGAATGAATAGAAGACGCATCGGCAGCAACGGCCATGATTCCACCACAGGCATCTATTTCTTTGACTAAGTGTGACTTGCCCACGCCGCCAATGGCTGGATTGCAGGACATCATACCCAGTTGATCGATGCGCTGCTCCAAAAGAAGCGTCTTTGCCCCCATGCGCGCAGCCCCTGCGGCCGCTTCACACCCAGCATGTCCCCCGCCTATTACAATTACATCATAGCTATGAGTCATTTTTTCTTTTCACCCCTGTTAGCAACACAGTAACATAAAACAAGTAAATTTCAACAAAAACATAGTCTTGTTACTAAAAAACACGCGACTACTTGCCCACACAAAACTCACTGAATATCTTGCCTAAAAGATCATCAACCGTGACCTCGCCGATAATTTGACCGAGCTCATTATGCGCCCAACGGCATTGCTCTGCAACAAGATCAAAAGAGCCGACCTCTGCAACTTGCTCAAGGGCTGTGATAGCCTGTGAAAGATGCGCAATGTGCCGAGAACGGGCCATGTATACGCCTTGAGAGGCTCCCGTGTAACCAATGGTGCTTAGCAAAGCATTCACCAAGCCCTCTTTATTAATGCCGTCTTTAACAGACACCGCTTGAAACGTCTCGAGCGACAACTGTGTTAAGACTTGAGAGAGCGCCGCATCAGAAAGAAGGTCTGTTTTATTGAGCACCCAAACAACTGGCGCCTGGATACCAGCCTGCTCTAACCATTGCTTATAATGGGTTATTTGTTCAGGACAAACAGCCGTGACATCCAAACAAAAAAGAAGGCATTGCGCGCCTTGAGCCGTTTCTTTGGTTTTAATGATTCCCAGCTGCTCTATTTGATCGTGTGTGTCCCGAATGCCGGCAGTATCAAGAACCCTGGCTTTAACGCCCTTGAGGACAAGCGTTTCTTTGACGACATCTCTCGTGGTTCCAGGGACATCTGTAACGAGCGCCACATCATCATCAGCCAGCCAGTTAAGCATGGAGGACTTCCCAGAATTAGGTGGGCCAATAAGCGCAACCGAGACCCCTTGATTTAAAATGACCCCCTGTTGACAGCTCTCTTTCAGCAAAGCAAGGTCCTTTAAAATCTTAAATACACGTGCTCTAATCCGTTCTTCGTTTTCAGGACTGATATCTTCTGCAGAAAAATCAATATTGGCTTCGCAGTGTACCCGGGCTGTTGTTAGCTCCTCACGCACAGCGTGAATGCGCTTAGACAAAGCCCCGCGTAAAGTTTGTAACGAGGCATGCGCCGCAGCACGAGACTCTGAAGAAATAAGGTCGGCAACAGCCTCCGCTTGTGCTAAATCTAACTTGCCATTCAAAAAAGCTCTTTCAGTAAATTCACCAGGACGCGCAAGACGCGCTCCCAAATGAATGAGCTCATTAACCAGAGCCTGAACAACGTAAACAGAGCCATGACAGGAAATCTCAACCACATCTTCACCCGTATAGGAAGAGGGGCTCTCGAAAAAGCAGACTAAACCCTGATCAACACATTCCCCTTGAACAAAGAACTCAGCCAAGCGCATATGCCGGGGAAGACCCAGTTCTTTTCGTATTAAGGTTTCTGCCAAGGATCCTGCAAGGCTTCCTGAAAGCCTTATAACACCAAGACCAGCAGGCTGAATGCTTGTTGCTGCTGCAACAATGGTGTCCCGAGCCATTAGGCTGTGCGTTTCATAACCAACCACTGCTGCGCAATACTAAAGAGGTTGTTTGCCAACCAGTAAAGCACCAAGCCCGAAGGAACAGCAATAAACATCGCAGTGAATAAAACAGGGGTAAAATACATCATTTTTGCCTGAATAGGGTCATCTGGCTGAGGGGATAGTTTCTGTTGAAACAACATGGAAAGGCCCATGAGTAGAGGCAGTATGTAAAAAGGGTCCATTGACGCAAGGTCAGGCAACCAGAGAAATGGCACGTGCCGCAGCTGAATAGACTCAACCAGTACGTTGTAAAAAGCAATGAAAAACGGAATCTGGATAAGCATGGGCATACAGCTTCCGACCGGGTTGATTTTCTCTTTTTTGTAAAGAGCAACCATGGCCTGGTTTTTTGCTTGCGGGTCGTCCTTGTGTTGCTCTGATATCGCATCTATTTGCGGCTTAAAGCTTTTCATGCGGGCCATTGAACGATAGCTGGACTCCGAGAGTTTATAAAAAACAATTTTTATAAGGGCCGTTAAGAGAATTATAGACACGCCCCAATTTTGGACAAATGTATTGATCTTGAACATGAGCCAAAACAGCACAGAAGAGACCATCCACAAAAAGCCATAGTCAACAGTCAGTTCGAGTCCTGGGGCGAGCCCCTCAAGGTTCTCAATAACCTCCGGACCAGAGTATATAAGCGCAGAGCTCTCAGTTCTTTCCCCGGGGTTTAGCTCAAAGAGGGGAGAGCGGTACATGAGTTCAAACTGCTGTAAGTAAGTGTTTTCTGCCCCCTTTAAGAACCCTTCTTGCCAGGACGTTGATAAATGCATGCCATACGGTGTTGATGGAATAATGGCAGACAAGAAATAACGTTTTTGCACAGCAGCCCATGTTTCCTTGGCGTTGATGTTAATCGGGGACTCAGCCATGTTCTCATAAGTTACTTTTGTATACGCTTTTTTTCCTGTGTGATACGCCGCACCTGCAAATGTGGTTAACCCTGAGAAGAAGCCTGTTTGCTTAGCTTCCGCTGACCCAGCCAGAAAGTCAGCTGGCTTTGGCGGGTCTTGTTTTTTTGTGAGTGCTGTTTTTCTTTCCCCCGCATAGCCCATGTAGACAAAGCCTTGATATTTTTGCTGGCCGGCGTTTCGTAAGATCAGCTTTGAACCAATCGTGTATTTTTTTGGATCAAAGGAAAAAACCTTCTCATGAGACAGCCCATTTTTGTCTTGTGCAACAAGCGAGAGGGTGGCCTTGGAGTCTGTCACAACCAGGTCTTGATGGGAAGAGGTGAAAACAAGCCTTTCATCGCCCTTTGATCCTGCAAGCGCATGCAGGGGATGGCTTGCATCACCGCTCAACATGGTTTCAAGAACCGGCCCTTTAAGCGCCTTTTTATATCCCTTGAGCGCAACCTGCACTAGCTTTCCGCCCACTCGGTCAAAGTGTGCGACATAGAGGGGGGTGTCAACTGAGACATACCGTTGGTGCACATCTGCAACCACCTCTCTGGACTCAAGAAGCACGTTGGTTTGAGGGGCTTGTTGGTTGCGGCCTTGCCACGAGTTCCACAAAGAAACCCCTAGGAAGACAAGCAGTAGATACAGAACAATTTTCTTTATTGCAGCCATAATTGTGTAGCTCCGATACTAAATATATATAAATAAACTGCTCGTATTGTGAACAATTTCGCTCAATCGTGCAAGCTTTTGTTTATGAAAATGACGCCCCCTCCTCAACGAACAGGATCATAGCCTCCCTTGGCCCATGGATGGCATCGTGAAACTCTGATGATGATCAAATAAAACGCGTGAATAACGTTTTTTTTTCGCAAGGCCTCTATAGCATACTCAGAGCAGCTTGGAATAAAGGCGCAGCACGGATAGCGTCTTGGTCTTAACCAACGGTAAAGGTTAATACACAAGGTTAGTGCTTTTTTAAAAAAGTCATGAATGCCTGCCAGCATGCAAAAACCTCCTGGTAAGACTGCGGGGGCTTGGAAATGCGAACAAAAACAGTTCCTTTCATTGAGCTTGTTTGGTATAGGCTCTTAAACCACCGTCGATACTTGTTTCGTCTCACCGCCCTTTTGTCTACTTTTTTTGAAACTGAAACAATCACAAGGTTGTCTTCAGTTAAATGGTGAAACACATAACAAGTTTGGACAAATCGCTTTCCATGACTGAGTGCTTTTCGAACAATTTTATCGTGCTTTGTTATCTTCAAAACTAGGCAGATAACTCTTTACGGCCTTTGCGCCTTCTGTTTTTAATAACTTTTCGACCACCGACCGTGCTCATGCGGCTACGAAAGCCGTGGGTTCGCTTTCTTTTAATATTGCTTGGTTGAAATGTTCTTTTCATACTAACTTTACTTTAAAAATGATACGTTTAGTTTAACTAAAGTTCCGTCCGTGTCAAGAGCAATCCTTTTATATTTATATATTTATCAATAATAATAGTATATAAGGCCTGTGTATAACAAGGTGGTATAAGGCAAAGCGTATGAACTCCTCTTCTTTTTTTGCTTGATAACTTGTGGATGTCTTTGTGTTTAGTGATTGGTTATCCCAGCCACAACTTGTGTTTATTTTTAGACCAAATTATTATCCACAAACAAGAGAGGGTGCTTATCCACAACATGCGCACAGTCCTTTATTGACGTGCACCCCTTTCATCATTCTGCAAAACTGGGTCCGTTTGCACCGCGAGGCTCACTAGCTCTTCTCGGGTCATTGGCGCCTTCAAGTCCGTTTGCGTCTCTGCGTTCTTAGGCCCAGCATCTGGCCAGGATCCGCCAAGCTTCATGTAAAGGGCGGAGGGCTGTGCAATCAAAGATTGGGCTATTTGCAAGAGGCATGAAAGCAGATCAATAACAACAACCACAGAGTAGAAAACCGGGTTGAGAAAAGAGAGGGGAACGTCTACTATGTTTCGCGGCGTATCTATTAAATCTCCGAGAGGAGACAGAGAGCTTTTGACAAACGTTAAAAGAAAGGCGAGGTCTTTGATGCTCTCTGTGAAATTATTAAAGCATGTGATGAGGTCAGTAAGCGCTGGCTTGGTTTTTGCGGGCTCCATAAGAAAGGAGGGGGAGGAGACAACAAGGCGTATAAGGTTGATGATGAGCAAGAGCGTTGACGGAACCCAAGTAAGCCACTTAAGCAAAACCACCTCAAGCAACAAGCGAGGCAAAGCCTTCACTGTTTCTACAACTAAAAGCACGAGGAGAAAAGCGGACTTTAGTAACAAAGAAAGTGCTGCTTCAATAACGCGAATACCCTGACTAAAAATAGCCAAGATGAAGTAATAAGCTATATCTAAAACGTCAGGAATCAGGTCTGTAAAGGCAAGAATAAGCGAGGGATCTAATCCAGGCGTAAAACCAAACTGTTGTTTTGTGTTCGTCGTGTAATCATTAAAGACATCATAAAGGGACCGCTGTTTAAACAACCACTCACTAAGACGACCCCTATAAGATGTTTTCACTTTTCTTTACTCCCTGTTGCAGTGATTTTTTGATGATCTGCTCCATTCGATCAACATCAAGATTTTTTAGCATGGCCTCTGTGACCCCGCCAGAAACACAGACACTGTTAATGAGTGTTGAGGTTGTGCTCTCTTGAGTCAGTAGTAGTTTGCTGGTGCCGAAAAGCATTTGCCTAACCAGAAACTGAGCGTCTTTGTCATTAAACCCGCTCGCGCGCGCATGGTCTTCAAAAGCCTGACAAACCCGCATCACCAGCGCAGGAGAGCTGCCACAGAGCGCCGTGAATGGGTGAATCTGATCTTCGTTTTCAAGCCATACTGTTTCACCCACACAGCGCATCAATGCTTCTGCAAGCTTCTTTTGTTTTGGCGTGCATTCTTCTGCAGCAACAAGGGCAGTGATTCCAGAGTTAACAACGATAGGAAGGTTTGGCATTGCCCGTATAATGTTAGGTCCGGCCATCGCCTTCATTTGACGAAGGGACCGCCCGGCGGCCAGGCTGATAAAAAGCGTGTTTGTCGGCGGCAGCCTTTTTAGGGCGGCGAGAATGTCGTTGGGCCTAAGGGCTAGAACAACGATATCTGACTGCAGTGCTAGGCTATTGTCTGTAGAGCATTCTACGCCAAGTCTGTCTTTGATGTCATCAAGCCGGACTTTTTTGGGGTCTGTAATGAGGAGGTTTTCTTTTGGCAGCCCGGCGGCAACAAGGCCAGTGAGAAGGCATGCCCCAATATGTCCAGCGCCAATAATAGCAATGCGTTCTTTTATCATTTTTTCTCCTTGGGTAGGATGGGGGCGCCTGGGCCGCTACGAAAGCGTATAAATTCCTTGGCCAGCTGGGTGGCGGCTTTCATATAGTCACGTTCGGATTTCCAGGGTCTCATGGGGTCGAGGACGTGCTCGCTAAGCCCCTCTATTTGAGGTATTTGTAAATTAAAGATGGGCAGTTCTGAGTGGATGCGGGCATTAAGCGGAGAGGACGTGATCTCTTGGGTGATTTTCCTTGTTGTGGCTATGTCATGTCGCTGGCCTCCTTTGCCAAATGAGCCACCAAAATATCCTGTGTTTACCAGATAAACTGGGGCCCCTGTTTCCTCAAGGCGTTTTTGCAAAAGGTCGGCATACACACTGTGTTTTCTTGGAAAGAACGGGGCGCCAAAGCAAGGGCTAAAGACCGGCCCCACCTCATTTTGACCATGCTCCACCCCGCCTGTTTTGGCAGTGTAGCCGCTTAAGAAATAATAACGGGCCTGCTCCTTGCTAAGCAGTGACACGGCGGGTAAAACGCCATAAAGGTCACACGTCAGAAACACAATGACCTCAGCTGGACCGGCGCGGTTTTCTTTAACATGGTTTTTGAGGTGGCTTAGTGGGTATGCTGCCCGGGTGTTCTGCGTGATTGAGCCATCTCCGTATTGAGGGGCGCCGTCTTTGTCACACACCACGTTTTCAAGAACCGCGCCTTCCGTTATTGCTGAAAAAATATCAGGCTCTTTTTCTTTGGATAGGTTGATGCATTTGGCATAACAGCCCCCTTCAAAATTGAATACTTGGGTGTTTGACCAGCCAGCCTCATCGTCTCCTATAATTTTAAATGACTCATCTGCGGAGAGAGAGGTTTTTCCTGTTCCAGAAAGCCCAAACAATAAGGCCACCCGCCCTTCTTTTGTGAGCACAGAGGAACAGTGCATGGGCAAGATGTTCTTTTCTGGGAGCAGATAGTTGAGAACGGAAAACATTGATTTTTTCATTTCTCCGCTATAGAGAATGCCCACAATAAGAACCTTTCTCTCAGAAAAGTCAATAATGACCGCCCCATCAGAATTGGTTCCATCGATTGCAGGGTTGGGGTGAAGCCCAGGCGCACATAAAAGCTGCCAAACATGAGGGGTGGTGGCGGTGGTGGGGGTAATAAAAAGGTTTTTCAAAAACAAGTGATGCCAGGCAAGCTCTGTTTTCACCTCAACAAGAAGCCCTGTACTCATGTCAGCCCCGACTTGCATGGTGCTAGAGTACAATTTTTCCTTCCCAGACAGATAGTCGTTGGTTTTTTGCCATAGCTTTTGAAAAGCACCTTTATCAAAGGGTCGGTTGGCTTCTCCCCAGTCTACAGTGTTTTCAGTCAATTGATCTTGAACAATAAACTTGTCGCTGGGTGAGCGTCCTGTCCGTTTTCCAGTGCGGGCTACTATTGCCCCGTTTTGGCATAGCGTCACTTCTTTCTGTTGAAGGGCTTCCTTAATTAAGCTTTCCATAACTTATAACCGCTGTTTCTCGTTATCAGTCTATGTCAGCAAAGAATAGATTTCAATGACCTTAATATATTTACAAGAAATAGTATATAAGATATCATGGTTTTGTCAGAAAACGGGTTAAGCAAAAAACCATGAAAACGAGTATTAATGAGTTAGTGTCCAGGATTATTGAATATGGAGTGATCGTTTTGAAAGCTCTCAACGGCCATATGAAAGGCAAAATACGTCAAATAAGGGATGAAAAAGACATCAAGGTTAAAATTATTAAGGTTGTAGCATATACGTGTATAGCTTTTGTTGTTGCTGCACTGTCTCGAGCTGCTTTTATTTGTTTATATGCTTCCTTTGTCTACAATAAGGCATCGTGTCGAGCTGCAAGTGTCGTTCCTGAAGAAAGAATGGATGAAGGCATGAGAACGCCTCCAGGGCGGCCACGGGCAGCTAGTCCAGAAGATCCTGAGCTTAGGGCCATTCATGGTTCCCCTCAAAACGAGGAGGCTAAAAAGGCCGGCAACCCGGGATATATCTTTGATCTACTTTGTTTGATGCTTGTTCTGCAGGGTCACCATTTTTTTGCTATTCTCTCAGTACCGGAGCTTTGTTTTGAGGGAATAAGTAAGGGAATGCGCCGGGTGGGCAGCACTATAGAACCTCTAGTGACCCCTTCTCCAACAAGGATGAAGGGCGACAGAGGCTCACAAGAAAGCCCTGATTTGCCTCAAATGCTACCACAGGGACAGTCAGTCTAGAAAGCAGGGTGGCAGACGCGCATAAGAAAGCCCTGTATTGCCTCAAACACCACCACTGGTACATTCATAGAGAATAGGACGGGTTGTTATTCAAATGGTGTGTTTATTTTATAATCAACTTGTGGCTGATTTTCTCTCGGGTTGTGAATCATGGATTAAGTGTGTTGACGGTGTTTGCCGTTGTGGCACAAAGGTTTGCTATCTTGTATAAGTGGCTTTGGGTTTGTCTGTATAGTTTAATTTGTGTTGTTATAGGCAACCAGTCCTGGTTTCGAAGCGAACACACAACATCTATAAGCTGTCATGTAAGGCCACAATGCCCGTCTGCAAAGAGGGGAGAGCGGCGAGGTTATTTGTGTGGAATAAATGTTTTGTTAACATTCTTGCAACAGAATCCTCGGTGTTTTCTGAAATTAAAGAAACTTCATAATGGGGTGTGGTGGTTAGAGCAGTCTTTTTCTTCGCACTGATTTTTTTAGGTGCGATTGACATCAAAGATCAACAGATTGTACAGTCTATCGGTGGCCAAGTTTATATAAAAGCTTTGTTTGTTGATAAGCAGAAAATCATAGACTCAGTCGTCAGGCTTTGTAATATTCGTGTTGTTATGCCGAAAGCGCTCACTGGAAAAAGCAGTTGGTTGGGCACATACAATAGCTGTGATGACCTGTGGGGTGATATACATACTATTGGCATTAAAGTAGAAAAAAAACACAATAGTTGGGTGGTTAATAATAGCACGGGTGAGGATGATCCTTGGGTGTAT
>CAZSVL010000014.1:0-16133 GCA_964610305.1 uncultured Gammaproteobacteria bacterium | reverse complement strand
CTTTTCTATAGTATGCACTGCTTTGCCAACATTTAAAATAGGAATATGAATTTCATCTTCTGGGCCGCTGTAGTCTTGGTCTATGATTCCTACGCCGTTTGGCAATATGAGACCTTGCTTTTTGGTGATGGAAGATCTGGCAGAGAGCATCAGCATGTAGCCGGGTGGTGTTTTGATAATAAGATTGCTGGGTAATTTTTTTTGCTCGCCAGGGGCGATGGTGGTTTGCAGCCGCGCATAAAAATCAAAAGCAACAGATCCTACTGTTTTGTATTCGGGAAGTGGCAGCGAGTTGTCTAATCGTGTAATTCTAATGCTCATGATACGAGTGTGTCTAGCTGGTGGTGCAAATTTTTTAATGAATCGTTGTTGTTTATGTGCTGTTTTGCTTCTTTTGCCACTTCTCTGATAGAAATTTCTGTTGGCTTCTTTGCATCTGCTAGAAATTCTTCCCATGTTTTGGTTTGATCGTCTGCGTTTTGGTTTCTTTTTTTGAGCCTTTCAAATCTTGTTTTTTGATCAGCGGAGATTTCAACTAAAACAAAGTTGGGAAGTTTTTTTAGATATTCTATATCGGCATGTCTGCGGATCCCTTCTATGGCCACTACGTCTGCTGGATCATTTTGAACATCTTTTGCCATGGTTTTTGCCATGGTGTCTTCTCCAAACCTGCCGCGCAAAAAAACAGAGAGATCTATAAGATTATCTCTGGTTTGATCAACATAAATGCGATCCAAAATATCACGCAGCATGGTTGAGAAGCTATACGTGCTGGCGCCGTATTTTTCTTTTAGATATGAAACAGAGGTTCCTTTGCCAGATGAGAGCTCACCCACAAAACCCAGTACTATTTTTTTCATAGTGAATGTCATCGCGAAGGGGCGAATGTCCCTGTGGCGATCCCGTCAATATAGCGGCGGGATTGCTTCGCTGCGCTCGCAATGACGATGTTGATTAATTATTTTCTGATCTTAATAGCACTACATTTCCTTTCTTTTCCTCTACCTCATCAGAAAACAGTTTTGTGATCTGTTGGTTCCAGCGAGAGTCTTCAATGTATACCTCTACTTCTACACCGGCGCCTTGCAGATAATCTACCACGGCACGGTTTCTGTAGACTTTTGCGCATACTACACGTTTTATACCGGCGGCTGCTACGTATTTTGCGCAGTGAATGCACGGGGAGTAGAGCGTGTAGAGGGTAGAGCCATCAGAGCTAGTACCGGGCTGCACCGCGGCCTGCAAAATGGCGTTATGCTCTGCATGAACGGTGCGCACGCAGTGACCTTCTTCCATAAGATGGCCAGCGGGACCATCGCAATGATCCATTCCCGGAGGGGACCCATTATAACCAGTGGCAATAATGCGTTTGTCTTTTACCAAAACAGCACCGCATCTTAAGCGGTTGCACGTGCCGCGCGTTGCCACAATGCGGCACAGCGCCATAAAGTAATCATCCCACTTTGGTCTTATTTCATTTTGCATAGAATTGAAGTAGTTTTATGACTTGAGCTTATCAAAGGAGAGGCAGGTTGACAACCATGGCTTGCCGTGGTATAAACTGATTAGAAAAGGAGAAAAGATGGAAGTTAAAGCAGTCATGTTTGACTGGTTTGGTGTAATTTGTAATAAAGCCTATCTACAGTTTTTAACTGATAACCAGATTGTGGGCAGTCGCTTGGATGATTTACTTGATCTTGCTGACCAGGTAGACACTGGCGCAATTACTCTTGCGGAATTTAGGATAAAGGTGGCTGGCGTCATTGGCGTCTCGGCGGTTGTTGTGGAGAATGAGATTGCTCGGCGCGTTGTGCTTGATACGAAGGTCTTAAAATTGGCGCGAGAGCTTAGGGTTGGGCATCGTGTTGGAATTTTCTCAAACGTAAACGTACAGTTTTTGAGTGAGTTGATTGATGAAAATGGTCTGCAAGAACTCTTCATTCCTGCGGTGGCCAGTTCAGAGCTCGGCGTGAGCAAGCCAGATCCACGCGCGTTTGAGAAGATGCTTATGTGGCTGGGTTTGGAGCCGCAGGACGTATTGTTTATTGATGATACTCCAGAGAATTGCGCGGCAGCTAGAGCATTAGGCATCAACGCGTACCACTACGTGAACCCACAGAATCTAAGAGATTTTTTGATCACTGAGGGGTTGCTTGAGGGAGTTGTTTCATGACCCATGGATTTTCCGTCGTACTTCATAGATTGGACAATAATGGCTTTACAGTGCATTTGGTGAAGGACGGTGCGCCTACACAGACGTTCATTCATTTTGAGCCGCCCGTTACGTTGGGGAAGATTGTCTCTCAAATGTCATGGTGGCGGCGGTATCAGCTTTTTGATCAGGCTGCTCAGAGTGATCTGTCTAGGTCTGTAAAACGGCAATGGGATGAGTTTCAGAAGGTAGAGAAGACCTTATTGAATTAAGAGCCAGCAAAGCTGGCCTTTTTTGTTTGTAAATAATCAGGTGCTGGGGTTGATGTCATCCCGGAATTTTGCGGAGCAAAATATCCGGGATCTCAAGAACGCTTTGCCGCATATGTTTTTACTTGAGATCACGGGTCAAGCCCGGGATGACAATTTTGAGTCGTGTAATTTAAAAAAAAGACGCGAGGGTATCGCGTCGATTATTTTGAGTTATGACTTACGGGTGCGCCACGTGTGCGATCCTGTTTTCGTCAAAAGTGTAGCGGAAGGTGTTGCCTCTGCAGTTTTCTGAACAGGCAAAGACACAGGCTGTGTAGGTATTAGTGCGCCCATCTCGCCATTTAGCCGGATACGGCGTATCTCCTTTATTTTCCGTGAAAGGAGCACGAGTCAGGAAGGCACCATTGCAACCACAGTTTGGACATGCGTCTGAGTTACCCTGACGCTCTGTTGAGAACTCACCGGTGTTGAACATTCTGATCATCTCATGGAGCATCTGGCGGTGTTGACCTTCGTGTTTGGTCATGCTGGCGCTGCCGCCGCTGGCAGTTGTGCGCCTTAGATCTCCACTTCCCATCAGGAAGTGGTTGCGGACCCAGATTTCCTCATCGGTAAGGTTGGTTTCCTTTGGATGATCGGGTGACGCCCAAACACCGTTGTCAAGTGGCATGCCGTCTCCTGCGTCAACATCAATGGTTTGTCCTTCTTCATACATGCTCCACCAAATGCGATCGTCCGTGTGTCTGATCGTAATGTTCCAGCAGGACGTATCGTAACCGTCTCTGTTAGCATGTATCTCTACGTACCACATAAGTTCCAGGCAGCCTCTTTTTAATGATCGCCTTCTATTGGCACCGTTGTCTCCAAAGCTGTCCTTCTGCTCCGCCTGGTCCGTATTGAGGCCAAGGCTTTGCAGACATTGTTCAAAGCGTCCATATTCCTTGAGTGCTTCTTTAATTACACTCTCAAGTCTTTTGCCTGTGCATGCGCGGACCACCTGTTCTCTGAATGATTTGTCATCAATCACTCTTTGAAAGAAGTTCTCTGGTAGTCCTGTTTCTCTTAGAACACGGATGCTCTTGGCAAGCATGCTCAGTTTACTATCGAGGGGTGCAACGGCCTGCGCCATCGGGTGCCTCCATAGCTGTGTGGTGGATCAGATGCCACCACTTTCATCATTCCAACGGCGTTGAAAGTGGTTAAAACATAGCATAGATTGGTGATTATGTCAAGGGCTCGCGCTTGACCAAACTGCAATAAACGGCTATACTAAGCCAGCATAAAAATTATGGATATACGCAACATTGCTATTATTGCTCACGTTGATCATGGCAAGACCACACTGACAGACGCGCTTATGCGCCAAACCGGCATGGTTACGGATGAGGCAACGTCTATGGATTCTAACGCTCTAGAGCAGGAGCGAGGTATTACGATATATTCAAAAAATGCTTCTTTGAATTACAAAGGTACTAAAATTAACATTGTAGACACGCCAGGTCACGCAGATTTTGGATCAGAAGTTGAGCGTGTTTTGCGGTCTATTGATTCCGTTCTTCTATTGGTAGATGCGCAGGAGGGGCCTATGCCGCAAACAAAGTTTGTTTTGAAAAAAGCATTAGAGCTTGGGCTCAAACCTATAGTGGTGATCAATAAAATAGATAAGCCAGCGGCTCGTCCAGAGGATGTGCATGATATGGTTTTGGAATTATTTATGGATCTTGGTGCCAGCGATGAGCAATTAGATTTTACGGCTGTGTACGCAAATGGAAAAGCAGGAATCGCAAAAGCTGATCTCTCTGATGAAAGCGATAATCTGGATCCACTTTTAGATATTATTTTAGAAAAAGTACCCGCGGCTCCAAGCGACACAGCAGCGCCGTTTAGAATGCAGCCGTTTAATTTGGGATACGATAATTTTGTAGGAAGACTTGCTGTTGGGCGAGTATATGAAGGTGTGGTGAAAACTGGAGAAAACGTTTTTATAAAAAAACCATCAGGAGAGACAAGAAAAGGAAAGATTACTAAGCTCTATACGTTTACCGGCATGAGTCGAGCAGAGGCAACGGAAGCTGTGGCCGGCGATATTGTGCAAATTGCCGGTATTTCAGACATTTATATTGGTGAGACTATTTGTGCCGATGAAGACGCGCAGCCGCTTGCTGCCATAACTATTGATGAGCCAACCATCTCGCTAGATTTTTTGGTTAACAACTCCCCCTTTGCTGGAAGAGAGGGAAAGTTTGTAACCAGCAGACAAATTAGAGAGCGACTAGAGAAGGAGGCAGAGGTAAACGTTGGTTTAAAAATTGATTTTGGCGCCGGCGACAGCTTTAAGGTATTTGGAAGGGGAGAACTGCACATTGCGATTTTGCTAGAGAACATGCGCCGCGAGGGATATGAGTTGCAGGTGTCCCAGCCGCAAGTTATTTTTAAAGAAATTGATGGAGTAAAAAGCGAGCCTTTTGAGGAGATTACTATAGATGTGCCAGAGGCAATGTCTGGCTCTGTCATTGAGAAGCTCTCAAAGAGAAAAGCCATCATGACGGAAATGAAACAAGACGGCGGGCAGACACGTCTTATTTTTGAAGGGCCTACGCGTGGCCTATTGGGATACCGCGGAGAGTTTGTGGTAGACACGCGCGGAGAGGGAATCATGAGCGCGCGCGTTATTGGCTTTAAACCTTTTGCGGGGCGGATAGACAGCAAAGATTCCGGATCAATGGTATCCATGGCAACCGGAAAAGCTCTTGGATTTTCATTATTTAATTTGCAAGACAGAGGGTCACTTTATATTGGCGCCACCACAGAAGTATATGAAGGAATGGTAATAGGAAGCACGGCAAAAGGCATGGATATGGCCGTGAATCCCATAAAAGGAAAAGCGCTCACCAACATGCGCGCCAGCGGATCTGATGAAGCGGTTAATCTAACACCACCCATCCCCATGACCCTAGAGCGAGGTCTTGAGATTATGACGGATGACGAGTATCTTGAGATTACACCAGAGAGTATTCGTTTGAGGAAACAACAACTAAAAGAAGTGGATCGCGTAAGAGTGGCACGGGCGGTCAGAAAGTCATAAGTATCCTATTTATTGGTTGCTGTGAGAATTTTAAGATTGATGAAACCTTTTTATAAAGTTAACCCGAATACAGCGCCGATAATTCAGATCATGGATTCGAGCAATCCTTACATGCATAGCCTAAAATACAAAAATATTTCAGGGCTCTTGCACTTGCCTGATTCGGTTCTAAAAAAAATTAAGGGTGCCTATACTGAAGTTATTTTGGAGCGCATTAGGCGTGTTGCATATCCGCAAGCACCATCGCGTCTAACCGGTATTTTTTTGTGGGAGTACCTGGAGGAGGCAAAAAAATATAGAGTATCGGGTTGGACGGAGCCAAATGGTCTGATTAGCGCATATGAGATTGTAGAATTGTACTCCCCAGTCTTTATTGGGGACATCTCTTTGGTTAATATTTTGGCAAATTTGAGAGCTGGCTGGCCACAGTATAAAAATGGAAAATCTGCTTTCATAAGATCAACGCTGGAGGAGAGCCTTTCATATATCAGTCACTGTTATTGGCAAGGCAAAACAGCGATGGATCTGGGGCTTTCAACTGTGAATTCTATGCGAGAAGTTCTAGTTGATGGGAAGGTTGCTGTCCTTTCATATGTGCCTTTGTAAATAGGATCAAAATTGGAATTTTTTGTTCTTCACAAAAAATTCGCCTGTTAGACTGGGGTCATCCCGGAATTTGCGAAGCAAATATCCGGGATCTCACAGAAAAAAGTATGCGGCACTACGCTGCTGTGAGATCCTGAATCAAGTTCAGGATGACGAGAAGTGAATATCTGTGAAATGGAGTTGGCGGACACATATCGTTGGGTTTTGTTGTCAAGAGCAGCTCACTTCCTTTTTTCCGTCGTGATTGTTGAATTTTGAAATTCTACAGTAAGAGCGGCTAGTAGCTTCATTGGATTTTTGTTTGCTCTATCAAATCTTAATTGCTCATCTTCAAAATCCAGAAATATTTGTGTGTAATCTGTCTTATTTTGATCCCCTTTTATTCGCTCGCCAAAGTAGATGACAGCCATTCTTTTGCCTTGTTTTTCACTGATTCTGGCCTGAACCCAATATTTCTCATCCTCCGCTTCATCAACAACTTTAGTTGGAGGAAGATCCAAAGAATATACTGGCTGATTTAGTGTCTGATACCCTTCCCAGCTGCGCTGCACCTCCTCTCTTATTTGCGTAGCATTCTTTGTCATTACGTATATTCTGTCACATTTTATACAAAAGTAGCCATCTGTGATATTTGTTAGCACCATGTGGCATGTTTCATTTACACAGAGCGGGGTGCCTGCGATAAATTCACTTCTTTTGTTGTGTACTGTTCTCCATAAAACCCCGTGACTCCTATAGAGATTTTTTCCGAAATCTGCCATATCATTTTGTTTTACATCTTTGATAGATTAGATTATTTGATAGTATGTTATAGAGTCAGCCACGTTAATAAAAACCGCGCTAGAGCGCGATTTTTATGCCGGGGCCCATTGAGGAGCTGAGGGTGGCGGATTTTATGTAGATTCCTTTTGCTGATGCTGGTTTTGCTTTTTTTATTGCTTCTACAAAGGTCTCTATGTTTTCTTGTAGCTGGCTGTCTTCAAATGAGACTTTTCCAACAACGGCGTGAACGTTTGCCGTGTCGTCGTTTTTAAAGGCGATAGTTCCTTTTTTTAGGGCCGCGATGGTATCTCCCACTTTTTGGGTAACGGTTCCACTTTTTGGATTGGGCATGAGTCCTTTTGGTCCGAGTACTTTTGCGGCTTTTGCTAGCTTTGGCATCATCTCTGGCGTTGCTACGGCTACCTCAAATTCTATCTTTCCGCTTTTGGCGATTTTTTCTATGTCTTGCTCGTCATACACAAAATCTGCGCCGGCGTCTTTTGCTTCTGCTTTATCATTGTCTCCCACAAAAGCAGCTACGGTTTTGGTCTTTCCGGTTCCGTGGGGGAGCGCTACGGTAGATCTTATTTGCTGGTCTCCCTTTTTTGGATCAATTCCGGTACGCAGGTGAATTTCAACACTGGCATCAAATTTAACTTTGCTGTTTTCTTTGGTGAGCTTGATTGCTTCTGGGAGTTCGTAGGTTTGGGTTTTGTCTATGGTCATATATATAGCATGTCATCGCGAGCGAAGCGCGGCGATCCCGTCTTGTTAGCGGCGGGATTGCTTCGCCTGCTGCGCGTCTCGCAATGACAATAATTAAAAATAGGTCTTGCCTACGCAAAGACCTATTTTAGAAGTCATTTGCGTGGTTCAGGCGGCCGGCGTATGCTGGCCTCCCACACTTGTTTGTCAGCAGTTTAGCAGAGGTGGATAATTTAGTCAACCCGCTTTGCTTCTGGAACCACTTTTACTGTTGGTTCGTTGCGGTCTGACAGCGTTACATCATAGCACTGCTCACCAGCCTTGTGATTGAGCCATTTGCTGGTTGGATCAGATGCCCCGGAGAATCGTCCTTCATCAGCGTAGTCAGAATCATGGCTAAAGGTGGCACAGATGGTGTATTCTTGAGCTCCTACCTTTGTGTATGGATACGCAGTGCCTGTTTCTGGGTCAACGTATTGTTTTGCTCTGGATGTTTGTAGTGTTTCCGGAAGCTCATCTCCGCCAAATTCTGAGTCAAGATCATAGAAAATGCTGGTCAAATCGCCGGCCCTCTGGCGATCAAATTTTTTTGCCCTTGCTAGCGCCGGTGAATCAGACACAATAAACCCGCCAATAATCGCAGCAAGCGTTACCACAATCACACCGGTGGCAGACCATTTGGTAGTGGCGTCTTTTTTGCTGTAATCTGTACGCTTCATGTCTCGCCAGTAATAAAGGAAAATACCAAGGGCGATAAACAGAACGGTAAGCGCTTTAAGCATTGAGTTTAGGGTGTACTCACCATCCAAAAGTTTGTTGACGATGTTTATAAGATCTCCCGCAATAACAAGAGAGGCAATCAAAAGCATGAAATACGTAAGCCATCTATATATAGCGCCATTGGGCGCAAGTTTTCCTGATTTGTAATGTCCGTGCAACGTCTTTGTTGCAAGCAAGAAAATAGGAGTGATGATAATAAGAGAAGAAATAGGCCAAGAAAAAGCGCCATTGCCGGCATGGTAGTAATAGCCTTTGTCTACCGTGCCAATGGTTTTTTCTATAATGGCAAAGATAAGCTGGCCAAGAGAGATGGCAAACCAACCGAGGGTGATGTGAGTGAGTAAGTTGAGAAACGCATCTAAGGCGTTATTTTTTTGTGGTGTCATATGTGAATTTAATGGATGAGATCCGTTCGGCTCGCCGATGGCTCGCTCAGGATGAAAAAAGAACGCAATGCGTTCTTATTTCACTTCTAATCCCATTTGTCGTGCGGTGCCTTCAATAATTTTCATGGCCGCATCAATATCATTGGCGTTAAGGTCTGGCATTTTTTTCTCTGCTATTTCTTTTACTTGGGCTTTTGTAACAGAGCCCGCCACTTCTTTTCCGGGCTTTTGGCTTCCGCTTTTTACGCCGGCTGCCTTTTTGAGCAGGTCTGAGGCTGGGGGAGTCTTAAGGATAAAATCAAAGCTGCGGTCTTCATAAACGGTGATGACCGTTGGTACCACATCTCCCATGCGGTCTTTGGTGGCATCGTTAAAGCGGTTACAGAAATCCTGAATCTGCAGACCATGCTGCCCCAAAATAGGACCAACCGGAGGCGCTGGATTAGCTTGTCCAGCTCTAATTTGTAGTTTTATTTTTGTGAGTTCTTTCTTTGCCATAGGTGATGATCTTATAGTAAGAGGGCAATTTTGTCAATTACAGTCTCTTTACCTGCAATGCATCTAGCTCTGCGGGTGTTTCTCTGTCAAACATTGATACCAGCACGCGTACTTTACCACGAGCCTCATCCACGTCTGTAACTCTTCCTTCCCAGTTTTTAAGAGGTCCGTCTGTAATGCGTACCGCATCGTTAACATCCACATCAATTTTGTGGATTGGCTCGCTTACCTCCATGCGTTTAAACAAGTCTTGCACCTCTTTTTCTGTCATGGCACTTGGTGTGGTTCCGGAGCCCACAAAACCCGTTACGTTTGGCGTGTTACGTACCACATACCAAGAATCATCGGTTACCACCATCTCTACCAAAACATAACCGGGAAAGATTTTTTCTTCTACCACTTTTCTTTTACCGTGCTTTATTTTGATCTTTTTTTCTACGGGAACCAGTACATTGCTTACTTTTTCTTGCATATCAAAAGATTCAATACGCTGCTCTAGGTTGTGTTTTACGTTTTCCTCGTAGCCGCTGTAGGTGTGAAGCACATACCAGCGTTTTCCAAGGTCTAGTGTTTGTTTTGCCATATTTTAAAGTAGGGATTCAATAATTTTGGAGAAAAATCCGTCTAGCACAGAAAAAAAGATTGCGGTGCCGGCAGAGAGTGCTACCACGGCTATAGTGTAAGCGCGCGTCTGCGCTCGTGTTGGCCAGGTAACTTTCTTAAACTCTGCGAGGGCGCCCCTAAAGTAACCCGTAATTTGTTTTGCGATTGGTGTGCTCATAAAAAGTATTTAAAAAAGGCCTCTTGGCCGATCTGCTACTACTATACTACAGTTATATAATGTTGTCAAGACTTGACAATACCAGCGTTGATTGCTAAAGTCTGCTCAAAGGAGGTGTCTATGGTTTTTGACCCAACAGTGCCTGTACAGTTAGACATGACAATGCAGACGGCTGCAAAGGTGCAGGATCTGATGGATAAATACGGAGCTGCGCCAGAGCAGGTTTTGGCCATGGGTGTAAATATCTTCAAAGAGCTTGATAAGATGTGGGAAAATGGTGGTTCTGTCGTTTTTCGTCCGTGCGCGGGGCCAGAAGTTAATTTTGATCCACCAGAGCCACCGCCGGCATAAGGACACTGAGGCATAGTGCCTCTTTTTTATATATCCAAATTTTTAACGTATTTTGCGTTGCTTTGAATGAATTTTTTTCTTGGCGGTACGTCTGCTCCCATAAGGATATCAAAGATTTCATCTGCCTTGCTGGCATCTTCTGCGGTTACCTTCATCATGGTGCGTGTTGCGGGGTCCATGGTTGTCTCCCACAACTGATCCGGATTCATCTCTCCCAAACCTTTGTAGCGTTGTATGTTAACTTTATTTGAACCAATGCGCATAGTCTCTCCCACGCCTTCTTCTCCGGCCTCGGCTTTCTGCTCATCTGCTTCGTTTTCAATTTTGGCCAGCTCTTTTTTGGTTGCTTTCTTTCCTTTATTTTTTTTCTCCCACGCCTTCTTGATTTCTTCTACTATGCGTTCTTTGTCTGCCTCTGTATAAGCATAGCGCACTTCTTTTCCAACTTGAACACGGAAAAGTGGTGGCATAGCTATATAAAGGTGGCCGCTGGTGATAAGCTGCGGGAAATGGCGATAAAAAAGCGTCAAAAGCAATGTGCGAATGTGCGCGCCATCTACATCTGCGTCTGTCATGATGACCACACGGTGATAGCGCAGCTTTTCTATATCAAATTGTTCACCAACATTGGTGCCAAGCGCAATAATAAGAGCTTTAAGTTCATTGTTGGTGAGAATTTTGTCTAATCTGGCGCGCTCAACGTTGAGGATTTTTCCACGTAGTGGCAAAATAGCTTGCGTTTCTCTATCGCGGCCAGATTTTGCGGATCCGCCAGCAGAATCTCCCTCTACCAGATATAGCTCTGAGAGTTCTGCTTTTTTAGATGAGCAGTCTGCCAGTTTTCCGGGCAACGTAAAGCCATCCAGAGCGCCTTTGCGCAATACAGAATCTCTAGCAGTTTTTGCTGCGGCTCTTGCTCGTGCGGCCAGCACACACTTTCCAATGATTCCTTCTGCTGACTTTGGATTTTCTTCTAAGAAAATAAGGAGCGATTCATACAACACGTTATCTACCGCAGAGCGGGCTTCTGTGTTTCCCAGTTTTCCTTTTGTTTGGCCTTCAAACTGAGGTTCAATAATTTTTACGGAAATTATGGCGGTGAGTCCTTCACGTACGTCCTCTCCCGTAAGATTAGAATCTTTTTCTTTTAGTATATTTTTGGCGCGCGCATAATTGTTCAGTGATCTGGTAAGCGCGCTGCGAAAACCGGCAACATGCGTTCCACCATCTGGGTTGTAGATATTGTTGGTAAAAGCAGAGAGAGTCTCAGAGTAGTCTCCCGTGTATTGCAATGCGATTTCCACGCGTACTTCATCTACGGTTTTATCAATATAAAAAACTTCTTTGTGCTTTATTTCTTTGGTGTGGTTTATGTGCGAAACAAAAGACGCAATGCCACCCTCAAAATAATATGAGTATTTTGCGGCCGGAATTTCTTTTGCGCCTTCTTCAACTTTGGGTATCCACGCAGTGGGGTCTTCTTTGCGCTGCTCTAGTGGGCGCTCATCAATTATATCTATGCGCACACCTTTAGTAAGGTATGTTTGCTGGCGCAAGTGATCCAAAATGGTTTTCCAGTTGAATACCACGGTCTCAAAAATGGCGGCGTCTGGTTCAAATTCTATGGTAGTTCCGGTAATTTTAGTTTTTCCTGCGGCCGCTACTTTTTTTCTTGGTTTTCCGTGTTTGTATTCTTGTACATGAATTTTTCCGTTTCTGTGTACCGTAGCCTTTGCATTGGTAGAGAGGGCATTTACCACTGATACACCAACTCCGTGAAGTCCACCAGAAACTTTATATCCGCCATCTCCAAATTTTCCACCGGCGTGTAGTTTTGTCATGACGAGTTCCAAAGCGCTCTTTTTTTGTTGTTTGTGCAGATCCACCGGAATACCACGGCCATTATCCGTAACAGAGGCTCTATAATCTGGCAAAAGGCGGACGGTGATGGTATCACAATGACCCGCCATTGCTTCATCAATGGAGTTATCTACCACTTCCCAAATTAGGTGATGCAGACCGCGCTCTCCGGTAGAGCCTATATACATGCCCGGTCTTCTACGAACAGCCTCTAATCCTTCTAATACCGTAATATTAGAGGCGTCATAACCACCGTCTTTTTTTGCGGCCTTTTTGGCCGGTGCTTTCTTTGGTTTTGCTGCTTTTTTGTCTGCCATAGCTGTCATGCTATAGAGATTTTATCAAATACTGGTGTTTTGAGCAAGGGTTAAAGTATAAAAAACCGATCACCTATATTCCTTTTTTGTCATCCCGGGCTTGACCCGGGATCTCAAGTAAAAATACTTGCGGCAAAACGTTCTTGAGATCCCGGATATTTTGCTTCGCAAAATTCCGGGATGACCCCGTCCTGAATAAAAAAACCGATAGCAAGATCTTCAATCTTATAGATGCTTCACCACTTTGCTATCGGAAAAAAGTGCGGCGTACCCACTGCATCATAGGCATCAAGGTCGTCTTGTGCCGCGAATTATATAAATAGGAGCAGAGGTCAACTCTTGTTAATCTCACCCATCATGCGCCAGAAAAAATGGACACACCTCCTCTTTCTTATGCCTTTAAGGCACTGCCTTTGTAATGTGTCCAAAAAAGTGAGGGAGCTCGACAGTCTTTGTCATTGGGATGCTCTTCCCTCATGTCTAACCCGCCTTGATCACCGTCAAGCGGGGCAGACAAAAGGGGGTAACTACAACCACTTCATTCTTTTTATTCAACTTGTCGTTGAGTTACCCTTACGTAGCTACCATCTCGTCTTTTTTGCGGCGCCGATCTTGCTACCTTTTGAGTAAAACACATCATTTTGTTTGTGTCAATAAAAAAACCGATAGCAACCAAGGACCTCATATGAAGAAGAACCATATTTACTATCGGTATAAAAGCGACACATCTATGTTCTTGTAAGCGGACTTCTCTTGTCGCAAAAAAATGAACGCACTCTGGTGGTCATAATCAGGTCTGCCATCTTGCGCTCAAAAATGAAAAGGGAGCAAGCATTAATTCATTTAGCTCCTTCGATCATGCTCCCAAACATTAATATCAGCATCAAGAAAGAAGTGAGTGGGAAAGGTCTTAATCTTCTGTAGGCTCGCCCTATTGCCACTCACATGAAAGAAAGGGTGGATACTATGAAGCCCATCTTCTTAAGGCATCTGCCATGGAGCTACTCTTAGTATCCAGAAATGTTGAGGGAGCATGCGATAAATCTTGCAAGGCTGGCTTTCTTTCCCTCATGTTTGAAGCCCAAGGCTGCAAACAAAAGAGGGTAACCATTACGAGCTCTCTGTTTACAATTCAACCCGCCATTGAGTTACCCAGAAACAGGCATGGATGCAGTCTTGATAAACGCATCTCTCTTAACCTTGTTGTATTAGAGCATGGTGGGCACGTTCTGTCAAGTCATTCTGAGCACTAAAAAACCGATAGCAACGGCACCTCTCTTGTTAGCCGCACGATATTTGCTATCGGAAAAATGTGGCAAGCGTTGCTTCTTACTATGGCATCTTACCTGCAAAAGCCGTGACACCGCCTGCCAAAAAAAGTGAGGGATCGCCATCTTCTTATTAAAGTGCCAGTAATACCCCCATGTCTTTACTAAAAGAGCAGTCGAGTCAGCAAATCATAATAGTTGGTCGTTCATGGGTTGCTAAAAAAATGAGGGTGACACAGCCGTCTTAATATCGTTCTCGTCATACCCTCATGTTTGGTGCCAATGTCGGCAACAAACAAAAAGGTGGGTGAGGGCAGTCGTTGATTCTTTGTTACGCCCAAGGTCTTTGCGTCACCCACAATTGGCTACAGTACCACTCTTACTGCGAGACGAGTCTTAGCCAATTTTGAAAAAAGCAGCCCAAGGTACTTGCTCGTGTGTAGCCTGTCACTCTTTGGGCTGCAGAAAAATGAGGGAGCTCATGCTTCTTAGTCATCACCGTTGTATTCCCTCATGTTTGGTGCCAGTGCTGGCAACAAGCAAAAGGGGGCAACTGCAAGGGTCCAATCTTGCTTACTCGGCTAGCCGTTGAGTTGCCCAGAGGAATTGGCTGGGTATTAAAAGCTCTCTCATCTTTCCTCTATTTAATTACAACACAGATTGTCATATCTGTCAATTCTATAAAAAAACCGATAGCAATGGAACCTCTCGTGGAAAGCCGCACGATCTTTGCTATCGGAAAAAAAATGAGAGATTCTTATGCAGTTCTTCTTTTTACCAGCGACTTTGTAGAATCATCTCAAAAAATTAAAGGTGTGTGACATAAAATAGTAATCCTTTGCACTCCTTGCATCATATCACTCGCCAAGAGATTACATTATGAGGGATGGTGGTGCTCATGGTATTTCCACATTCTTACCCTCATGTTTGACGCTAGGGTAAGCAACAAACAAAAGGGTGGGTGACTCTAGCCCTCGACTCATGAGAACAGAATTTCTCTTTGAATCACCCACAAGAGGTCAAGGCGCCACTCTTACAACGTGAAGAATCTTGACCTGCTTTCATTTCAACACGCATCGGCACGTTTGTCAATCCCGCTAATAAAAAAACCGATAGCCAGGCCTTGGTTATTGTTTAAAGCTTCAGTATTGGCTATCGGAAAAGTTGTGAGGGGTTCATCGTCTATTATGGACATATCCTTTCATCCCTCATGTTTGGTGCCAGAGCTGGCAGCAAACAAAAGGGTGGGTGATTCAAACTGAGGCTCCTTTGCAACCTGTCGTTCTTGAGTCACCCACAAGAGGTCAGTCTACTGGTCTTACTAGTCGGCGTGTCTTGACCTACTACGATTACAACACACATTGCTCCAAATGTCAACAGCAGTTATACTATACGCATGGGAAAAAAGGAGGAGAAGCCACTGTCTCCGCAAGAGCTGGCCAAACAGCAGGCAGCGCAAAAGCAAAAGCAGCTTAAGCGCATTGCCGGCAAAATGGTGGATCCCTTTACCGGGGTTTCCGGAAGGCAGCTAAAAGCGGGGTATTGGTGGGTCTCACATAAATTACTGCTCAGAAAGCTACTTTTTAGTTTTGTTTTGTTATTGGCAATACTTTTGGTTGGATACAGCATTTATGGATGGACTAGCTATTACAGTCATGGGTATTGGAAAGAGCGCTCTATGGTGGCAGAGATGACAGAGCAGCCGGTTCCGTTTGCTGCGTATCATGCCAAGCGCGCGCCGCAAGACTTGCAGCAAGACAGCCTTAAAGTATTTGACTCCGGCACAAAATCTGGCTGGAAGGATCTTATTGTCCCTATGATAAACCCAAATGAAAAGTGGGTGGCGCATGTGGATTATCATTTTGAGGATGGGGATGAGAGTACAGAGCCAATGACTGACATGCTCTTGCCATTGCAAGAGGGTGTGGTGGGAATGCTAGGCTACGCGCCAAGCACCACGGTGAGATCTCCTGAATTTGTTTTGGATGAGATCAGATGGGAGCGCATTGATCCGCATGTCGTAGAAGATGTGCAAGGGTTTATTGCATCCAGACTTGATTTTCTGGTGGAAAATATTGATATTAAAGGACCAGGGGAAATTGAAGATGTAAAAACGCACGTTATTTCTTTTGATCCTACCAACAACACACTGCAATCCTATTGGGAGGTGCCGCTTTTTGTGGAGCTTTATAGACACAGCAGGCTAGTGGGAGTAGAACAGGTAACCGTGGCGCCATTAGAGTTGCAGCAGACACAACCAGTGATCCGAGAAGCTGCAGTTGCCGGCACCTTTTACCCTGCAGACCCTGC
>CAZSVL010000013.1:0-16718 GCA_964610305.1 uncultured Gammaproteobacteria bacterium | reverse complement strand
GAAAAAAGCAAAAGGCAGCAGGCTGCATTTTATGGGAATAGTGAGTGCTGGAAATGTTCATGGCGCAGAAGATCATCTTCATGCGCTGCTAGATATGGCAAAGAGAAATGGTGTGGATGATGTTTTTGTGCACGCATTTTTAGACGGAAGAGACAGTGCAAAAGATTCTGCCAAGAAATTTATAACAAGACTTCAGGAAAAAATGAAAGAGTTTAAGACCGGAAAGATTGCAAGCATGTCTGGCAGGTATTGGGCTATGGATAGAGATAATAGGTGGGATAGGATTGAAAAAGCATATAATGCCATGGTGCTGGGAAAATCAGATGAAATGACAGAAGATCCGGTAAAAGCCATAGAGAATTCGTACGCAAAAGAAGTTTTTGATGAAGAATTTGTCCCAACGGTGGTGCAAAAAGGTGGCAAGCCAGTGGCAACTATAGAAAAAGGAGACGTGTGCATATTTTTTAACTTTAGGCCGGATCGCGCCAGAGAGATAACTAAAGCTTTTGTCAGCGATGGGTTCAAAGAATTTAGCAGAGATAAAATTGCAGATCTTCATTTTGTAACCATGGCAGAATATGAGGCCGGCTTGCCGGTACAGGTGGTGTATCCGCCAGTAGTGATAAAAAATTGTCTGGCAGAAGTGCTTTCAAAAAATAAGAAGAAGCAATTCCACATTGCAGAGACAGAAAAATACGCGCACGTAACGTTTTTCTTAAACGGTACTATTGAAGATCCATTCCCCGGAGAGGACAGAAAAATTGTACCGTCTCCAAAAGTAAAAAGTTATGCAGAAAAGCCAGAAATGAGCGCAGAGGGCGTGGCAAAAGAAACAGCAAAAGCCATCAAGAGTAAAAAATACGATGTCATCATTTTGAATTTTGCTAACGCCGATATGGTGGCGCACACGGGAGACAACAAGGCCACCAAAGTGGCGGTGGAGGCCGTGGACAAGGCGCTGGCAGAAGTGTGGAACGCAACAGAAAAAGCCGGCGGCATGATGATGATGACGGCAGACCACGGAAACGGAGAAGAACTGAAAAATTTGCGCACGGGAGAAATGGACAAAGAACACTCCACCAATCCCATCCCATTTTTAATCATGAGCAAAAACCTAAAAGGAGAAGCCGGCCCTACCGGCCTGCCGCCTGGCGGAGATTTATCAAAACTCCCACCCGTAGGAATGCTAGCAGACGTAGCCCCCACCATGCTCAAAGCCCTCCAAATAGAACAGCCCCCGGAGATGACCGGCAGAGCGCTGATGTAAAAGACGCCTTGGTGGGCGTCTTTTTAGTCTTGATAAAACTCTCGCAATCCTATACTATATCCCCATGAATTATGTAATTATGTGCGGCGGAATTGGTGAGCGTATGTGGCCGCTTGGATCACCGGAAAAGCCAAAGCAGTTTCATGCCGTGGTGGGAGATAAGCCTCTTATTGTGCAGGCGGTAGAGCGTCTACGGACCCTCACCCTAACCCTCTCCCCCGAGGGGAGAGGGAATTTTGGTAATGTATTTTTTTCTACCACGGCTGAGAATGTACCGCTTATAAAAGAGTTGTTTCCTGATACGTCAGAAGATCATTTTATTGTTGAGCCTTCTCGCAGAGATACGGGGCCGGCTATGGCCTATGTTGCGGCGCGCATGATGGAGCGCGCTCCGGATGAGCCTGTTGCTTTTATTCCTTCTGATCATGTTATAAAAGATGCGGATAGATTTGTTCAGATTTTACAGCTTGGCGAGAAGCTCATAAATGAAACGGGCAGGATGCTAGACATTGGTGTGACGGCTGCTTTTGCTAGTACTGTGCTAGGTTATACAAAAGTGGGTAATAAAAGAGAAGAAGGTGGCATTACTGTTTACGATTTTTTGGGTCACACTGAAAAGCCAGATTTAGAAACAGCAACAGAGTACGTGAAATCCGGAGAGTACCTGTGGCACGCAAGCTACTACATGTGGACTCCGCGCAAGATTATGGGGGCTCTGCAGAAATATGCGCCAGAGTTGCATGAAGGCGTTATAAAATCGTTAGAAAATCCAGATCACTACAGCTCGCTAGAAAAAATTTCATTTGATTACGCAATAACAGAACATATGGATCCACAAGACGTAACTATTTTAGAGGGCGATTTTGGCTGGTCTGACGCCGGCGCTTGGGACACGCTCTATGAGGAGCTAAAAAAGGCAGACGGTGACAATGTAATTCAGGGAAGTGTTACAGAGCTTGACAGCAGCGGCAGTTTGGTTCATTCTACTACCGGTCGAAACGTAGGCGTCATCGGTTTAAAAGATATGGTGGTTGTTGATACCAAAGACGGATTACTGGTATGTCCAAAGGATAGGGCGCAAGATGTTAAGAAGTTGCTTGGGAAGATGAACGAGTAAGTGTGTTGAGGCAAAAGCTGGTTAATTGTGTCGGCTTTAGGCTGTATGCTTTAGGCTGTAGGGTTCCACCTTGTCATTCTGAATTTAATTCAGAATCCAGGAAGAAATAGAGTACGTCTTATACTCCTAATGGATCCTGAATTAAATTCAGGATGACGCTAACGGGGCGTACAGCCTACAGCCTAAAGCATACAGCAGTTTGATGCGTATGCGGTGATGAATTTAAATACATGAAAAAAATTACAAAATTATTTTTTCTCATCCTCATAATCTACGGCGCATGGATAATGCATCGTCTTCATTGGCGAGACGGCGACACAGACATAATGGCATCTTTTGTAATTCCGGAGGGTGCTAGTTTTGTATCGGTCTCAGATCAGTTGGTAGAAAAAGGCATTCTGCCAAAGCGAGACAAGTGGCTGCTTAAAATTCAGGCAAAAAGAAAAAAGGCCGATAAAAGACTAGCCATTGGCACGGTAGAGTTGCCGCTGGGCGCCAGTGTCAGTACGGTGATTGAGGGTATCACAAATGTTCCGAGAGAGGTAAAGACACTCACGTTTATTGAGGGTTGGGATTTATATGATATAAGAGATTATTTGATTGAGCAGGATATAAAAGGAGCAAAAGACCTGTTTGATTATACGGGGGTTCCGGGACGCGATTACAGGGAAAAACGTGGGCAGCCAAAACACACGCTTGCAAAAAATTATGATGTGCTCAAACACAAGCCATGGTATGTCTCTATGGAAGGCTATCTATTCCCAGACACCTATGATTTTTTTGAAGGTGCTACGGTAGAGGATGTGCTGGATAAAATGCTCAGTAAAATGGATTTCTTAATTGATATTGGGGCCGTAGAGAATTTTAATTTTGTTGGATGGACCGTTCATGAGGCGCTTACGGTTGCCAGCATAATAGAGCAAGAAGTACAGACCAATGATGATCGCAGAAAAGTTTCTGACATTATCATTAAACGCAATGCAACAACATGGGCGCTCCAGATGGACTCTACGGTAAACTACGCAACGCGTGGAGATAAGCCGGCAGTTTCCATTGCTGACACTAAGTTTGAATCGCCTTACAACACATATAAGTATCCGGGACTACCTCTGGGGCCAATAGCATCTCCTAGCAAGAATTCTATGGAGGCGACGTTGAATCCGTGGGGTAATCAGTTTTACTATTTTTTGACTGATGCTGAAGGCACTGTGTATTATGGTGAGAATTTGGATCAGCATAACGCAAATAAAGCCAAATATTTACGCTAAATAATTTCTTTACCTATGCAAAAGAAAATAATAATTCTTATCGTTGTGGTGGCTTTGGGAATTTGGTATTTCAAAAGAGATACTGACACTACAGAGCCGCAAAGTAGCGATGAGCAAACAATAGATATGGATCAGACACAAAACGTGACAGAGTTGCAGATAGAAGATCTGCAAGTGGGAGACGGACAAGAGGCAAAGGCGGGAGACATGGTGAGCGTTCACTATACTGGATGGCTTACAGACGGCACAAAGTTTGATAGCTCTGTGGATAGAGGCACACCTTTTGAGTTCAATTTAGGTGCTGGCATGGTTATAGCTGGATGGGATCAGGGGGTAGCTGGAATGAAAGTGGGCGGAAAGCGCAAGCTTACTATTCCCTCCGAGCTAGGCTACGGAGAGCGCGGCGCGGGAGCATTGATTGGCCCCGGAGCTACACTAGTGTTTGACGTTGAATTACTCGCTATTAAATAATTATAAATGTCATCCCGGAAATCCGCCTGCGGATTATCCGGGATCTCAAGAGCGTTTTGCTGATGCCGTTTTACTTGAGATCCCGGGTCAAGCCCGGGATGACAGAGAAAAAATGTATGTCTACCAGATACGTATGCACCGGCGGGTGCGGAGGAAGCGTTTCTGAGGACGATTTCAGTTCAGGAAAAAACTCGTGCTCAGCAGATGGCTGCTCAAACCATGGGAAGCCTCTAGAAAAAAGAGTAGTATGCGACAGTTGCGGATCTCATGCCAAAGAGGCAGAAGGTCACAGCTGCGGATGCTAAAAAAAGATCGACCCTGGTGGGTCGGTTTTTTATAGGTTTAGTTTTTCTTTGAGAAAGTTGACCGCTTTTGAGATGACGGGCGTCTCTCTCAAAAAGATTGATTCAAAACGCGGATCCCTAAGTGCTGCATTCAGAATGTCGTCAGATACGCATTTATTTCTGTTGTGCCATCGGATAAGAACGTAGATTGGTTTTTGTCCCTTCTTAAGTCTGCGTTCATTAATTTTCATTATGTGCGCTAGTTCAATGGCTGTGCCCCAATTGCCTCCAAAGACGATTACTGCATGGCAAAGACCAACAAGCGTGCTGGCTTCAGACCCCCACTGACTTGTCATGTCTTCAAGGTAGGGAGGAACGACAATTGAAATATCTCTATGCGATTCGTCTATTCGATACTTGACTCCACATGCTGGGGTGACCGCACAAACTGGAACGCCAGAATCATCATTTGATGCAAGCTCTGGGATCCCGCCTTTTGTACCGCCAGTAATTTTGATTACGGAGCCTCTAGGCAAATGGGCAAAAACATTTTTAAGGAAAGCTTTAATGCTCCGCGTTCTGGTCTCGTCAGCATTATCAGCGCTACCTAAGATACCTATTCTTTTGGCATCCGGGTAATGAGCAAACAATTCCTCCACGCTTGGCATGGTTCCTCCTATTTGAGTTCTCCAACAGCGCGCTCAACCGCGCCAACAAGCGAGCCGTCCTTTAGCAGGGCTGCGGTGCGCTCAATGTCGGGGTAGAGTACTCTGTCTTTTTCCATGAAAGGAATAAATTGTCTGATGTGGTCATACGCGGCTTTGCTTCCGCGGCCAGGCAAGTGAGGTTTTCTAAAATCTGTGCTTTGGGCTGCGGTGAGTAGCTCAATGGCAAGAACTTGCTCTACATTATCAATAATCATGCTGGCGTGGTGTGTTGCATTGGCTCCCATAGAAACGTGATCTTCTTGATTGGCTGAGGTGGGAATGGAATCTACAGAATCTGGATGCGCGTATGTTTTATTTTCTGATACTAGTGCTGCGGCGGTGTACTGCATAATCATAAATCCAGATGAAACGCCGGCGTGCTCCTCTGGTACCAAAAATGCAGGAAGGCCTTCATTGGTGGCGGTGTCTACTGCTTTTGCAATTCTACGCTCAGATAAGTTGGCAAGCTCTGCCACGGCAATTCCCAAAAAATCCATAATAAACGCCATAGGCTCTCCATGAAAGTTTCCGGCAGATCTTGTAATTTGCTCATCAGGAAAGACAAGTGGGTTGTCTGTGGCGGCGTTAATTTCAATTTCCAGAACGCGGCGCGCGTGTGCAATAGTATCCCTCACAGCACCATGAACTTGTGGCGTACATCGTAGAGAATAGGAGTCTTGCACTCTGTCACACCCTTCATGAGAAGCAACAATTTCACTCTCGGAAACAAGTGTTCTTACATTCTCTGAGCACGCAAGCTGTCCGGCATGAGGACGTACATCATGAATTGGTTTGTCAAAAGGAACCGTGGATCCCATTAAAGATTCTACGCTCATGGCGGCAGCGATGTCTGCTATTTTTGCCAAGCGTTCTGCTCTTGTGAGATTAAGACAGCCAATACCGGCCATCATGGCGGTTCCATTGGTTAGTGCCAACCCTTCTTTAGAGGAGAGGCGAAGAGGAGCAATACCAGCTTTTGCCAAAGCGTGAGATCCGGGCACGCGTTTTCCATCTATCAAAGCTTCTCCCATTCCCATGAGCAGCAAGCTCATATGAGAAAGCGGTGCTAAATCTCCGCTGGCACCAAGGGAGCCTTTTTTGGGCACAAAAGGATAAATATCTTTGTTGAGAAAATCTACCAAGGTGTCTACTACAATTGGTCTGATTCCTGAAAATCCTTTTACGAGCGAGTTGATTCTTATCAAAATCATGGCACGCGCCTCTTCCTGCGTAAGTGGATCTCCCACACCAACGGCGTGGCTCATGACTAGATTACGCTGAAGCTCTTCTGTTCTACTCTCATCAATCGTTACATTTTTAAAATAACCAAAACCGGTGGTTAGTCCATAGATAACCTCATGTTTTTGGACAGCATCATCAACAAAAAAACGAGATCGCTCAAGAAGTTCTCTCGTCCCAGAGGAAATATTTACGCGTGTATGGTCTTTTGCAACGGCAATAACGTCCTCAATAGTCAAGGTGTTGCCGTCTAGCGTGATGATGCGATTTTCCATATGCCGTAAGCTTACCGATGAGGGCAAGAATTGTCAATAATGTGGGCTTGGATAAAAAAAGACCCCGAAGGGTCAGCTTTCATAGTCGTTTGGCTAGAAGTTCAAGAAGTTTTATCACGCCGCGTGTCAGTTTTTGTTTTGTGACCATTGTAGCGGCAGCTTTAAAGTCGGGGTGAGCATTGCCAACTGCACAGTGCGTTACGCGTTGATCCTCCATGTAGTCCGCCATGCTGTTTCCAATCATGATCACGCGCTCTACGCTGAACAAATCGCAGAAAGTGTCTAGTGCCTCTGCTTTTTGTGTGCGCGGATCGTGGATGATGCATATTCCGTAGTCGGGGTTGATGTCGTCATCAAGACTCTCTGGATCAATCCTTAATTCATCGCAGACTTGTTTCCAGATGATAACCAGCTCTAGAAGAGACTCGGTATCATAGGGATCCCATTGGTTTTTTTCTTTATCCCATCCATGTGTGTAGAACGAGAAACTGCACTCTCTGACACCGTTAACCAAAACAGCGATGCAAGGCAGGTCTAATTCTGAATCAAGGTTGGGCAGATTCTTATAGAGAACCCTTATGTCGCCTACAGCTGAAAGATAATCTTCTGCTCTACGCCCCTTTTGAAGAGCTGTAACAAAGCGCTCGCGCATATCTAGAAAACGCTGGTTGTCTGGCGTTACTATATGCGTTTCGTATCCAATGCCAGCACTAACGGATCCACCGCGCTCTGCAATGAACGGTCCGTGTGCGCCCCAAATTCTGCCACGCCGCTTGAGGTTCTCCATGGCTGTGTCAGAGTTTAGACCAACTCTGACGCCTCTGCTTGTTAGCCGTGCTATTGCGGCCTTAAGTGGCTCTGCGGATTGGTCAGCGGTATTGAGCTTATATTTGGTATCAATGATGGTTTCATCAACATCTATCAGAACAACAGTTTTTCTTAAAGCGTCTGTCAACGAACTGTTTCTTGAAGGAGCGCAACGCTCCTCTTGGTCTTTTCAACCATGGCGTTGTACAGATCCACACGCTCTGGCGCCAAGCAGTAGTCACATTTGCATGCGGCGTACATTGCATAGGTGACGGCTGTAATGAGGTGCACTATTACAGCAGGCACTTCTTCTTTTAGTTCAGAGATTAGCCTGCGCAAATGGCCTATGCCGTTTATGATGAGTCCAGGACAAATGGTTTCTATTTCAGCTTGTTTGCGCTCTAGGCTGATAAGAAGCATGAGCGAATCTATCAGCGGCGTACCAATAGCGCTGCTGCCATTGGTTGAGTGCGGAATAGACAGCCGGGGATCAATGAGTCTAATACTTCTTTCGTGGCACATAATATTGCCAACAGACAAGTCGCGATGAGACACGCAAAACTTCGGTCTTTTCCATCGCTGCGCGATAGTACGCGCATTAAGCTTGATGGTCGGCAATTCCGCGCGTTCTAGATTTTCTGCAAGTACGTCGCAGAGTTCTTCTACGATAGTAAGTTTGTGTATTTCTTTTTTTTGCACTGACCAACCCAAAATACGGACTGTTTCGGTTGTCTCTACGATGAAGTGCTCTAGGGCATCCTGCTCAACGAGGGTTTGCGCGTGCGTTATACCGCGTTCGGCTGAGGCTCTAGCAAGATTGAGTATCACATCTTCCAAAGTAATACCAGGTATATCTTCTAGTGCTAAAACCGCCCGATTCGGATCTTCACAAAAGTATGAAAATCGCGGAAAAAATGGGGCAGCATGCTGATTACCTTTCATAATCAAAAGATATGCATCATGTTCTCTTATGAGTTGTGCTGGTGTTCCCTCTTTGATCACAAAAGAGACGCGCTTTGGCGCTATTTCATCTGAGCCACCGGTCAATTCAGTGGCGGTCATAACAGAAGAAAGATCTTGCCACTGCATTTGGCCAAATATGTTGTCTAGATCAGACATATACTCTCCTTGGATTGTCAATGAATACACAAAGCGTATAAGGCGGCAGTACTTTTGTCAAGATGCGCTCAGCCGTGGCAGCACATCCGGCAACTGCGTTATAGAAGCTATGGTAGCATCGGCAAGTGTTCCATTTGGTTCCAGGCTTACTCTAACGGTCTTCATACCGATCTGTCTTGCTGGCGAGATATCCGTAGTTTCCTGATCTCCTACCGCTACACACTCTTGCGCCGCAAGATTATTTTTTTTGATAATAGAGGTAAAAGCGTTACCAAAGATTTTTCTGGTGTCACTTTCTCCTGAGTACATATTGTGTTCACTGATAAGATCGCTTGCACCAAGAAGTGAAACTATTTTTTTCATCCAGACCATGGGTGCATCTGAGAGTAAAATGATTTGGTAGCTCTTAGACAGGGCGCGAAGAGTTTGGGCAACCGCAGGATCCACTTTTACAAATTGCTCGGCTGGCAGATCCCATACGGTATTAAAGTAATCATACCGATCCACGCCATGTCTTTTTTCTAGTGCAGTGCTGATGTTTTCTCCGTCAGTCTGAGCAATGTCGTCAAGAAGTTTTTGCGCTTGTTTTTCAGACACTTCTAGTTTTTCGCTTATGTATTTTTGAGCATTTTTGAGCACGGCTTTTCTGAGTTCAGATGTAGAAAAAGATCCGCTAGGAAAGCGGTAAAGCGTACCGTCAACATCCAAAATCAGCGTTGATATTTTTATGTTAGGATTCATTGTTTACAAATTCAGTAGCTTGTGCAATGGCCTCCTCAACCGCCTGCTCTGGAGACTGTGCCGGCGTTACTTTTACGCGCTCTCTTGCGTCTATATAGGTGTCAGAGAGTTTTTCTGCCCATCCGCCTGTGTCGCGTAGAGCAATTATAGGGATGTTAGATTGATAGGCAATGGCAGCTTCTGTGAGAGTGCCAGATCCGCCAGAGATAATAATAAGCGCATCGCAACTATTTACTAAAACAAATTCTCGGCCACCACCGCGTTCCAGCCCGGTTGCTATGACAATGTCAGTACTGCCTTCTTGATCCCAGATTTTTTTACCTTTTCCGTATGTTACGCCAATGGTGGTGCCACCAGCTTTTTTTGCGCCGCGAGCCGCTGCCGTGGAAAGAGAATCATAATCTTTCTCTGCTCCATATACCACAAAAGCGCCTTTTTCTGCCAAAAGACCGCCGCATTTTTCTGCCATTTGGGCAATATTTTTTGCATAATTAAGATCTGCAGCAGACCCCATGATTCCAATTTGTAATTTTCTCATAATGATAAGTTTAGTATGTGGCGCAGTATAGCAAATAATGGTTATTTGTCAACAAAAAAACCCGCTTATTTTAGCAATACGCGGGCATTAGTAGTTTCGGTTTTTGAAGTCCTGCAAAGCAGACCTTATGGAAATAGGTTCTAGCGGAAGCAAATGCGGCACTCTGGCCAAATCGGTTATGAGAACTGGTCTTCCCCAAAGATACTCTAGTTCCCGATACAGTCTATCAGTGAGTCTTAGGCAAGCGAGCGAAAGAGCCGCATATTCTTGTTGGTTGAGCCCACTAAAGAAGTCTGGCCTAAAGGCATGCAAGTAGGGGGCCCCAATGTCAGCGGATAATGCCTGCGGCCCTTCTTTGGTTTGCTTGCCAATGTTAACGCCGCCACGTGGTGTTCCCGGAATGAAGTCTCTTTGGCAGATCCAGGAGTCCAGGCCTAAGTATGGGTGACTTGCAAAGTAGGTGAGTTCATATGCAGCAAACTCGTCTACAGCTTCTTGCGCAATCATAGCAGTAGCTACGGTACTAACGTGCAGCCCACGTCTGCGGAGCTTTTGGGAAAGTTTGATTACTTCAGCTCCTGACCAACAACCATCTGTGACTATTAAAATCTCCGCACCGTCCGGAACTCTAGATGCTATGAGGTTTATTTGGTGGCTCAAGACAGGAAAACCTGGGCGGGGGATTGTCCCAAGCGCCTTATCATTAAGTAAATTTGGATCATAGACACGCGTGACTTCAACAGCAAAATCGCAATCAGGCGCTATGTCTGTATCCAGAGTCAACGTGAAGAACGATTTCCCTTTTCGTTTTAAGTGAGTCTCTGCCTTGCGGCGAGCCCTCCTAAAACTGTTAAGGAAGTCCTGCGTTCTCACGAGAAAGGATTCTGGAAAGAATTCCTTAATGATTCTGAAGTGCGCCGTGGTAAAAGCATCAAAGAATGCTTTTGGTGGGCAGGGCATTCCTATATCCTTGCACCAGCGACCTATCAGCAATCCTACGTCCTCGCTGAGTAGAAATGGCGCAGGTTTACTCTCATAGAGAAACGCGTCGCCAATAATCTCACAAGGCTCATCAGCAGGATCGGGAAAAGAACGTGTGCGCACTACACGCTGTATGTTCTCCAGTGCAACTTTTTCTGGCGACAAGGATCCAGGTTCCCCAAACCAGGTAATACCTGAGATGTAGGGAAGTCCCGCCTTGTCCCTCAAAGCGCGCTGCTGTTTAAATCGGTCCACATGAGCAAGCACATCAAAAGTGCTGTCGCTGTTCTGGTTACTTGGCCAAATGTCTAGTCCGCTGTTTTGAGATTCCACGGATCCAACCCCTCTTTGATAATGGCTTTCACCAAATCTATGGTGCTGTTTATGTCTTCAAGTGCCACCATCAAAAGCGGTGTGTGTTGATAGCGCACTGGCGTGTTGATCACGCCTGTAGGAACGCCACCGGCTGCTCTTGCAGCACCTACGTAATCCGTCCCACCCGTATCTCTGTCCGGGAATTCGTACTGGTGGGCAATGCGCTTATCTTCTGCCACCTGAGCAATGTGCCTAAAGATGGAATCAGCCACAATAAAGTGGGTTCCCAACTTTTGAATAGCAGCGCCACCGCCAAGCTCTGGAATGAACCAGTGAGCTTTTCCAGCCTCTCCAATGAGCGGCTTGGCGTAAGCACTGTCCATAACGATTCCTGCATCTGGCTCAATCTCGCTTGTTCCGCACCACGCGCCATAGGCATTGCCTTGCTCATGGTGAACGGCAGCCAAAATGTAGAGCGAGATGTCATCTGGAATGAAAGCGGTAAGAAACGCACCAAGCATTGCTGTGCATCCAACGCGATTATCTAGCGCAGGACTAAAGCAGGTGGTTAGGCCAACCGTATTGGTGTAGAACCGGCGAGGCCATGCCACCATGTCTCCTACGCGAACTTTTACATCGGTAGCAGAAGTAGCGCCAACATCAACAAAGCAATCTGTCCACGTGACATTGTCAGTTGCGGGGCTTTTGAGCGTTGTCATGATGCCGCTGATGTGATGTTTGCCGCCAAAGATTTCTACTTCTTGAGCAACGCAGTAGCCAGGATTAATGCCGCCTACGGGGATAACGCGGATTCTACCGTCTTTTTCAATCTTGGCTACCGTAAAGCCTACTTCATCAATGTGAGCGGTAAGCATGAGCTTTTTTGGGCCATCGCCTCTCTTGGCGATTACGGAACCAGTCTTGTCCTGCCAGTGAGGAACCCCGTGAGTATCAAGTATTTTTTTAAACGCTTCAACGGGTCCACCGGACCGACGCTCGTAGCTTGAAACTCCCGGTGCAAGGCACAAGGTTTCTAGGGTTTTTAAGCTGTCAAAGGTCATAGCCAACTCCTTGTTTTAGGCGTGCCTACATTTTACACTTATCCCCACACTTGTCAAGTGTATATTTGACATGTTTGCAGGTCACTGGTATGGTGGGCACGTCTCTAACCGAGACGTTCTTCAAATCAAACGCCATCCAAGGAGTATCACATGGCGGAAGCTGACCATAAACAGACATACATAGTTACTGAGGATTTAGCTTTAGCTCATAGTTTGAGTGATGATTCTGATTTGCTGCCTCCTGGTGTTCTAGAGCAATGCCGGGATATGCTGTATCGGAATTTGCGTGAAATCACCGGCGCTGAGCTGAAAGTTTACACGGAAGAACGTGTTGTAAGCGAGTTAAATACTCTGGTACGCAGTGTGTGCGCAGAGTTGGACAATCCGTTTATTGTAAGTCTAACGCTCTACACCAATGGACACCACGCAAGTCTTAAGGCCACGCGTGTAGCTTATCCCGATGGAGATGGGTTTACAAAGCATGAAAAGGTTATTGCTCGTTCATGTACTCCCGCCTTGCCAATGCAGGTGAGAGAGATCTTGGATGAAGCAGACGGAAGGCCTATCGTGCTTGTGGATGACGGCATATGGAGCGGAAAGACAAGTAGTCAAATTGTAGAGCTTTTTGCAGAGCAGGGCGTTGAGGTTTCAGCCATTGTGGCTTTTTTAGCTGCGGACTGGAACAACTTTGAAGATAAGTATCCCGTTTTGTCTACAAAGACTTCTGTAGTGAGGTCTTTTGCTAGCGGTGAGGTGCTTGATTGGATCTGCGAGAGGGATTTCTACATTGGTGTGCCAGGATTTGGGCGTACTTTGGGCCTGGGAACGAAGCTGCAGGCTGATCCGCGTGCCATCGGCATTCCTTACATTTTGCCCGGATCGCCCAGTGGAGATGCTAGTATTCCGCAAGAATATGCAGTCTCCTTCACCCTTCTTTGTCTGGATATTGCAGCGCTCTTTTACAGAGGGCGTGGCGAAATCTTGGGTAGGGATGTCCAGGTGAGAGACCTCAGGACGATTCCGTATGAGATGCGTAATGAGGATATGTTTGCATCTGTACTGGATGCGATTGCGCTTTGGCGCGAAAAGTACGAATAGAGAATTGGTGCCTAGTGCGCCTTTTTTGTTATCAACAAAATACTTGACAGTTTTTCAGCGAGTTGCTACGCTTGTTGCATTGGAACGATCGTTACAACACAAAAGGAGATGTCATGAGTGAGAAGACTTTAGTCAAACCAGACAGCCCTGGTGGATTTATTACGTATTTGCCGCAAAAAGCAATTCCTCGTCAAGAAATCCTGCAGAAGATTCGCAAAGTGTTTGAGCGCTTTGGATTTGATCCTCTGGAGACTCCTGCTGTTGAGTACTTGGATGTGCTCACTGGTGGGGATGATGATTTTGACATGACGCTTTATGAGGCCAGGCGCGTGCGTGGAGAGACTGTACCCAATGATCCTATCCGCACCGCTTTGCGCTTTGACCACACCGTGCCTTTGGCGCGCGTGGTGGTGGCAAACTGGAACGAACTTCCGCGTCCGTTTAAGCGGTACGTGTGCGGCAATGTCTGGCGGGGCGAGAAGCCTCAAGCTGGCCGTTACCGAGAGTTCATGCAGTTTGACGCAGATATTGTGGGCAGCTCTTCTATGCTAGCAGACGCTGAGATCATTGCGTTGATGTGCGCTACCATCTTGGATCTGGGCATTGATCGCTTTAAGGTGCGGTTTAACAATCGTAAGATCCTTAATGGTCTACCTGCTTTTGCTGGTTTTGATCCAGGCCTTATTGATCAGGTTTTGCGCCAGATTGATAAGCTTGAGAAAATTGGAGAGGATGGTGTACGTCAGTGGCTAGGCAATGAGCCTAAGCCGACAATGAGTCAGGCAGAAGCGCAAAAGTATCAGCGTTGGGTTTGGAACCTTTCAGAAGAAGAGAAGAAAGCCGAAAAGGCTAAAATCTATGGTCTCGGGCTGCCGCAGGAAGCGGTTGATAAGATCATGGCGTTTGTTGCTTTTGAAGGCACTTCTGATGAGCTTCTGGATCAGGTTGAGGGCATCTGCGAAGACAACGCTGCCATGACAGAGGGTCTTGCGGAGCTCCGAGAGATCATTGGCTATCTGCGTACCATGGGTGTGGATGAGAGCAACTGGGAGGTAGATCTCTCTGTGGCTCGCGGGCTTGCTTACTACAGCGGTCCCGTATTTGAAACCACACTTTTGGATTGTGCAGACATTGGTAGCGTCTTCTCTGGTGGGCGGTTTGATTTCTTGGTGCAAAGGTTCCAAGAAGATTCCATTCCGGCCACGGGCGCCAGCATTGGCGTGGATCGTTTTTTTGCTGCCCTGAAGGAGCTAGGCATGGTGCCATCAACCAAAACCACGGTTCAGGCTTTGGTTACGGTGATGGATCAGGCTCTTATGCCAGAGTATCTGCAGCTGGTGGGCGCCTTGCGCAATTCTGGCATGAACGCGGCGCTGTACATGGCAGAGGAGATGGTCTTTAAGGCGCAGCTTGCCTTTGCAGTTAAGCAGGAGATCCCTTATGTGCTCATTATGGGTCAGCGAGAAGCTGATGCGGGTGAGGTTACCATTAAGGACATGAATAAGCGTGAGCAAAGAACGGTTTCAAAGGATGTGTTACTTGGCGGAAGAACACGCGAGTTCATCCGGGCTTTTGTCCCTGAGACCGATTCTGATTAGCTCTTGACATAAAAACACGCCTGTGCTAACGTGCGGGCACATGGGAACGTAGCTCTAACTGGCTAGAGCAACGGATTGTGGTTCCGAGGGTTGTGGGTTCGAATCCCATCGTTCCCACCTGGGGCGTGTTTTGCACTGAGCAGAACACGCCCCTTTTTCTTTTTTAGGAGGTGCCGTGGTAGTACAAATCAAAAATTGGATGGCTCCAGATGAATTTGTAACAGAGTACTTTGTGGTAAGCAAAGAGCTGCTTGAGGAAATCAGGCAGCTGGAAAAAGACGGGCAGCCAGATTTAGCGGTAGAGCAAGTGCGTCGGCACGGGGACAGGGTTCAGCCCGTGCACACGCTGGAGAAAAGTTTCTATTAAAAATGCCGACCTTTTCTAAGGCCGGCTTTTTTTATCTTCAATCGTATCACTCGTGTCCCTTGTCCTTTTGTCCCTTTTTTTACAAAATTAGTTTTCCATAGATTGACGGTCGTCAATCTATGGAAGAGGGGTGTACTAGTGATACACCATGGCCAAGCCAAAGAGGGAAACAATTCCTATAATAATGAGCACATTGTACAGCCAATTATCAGTCCACAGATCATTCATTGGGCCCCCTGTGGTTTTTCTGGCAAGAGTATACTAAGTGCTCTGAACAAAGTCAACAAAACGGTCTTCTAAAATAGCTCTTCTCATATCACGCATGTATTGCAAGAAAAAATGAAGATTATGGATCGTTCCTAAACGAAAAGCCGCCAACTCTTTTGCTTTAAAAAGATGGTGCAGATAAGCGCGCGAGTAGTTTTTGCAGGTGTGACATACGCACGATTCATCTAGTGGAAGTGTATCTTCTGCAAACTGTGCATTGAGGATGTTTATTTTCCCCGCTGAAGTAAAAAGGGCGCCATTGCGTGCCATGCGAGTGGGGGAGACGCAGTCAAACATATCAGCGCCGCGGCTTACCACGTCTGCAAAATCCTGCGGCTGGTATCCCACGCCCATGGTGTAGCGTGGCTTGTTTTCTGGCAAAAGCGGCGCAAGCCAATCCAGTGTGGTTTTGGTTGCCTCCATGTTAAATCCAATAGACTCTCCGCCAACGGCGATACCATCAAATGGCAATGAGGTTATAAATTTTGCAGACTCCTCGCGAAGCTCTTTGTGATTAGCACCCTGAATAATACCAAAAAGTTTTTGATCTGATTCTTTCTTCTGATGAGCTTCCAAACTCTGCTCCGCCCATCGGTGGGTTCTTCCAAGTGCTTTCTGCGCATATTCTTTGTCAGCAGCATCCGGTGTACACTCATCAAAAGCCATTATAATATCAGCGCCCAATTTATTTTGAATATCAATTGAGCTCTCTGGTGTGAATCTATGCTCTGATCCATCTATGTGAGATCTAAACGTGACTCCGTGCTCATCTATAGAGCACAGCGCCCCGTGCTCGTCTTCTGCTTTAGCAAGAGAAAATACCTGAAAACCACCACTGTCCGTAAGAATCGGTCTATTCCAATTCATGAATTTGTGTAGGCCTCCTAATTTTTGTATTCTGTCGGCACCAGGGCGTAAGTATAGGTGATAGGTGTTTCCTAAAATAATAGGCGCATCAAGATTGTGGAGATCTTGCGAGTCCAAAGATTTAACGCTCGCTGCGGTTCCAACTGGCATGAAAACCGGTGTTGGAATGTCACCATGGGGAGTATGCAAAATCCCGGCGCGGGCGCCGGAGTTTTTGTCTGTGTGTACGAGTTCAAAAAATGGTGTCATACTGTTAGGAAATAGGCTCTTAGCGTCATCCTGAACTTGATTCAGGATCCAGGTAGGAATATAAGACGTACTCTATTTCTGC
>CAZSVL010000012.1:0-19674 GCA_964610305.1 uncultured Gammaproteobacteria bacterium | reverse complement strand
TGCAGCCTGTTTTATACTTGGCTGCTTATGCCAACAAACATAAACGTACAAATAATGGATGCCATCTCTGCTGCCCGCAGGGTAATTTTGGTATGCCATCCCGGACCAGACGCAGACACCCTTGGTGCTGCCTGCGCTTTTAAACTTTTTCTTGATAACTCCGGAATAGACTCTGAAATTTACTGCAAGACGCCGGCTCCAGAAGAATTATACTTCCTCCCCTTTGCAAAAGACGTAAGTACTGACCCAAGTATATTCAGCGATGAACGTGTTGATGTGGTCATTGGCTTTGATGCGGGGGATCTGCGCTACTTAGCCATAGATAAACTCATACCCAAAATCCCCGGCGGCGCAACCATCATCAATATAGATCACCACACCAGCAACGAATTTTTTGGGGATATAAACTTAGTAAATCTGCAGGGCGCATCTACCACAGAAGTTCTGTATCATTTTTTCACGGAGAGCGACATCACCGTAACAGAGGATATGAGCACATGTCTTTTGGCGGGAATCATAAATGACACCGCTCATTTTTCAAACGCTGCCACTTCTGCGCGCGCCATGGAGGTCTCCTCTGCCTTGGTAAATCAAGGAGCGCATTTGCACACTATTAGAGAAAAGATGCTTAACAACAAAAGCGTTAATCTACTAAAACTATGGGGAATAGCTTTGGCACGTTTGTATTACCAAGCATCTGCAGACGCCGTTATCACTTATCTCTTTGAAGAAGATTACAAAGCCTTTGGACTAAGCTCTTCAGAAATCCACGGCCTACCCAATTTTCTCTCCAGCATCAATGAGGGTTCTTTTACGCTCCTCTTGACAGAACAGTCTGGAGGTGTTATAAAGGGGAGTCTACGCACCACCAAAGATACGGTAGATGTAAGCGTTATAGCTGCAAAGTACGGTGGTGGCGGACATCAAAAAGCGGCCGGATTTACGCTCAGCGGAAGACTAGAAGAAACGGGCAGAGGCGTAAAAATTGTCACCTAATGATATACTATCTCTATGAATCTCATACCAACTGTCATAGAAAAAACTAACCGAGGAGAGCGCGCTTACGATATTTATTCGCGCCTTCTTAAAGACCGCATTATTTTTCTTGGCTCTGGTATTGATGACAATGTTGCCAACACTGTTATTGCCCAGCTTTTGTTTTTAGAAAGCCAAGACTCTGAAAAAGATATTAAACTCTATATAAACTCTCCGGGCGGATCCGTCACCTCTGGCATGGCCATCTACGACACCATGCAATATATAAAATCTGATGTCTCTACCATCTGCATTGGTATGGCAGCCAGCATGGCAGCCACTTTGCTAGCAGCTGGCGCAAAAGACAAGCGTTTTATTTTGCCCAACGCTGAAGTCATGATTCACCAAGTTATGGGTGGCGCAGAGGGCCAAGCAAGTGACATAAAAATATCTGCCGAGCGCATCTTGCGCATGAAGGATAATCTCAATGAAATCTTAGCTGGTCACACCGGGCAGCCAAAAGAGATCATAGAAAAAGATACGGACAGAGATAATTTCATGACCGCTCCAGAAGCGGTAAAGTACGGTTTGGTAGATAAGGTGATAGACAACGCGTAAAAAGGAGGGAGAATAACATAATGTATTTAAATCCTCAGGAAATAGCCGCTGTGCTCTTGTTCTTTGGGGCAGCATTTCTACTCTTAATTGCAGCTGGTTATCGCAATCACACCCCACGAAAACCGCATGCTAGAATAGTAGAGCTCGTGCTGTACATTTGCTCTGTTAGCATGCTTCAGTTAGTATCAACTCAGGTTGCCGTGTATGGTAATTCATGGTGGACCAAGCTTGATCCCGCGACCCGCAGTGGCCTTATTGCGCTATGGGTTATAACGCTTCCCGTGTACTTTGTCTTCACGGTTTTGACGGATCCTCCAGTCGAGCCCGAATTCATTCATAAATAAAAAGACACCAGCCTGAAAAGCTGGTTTTTTTATAAAAAAATAACCCCAAGACCCGTAGTCAAGAAGGTACTTTAAAGGTGCTGTCGAGTCGTGAGACCAGACCTGCCCCAGAAAGCACCTCCATGCTTGTCGTGACTACGGATCTTGCGGTTACTTTTCAAACAGCAGCAGTGACGCTCAATAATACCATATTATGGGATCAATGTCAAGCGCATTGTGGGGATAGTTAAAAAAGGGCTAAAATAAGCCACAATTTTGAACACAAATCTTACTCAGTGTCGGGGAATAAAATGTCGGCCAACTCTTCTTGCTTCTTTTCTTCTTCTTGCTGGTCTATCTGTTCTTGCGTGGCGCCAACCAAACAAATCTCTGGCAGGGGTCTGTAGTAGCTCTCATACACGGTCTGTTTCTTTGTTCCGTCAGCTTTAACAACGCTATAGGTAAAACTGGCTTCTGCTCCCGGATGCTTGCTCTGACACTCCCGCTGACCAGGCTCTAAATCTACTGTTTTTTTCTCAACCATGGGTCCTGTGGCTATCCAACGATCAACTACCGGCGCCGTATATGACCCTTTGCGACCATCACTGGTTCCCCATAGCGTAAAAGCTAATCTGCCGGTCCTCGTATTCATAGTAGTCTGCCACATAACGTGTTTTCCGGTGTCATTGATAAATCTAAAGTCTGGCGCAGGATCATAAATAGTGGCGTCGGTGCCCGGATTCCCATTTATAGGATCATTGTAATAGCTCACCACCAAAGAGTGGTTTCTTCTTTGTGTGATGTTAAGACCAGAGTTCATGGCCATTCTAAAACTAGTAGTTCCAATTTGGCATAAGCCCCCGGCAATTTCTGGCTTTATCTCATCACCTTTAATTACCAATTCATCCAGATAACCGTTGCTATAGGTGAAAGGTTTTAATGAATTTAACAGCGAAAACTCTTCTCCTGGAGCAATAAGAATACCTTGCAGCTTGTCCACCGCATTGCTCATGTTTTTTATTCTATTGTGAGGACTGCCGCTAAAATCTGAAACGCCAAGACCAATTACCTCTTTTATGCCCAACTTGTTGCTTTTCTCTGTTGTTAACTCTGGCTCACTACTTACCGTGACAAGCTCAATGCGCTCTGGCGTATGAGTCTGCTGTTTTTCTGGCTCCAAGGCACTAAGCAAAACCTGAGCGTGACGCGCGCCAAGAGCTGCGGCCATTGCCTCTGAGAGCTCTTCTTTATCTACTTGTATTCCCTGGTGACTCGCCACAAAGGTCGTGACTTTTTTGTTATCTGCGCTGAGAATAAACTGAGCATCCTGCGCCTCTCGCTCCACATCTGATAATACATTTTCTTTAAGCCAGCCGTTAAACTCGTCTTCTGCTAATTTTATATATAAACGATCCTTCTGGTCTTTATCCACACTAAGCTGCTGAGCAATCATGTGTTTTGGAACCGCCCATGAAAGATTTCTATTATAGTCATCATCAGAATAGGTAAGTGTTATGGGTCCAAGCGCAATTATCTGCTCAAATTCTTGAGCAAACCCCGATAGCTCACTGGCCACTATGGTTGGCTCTTGAAAAACCGCCTCTAGCTCTAACTTTGGAATGCTCAATGATTGCAAGTCTTCCACTGCATCTTGCACTTGATCATCCATGGGATAGGTTACGCCAGAGCTTTCCTCTGTTACCGTAAATTTTCCATTAAAATATCGTACTTGGGCATTGCGAGCCAACCGCTCACTTGATGCGATATTGGCCTGCAAAACTTTTTCAAATAAATCGGTATCCACCTGCACATGAGCCTCTACATTTTTTCCAAAAAGCGAAGAAAAAAGGCGGGACTCCCACTGCCTCATAGCAGAACCATACCTGCCAACTCCCATAAGAGCGCTCACGGTATCATCAACATTAACCGTAATAAAACGCTCTTGCTGATTGTTTAGGTAAAAAGAAGGGAAAATGGTAACAAAGCGCTCCTGCTTGAGAGCGTCAGTATAGGAAACACTGAGGCCACCATCTTCTAGTTCTTTTGAAACAGCCTCAACAACATTCTTTGCTTGCTCTGGCGTCATACCAGAAAAATTATACTGCCCCACTTTAACCCCCTCAATTATTTTTCCATCATATGCAGATGCATGCACCCCCTGCCATAAAATAAACCCACCCACTAAAATAATCACCGCCATAAGCGGGATTACAACAATCAGCTTAATTTTTTTGGGCAATTTCACAAGAGGGCCCTTATTATTTAATCAACCACGGAAATAGGAATATGTGTCTCTCGCTTATCTTTGGGAAGCTCTACGGTGAGTACACCGTTTCTATACTCTGCCTTCACGCCATCTGCCTTCACGTTGAGCGGCAATATTATGGTGCGAGAAAACGCGCCCCAAAAACACTCGCGGTGTACATAAGCGTCTTCTTCTATGTGTTTATGCGCTTCTCTTTTGCCACGGATAGTAAGCACATCGTCATGAACATGAACATCTATATCTTTTGGATCTGCTCCGGCAATGGTGGCGATTACCAGTAGCTTATCGTCTTTATCTACAATATCTACCGCCAACTCTCCTTCTGGTTGAGCAGAGAGCTCTGGCGCATGACCATGTACTGCTGTTTTTTGTGAATCTTTCTCCTTTTTCATAGCTTTATTATAACAAAAAACGCCTTGCAATGATAGCAAGACGCGTTCTCTAACAGCCGCACTCATCGTCAACACGAGGATCGCACATTCGTGTTTCAGCAGCTGTGCTCTTCTTCTTTGTTGGAGCGTACGGCCCCACGCAAGAATCGCTCAGATCTGACATCTCATACATGCTGGAAAGAATAAACTCTCCCTTGTCCCACTGAAATTCCGAAACCTCAGCAGTACACTCATCCTTGACCACGCGCTGAATCATCTTTAATGCACCGCGGCCCCAAAGCGGACCAGCGGGAACAACCCTCTGAAAAGAAATGTGAGCGTAAGGACCCTTGAAACACTCCCTAACATCACCCTCTTCTCTTCTGGCGCAATAAACGCGTGTCTGAGGTGGTGGATAATTAGGCACCTTAACACTGTGCCCTCCCAGCAACTCACGGGGAGCGGGAGGAATCTGGAGAACAAAATCCAAGAGACCATCCCTGTTGAAATCAACTGCCGTGACCCAGCTCTTCTCCCAAATACAGACGCTCTGATCATTCACAAAGTCACAAATACGCGCATTGAAGATAGCGCTTGCCTGCGCAGTAATCTCCTTGAGCTCTTGAGCTGTTTGGGCCCCCGCTGAGCCAATATTCACAAAAGAAACAAGCAAACTCACCAAAGCAAGATGTTTGATCAAAGCAACCTCCTTATATATGGAGCATAGCGCATTTTTGCCATGCTGTCAAGGGTTTACACGGATCAAAAATTGTGCTATAGTATCGCCACTGGAGAGGTGACCGCCCGGCATGCGCCGGGCGAGGGGCGAATGCCCCTCGAGTAGCTATATGAATTACGTTTATATTCTCCTGAGCCTAAAAGACAAGAAGTTTTATGTTGGATATACTAACGATCTACGCGTGAGGTTTATTAACATGAGGCAGGTGTCGTGAAGTCTACAAAACACAGGAGGTCCCTTAAATTGCTTTGTTACGAAGCATACCCGACTCAAATAGAAGCTATGCGTAGAGAGCTTTATCTAAAAACCAGTGACGGGCGTAAAGAGCTAAGGATAAGACTCAAAGAGACACTAAAACGATACCAATAAATGGAGAGGTGGCCGAGTGGTTTAAGGCGTTGGTCTTGAAAACCAATGTGGGGCAACCTACCGTGGGTTCGAATCCCACCCTCTCCGCAACACAATTTATTCATACTTGGCAGTCTTTGAGGGTTCGATGGCCGAGTAAAGAGGGCGCATATTATATTTATATAATATGCCGAACGCCGCAGGCCGTGCCGCTGCGAAGCAGTGGCAATCCCACCCTCTGTGCAACTAGATAGAAAAGCTCGCATTAAGCGTCTACACCAACAAGACGATATGCAAAACAAAAAAATTCTACGCATTTTTATCGTGACTACGGCCATTTTGCTAATTCCATTGATCGCCATGCAGTTTAGCAGTGAAGTGGTCTGGGATATAACAGATTTTGTTATTGCGGCAACACTTATTTCCGGCACGGGCATCCTTTACGAATTCGCAGCAAAAAGAAGTAAAAGTCATTCAAAAGCATCAAACCCTACGCCAGTAGATTGGTTTTTTGGTGGCACATTTACAATTGTTGGCATTCTCAACATTGTTTTGGTACATCCCACTCCGGGAATTTTATATCTTATTCTTTCATTTTTATACTTTCCCCCAGCATACACCGCTCTAAGAAAAAAGTTTGACCTAAGCATTCCACTCATGATAAAAGTAATCATAGGTTTTCTAGTTCTCTGGGGAACGTTAGCTGTGGGTGATCTGGCGGAGATGTTTAGCCTTTAACAAAATCAAACAGCCCATTTGGAGGTGAGATGGCCGATAACAATCTACAGAAGCTTGAAAAAGTATTGAAGGATAGATATCCCCTGGCAACAATCAGCATTGATCAACCTGACGACCCAAACGGGCTGTGGATGCTAGACATATCATACGGATTCAAAAGCGCCGTAGCCGCTTGGAGCCCCACAAGAGGCTTTGGCGTAAGCGACGTCACGCCTGCAGCAGGAGCTCCGATAAACTTTGGCCAAGGACATCAGCACACAGCAAATACTATTGAGCAAAGCCTAGAGCAACTAGAAGAAATTCTCGGTATGTAGTAAGCCTGACTTTGTCAGGTCTTTTTTTAAAAAAAGAACCCACGGGGTGTGGGTTAAGTAAATTTCAGGACAACAACTCCAAATACGGCCGTAACTATGCCCGCAAAACGATACCAATTAAAAGTAGCCTTCTTCCTAACAAAGATGGACCAACCGCTGGTAACCACTATAGCAAGCCTTTTGCTGGCAATAATATACGGAACAGGCGCTATGGTGTACGCAAAATACTGCGCAATACTCATCACAGAACCAAACATTCCACCAACCAACAGCAGCTTATATTTCTTAAGGTGCGGCTTTAACTGATAACTACCCCTCCACAGCTGAAAACCAATAATGAGCATCATTGATGGGGCCACAAAAAGACTCTCTATCACCAAATAAAATGCCCAGTTAGAAGTCTCAATGCACATTTTATCAAGACTTGCGGTAAAGGCATAAATAAATGCCACCAAAAACTTTATCCTTACTCCCGGCTGAGACAGTGCCGCCTTAAAGGGAGAGATGAACCAATGCACACCACCCTCTTCTTTTCCCGGATATTGAGAAGCAAAAACGCCCATAACGATCATTACAACGGCTATCCACCCCAAAAGAGGAACGCTTTCATTTGTAATCCACGGATACGAGAACACCATGAAAGCTGGCGTTAACGCTAAAATGGGCTGAGTTTCAGAAAGCGTCCCTAATGAGAGTGCGCGCATAAACAAGACGCGCGCCACAGTAATGAGCGCCACATCTAAACCAAAGTACCACCAAAACCCACTCTGAATCTGGGGCATCCCCACCACATACAAACACAAAACAAAGACGGGAAACGTACAAAAGACAACGGCTAAGGCTCTTATTGCAGAGGGAATATCCTTGAGCGAATCCCGAGACATCCATATCACGCCGCCAGACCTAGACCCAACAACAACCAGGGCCAGTATAATCCACATGTTTCCTCCTTTTTACAAAAGCCTAGCATGGCTGCATATTTGGGTCAATAAAAAAATCACCTGCCCTCAGACAAGTGACTGTTGATACTATACGCCGTTTTGAACCCAGAATTCGCGCAGCGTGCGCAGGTACTCAACTGCTTTTTGCTGACCCCACGCGTGGATCGTGTATATCCCCTTGGTGACATTCTCAGAATCAAACAGCTTATTCCCGTCTGCCTTGCCAAACCAATTGACGGAGATGACTCGCTTTCGCCATCCAATGGTGATGTCTCCAAAAACAGTCACGGCGCGGAACCATGGCGCTACGTTGCCAGGATACCTAGCAGGAATCGCAAGCAATTGCACACCAGCAAATCCCGCCTCTGCAAAGACCTTCTCAAAGAACGCGCGCTCTTCATCTGCACGTACGTATGCCCAACACGCGCTGTGAAAATAGACAAACTCTCGCCATGAGATAACGGAATCTCTCCCAACAAGCTCAGACTCCAGCGTCTCCCTCTGCTCAGCAACCAAATCACGCTGAGCGTAAAGGTCATAAAGTTCCACCCGCCGCCGACGGTTGGAATCGGGATCTTCCCCATTAATAGTCTCAATGACATGACCTAGGGTGCTACCCTCATAGTCCGCCAAAGAACTATTTCTCACCATCTCAAGCTCTCGCTGATGAACATCCAGAACGTTCTGGAGATCCCAGCTACAGTGGCATCGGTCGCACACCAAACTGGTGGGTGGCAACGTGCCTAACGTCAGAGAAAAGAAAGGTTCAGGCTCAATGCCTTGCAACTCCAAAAGAAAGCTCTCTCTGGTGACAACATCAGGAATTTCAGTAATGGCATCAAACCGATTAGCCTGCACAGGCACCTGCGTATTTCCGCACGTATCCAGCCAGATCTTGCCCTTGAGAAGCACAAACTCAGCTAGCCGCTCGCCACGCTGATAACCAGCCTGGTGCCGCGCCTTACAAATTCTGCGCAAACCCGCAAGACCTTTGTCTAGCTCGTCTCTGATCCCGTCATGAGTATCGTACCAGGGTAATTCAGCGTGCAATGTCCCACCGCCACTGCTCATTTCTTCTAGCACTAGCACCTCCTCTTTTGGGACACTGTAACATATAATCGCCTTCTTGTCAACCTGCTGATCTCATGCTATTCTACCGCTATATGTTGCAAAAAAATGACAACGCACCACTTGAGATAAAAGTAGTGGATCAAGACGGAAAAGAAGCTTCTCTTAAAGACTACACCGATAAAACAGTAGTTCTGTATTTTTATCCAAAGGATAATACACCCGGATGCACGATACAGGCCTGCAGCTTACGTGATAATAATGATGAAATTCAAAAAACAGGTGCCGCAATCATCGGTGTAAGCAAAGATAGCCCAAAATCTCATCAAGGTTTTATTGAAAAACAGGATCTAAATTTTACGCTCTGGTCAGATCCTGATCATAAACTCATGGATGCTTTTGGTGTGTGGGTAGAAAAATCTATGTTTGGCAAAAAATATATGGGAACACAAAGAGCCACCTTTATTATTAATGAAGATGGAATAATCACCCACGTCTGGGAAAAAGCAACGCCAAAAGATCACGGAAAAGAAATTTTAGAAGCGCTTAGCTAATATGTACAAACACACACAAATCGGAAGAGTGACATTAGCCGTACTTGCCGCCGTGCTGCTTATTGAATTTTTTGCGTTTAGGTTCATAGATGAATCTGCCATGATTGGATTTATTCTTCTTGCTGTTTTAATTTTGGTAGGACTTCTTTTTGGCGCGCTCACCGTATCGCTGGACGCCGAGTATATCAAAATTAGTTTTGGCATTGGGGTCGTAAAGAAAAAATACCCACTGGCACCTATTGTCCGATATGAAGAGGTAAAAAATAAATGGTGGTACGGCTTTGGGATTAGATTAACCCCGCACGGATGGCTCTACAATGTTAGTGGCTTGCAGGCTGTAGAAATTGAGTTTGAAAATGGTAAAAAAATCCGGATTGGTACGGATGAGCCGCAGACTCTTATTCAAGCAATACGTGAGGTAAAAGGATGAAAAATTCTGTGTCGCTCATTCTGCCCAACATTAGATCCTGCCACAATGTAGGATCTATTTTTAGGACGGCTGATGCATTTGGGGTAGATAAAATTTATTTATGTGGATATACGCCAGCTCCCCCAGATCCTCGCATAAAAAAAGTGGCCCTCGGTGCAGAAAATTCAGTACCGTGGGAGAGATGTGAAGATTTGCAGGCACTTATAGAAAAATTACAAAAAAACGGTGTAAACGTGGTGGCAGCGGAATCTACTGACGCATCAGTAGACTATGCCTCTTGGGAGCCCACCTTTCCGCTTGCTATAGTATTTGGACATGAAGTGGACGGTGTAGGTGAGGATATTATTGACAGAGCAGATCAAACCATAGAGATTCCCATGTTGGGGATTAAAAGTTCTCTTAATGTGAGCGTGGCTGCGGGGGTACTTCTGGCTCGTTTACGGATGAAATAAACACTTTCTTGTCATCCCGGGCGAGCGAAGCGAGACCCGGGATCTCAAGAGAACAATCTACCGCACGCGTTTTTCTTGAGATCCCGGATCAAGTCCGGGATGACATCTAAAAAAATAAGGCAGGTGATTAAACCTGCCTGTTGTTGTTACGACGTAATGCCGCGCTTTTTTAGAATCCACATGCCCAGACGGGTGCTGTCAAACCAGTCTCCCGCCCAGAAAAGGAATCTCCAAAGCGCGCTTCTGCGATGCTCTGGAAACATGTGAGACTCGTCTCCGCTCTCGTTGTACCAAACACCGCGCAGATCATCCCGCTCTTCAAAGAACAGATGGTTTTCGTAACCCGCCCGAAGCTTGCGGTAGGAGTGAAAGGCCAAAGCCCAGAGAACGTGAGCAGCAATGCCCAGAAGCCAGACTTGCGCTCCCGACACCCACGGGTCCGGAGACCACGTGTTGTTCTCCGTAAAGGCACGCTGCGAATAATCGTAGTAAGCCTGCATGCCCGGATCATCAGACGTTGGCCTCCAAGACAAAATGCTCAGCAGCACGGCCATGCCGCAGACGGTTACTCCTCCCCAAAATCCCACAAAAGCAAAGCCAGAAAACCACGAGGGCACGGCTCCGTCTTCTATTTGAGAATCTGGAATGATATGGTTAAGCGGCGCAATAGCAGCCTCTCCACCAAAGAAAGAGTAGAAAAAAGTTACGACCCAAACGGCGCCAATAAATCCCCACACAAACTGCGCAGGCACACTGAGGCCGAAAAACAAAAGCAGAAGTACTGCCAAAGGGAAACAAAGAATCCCCATTAGTGCATCCATGAAAATCCTCCTTTTTCAACTATATACTATAGCACATTTTTAGGCTTTTGTCAAGCTAAATTATCAAAAAATGGCTCATATGAGCCATTTTTTACTACCAGCTTCCAGACGCGCCGCCGCCGCCAGAACCACCTCCTCCAAATCCACCAAAACTTCCGCCAGAACCGCCACCCCTAGGGCTCCTGTCGCTCCAAAAACCGCCATCTGCATCGTAAAAACTATCTCTAAATTTGGATTTCCCCTTACCTTTTCCACCGCCTTTTTTGTTATTGCGAGAAATTATGTAGGAGATAAGCCACAAAAGCAGAACAAAACTCACAAAAACAAGCAATATGCCTATAGGGGGCAGATCATTAACACTTTCCAAATCTACCTGCTCACCACTTGCCAACTTCATGAGTGTATCAACTGCTTTTACAATTCCTTCGCTCTCCTGCTCAGACCTAAAAGCCGGCTTTAAAATGTTATCTAAAATTTGGCCTGCCTGAGAATCTGTTATTGCCCCCTCCAGACCATATCCTACTTCTATCCTCATTTGCCTCTCTGGTGGAACTACAAGCAAAAGCACGCCATTATCATCTTTTGCTTTACCAATTCCCCACTGCTCAAACCAACGTACCGCAAGATCCTCTATAGTTGTCTGCTGCAGAGAATCGGTTGTAACCACCGTAATTTCATGAGTAGTTTTCAGCTCATATGCACTTAAATCCTGCTCTAGTTGCCGCTCTACATCATCATCTATAAAGTTGGCAAAATCGTTTACATATCCTACGGGATTGGGCGTTTCTACAAAAGTCTGAGCAAAAACGATTCCCGGAAACAAAAGACCAGCAGCTGCTAGCCGCATGGTCCATTGTTTTAGCCGATTCATATTAGAGTGAAATGTCTACTTCTGGCGCCTCTGCGGCCGCCTCATCGCTCTGGAAGAAGTCTCGGGCTCCAAATCCCATCATGGTTGCCCATAAATTGGTAGGAAAACGCTTTACCGTAACGTTGTAACTTTGAACAGACTCGTTAAATCTTCTGCGCTCTACTGAAACTCTGTTTTCTGTGCCTGAGAGCTCAGACATAAGAGCTGCCACCGTTGTATTAGATTTTATCTCTGGGTTAGACTCTACCACCACCAAAAGCCTTGCAAGAGCTGATTCTAAATTATTTGCTGCCGCTACTTGCCCACGCGCATTTCCCGCATCTGCGTATTGAGTTCTTGCATCAGTAATGGCATCGTAAATGGCACGCTCCTGCTCAAGAAAACCTTTGGTTGCGTTTACCAAATTTGGCACAAGATCAAAACGTCTTTGGTAAACAGTCTCAACCTGAGCCCACTGCCCATCCACTCCTTCATTAAGCGTTACCAGTTTGTTATACGTGCCTGCAATGCTGCCAATAAGAGCCAAGACCACAACAGCCACAATTATAAGCCCCACGGTTTTGTTCATTTTTGCCATATATATCTTTAATGTAAAGGTTAATTATAGCATAAAATACCCTATTCCTTGGATTGCGATGCTATGTGCATATATTGAAGCCTTAGCAGCTGAGCATCCCCCAGCGCATGATGATTTTGGTAGCCCTCTGGCATTTCTATTCCCATATCTGCCGCCAGCTGCTCACTTGGCTTGGCTGGATCTATCCCCCTATCAAACAAAATTGTTGCAAAATCTATAGGAATCCAGTGAAACGTGGTTTTTGTTTCCCTTTGCTGCAAGCCCATAAGCTTTGCCAAAAAAATCCAATCAAACTGATTAACTTTTGCAACCAAAAAAGGATTGCTCTCTCCCACAAAATCCTTGATCTGCGCAATAGCATCCTCATCACTCACTTTATTTCCTTCCAGATACGGCATAACATTTTCTGTTACCCACGGATGCACGGGCGCATCTGCCACATCAAGCTCTAAATAAAGACTGCTCCCATCCATTTTCACAAAAGCAAGAGATAAAAGCCTGCCCTCATCTGGCTCTAAGGTAGTAAATTCCCCATCAAAGAAAATTATGTTGTCTGAGTACATGGTATATAGTTAAGATTGGCGGAGAGAGAGGGATTCGAACCCTCGATAGAGTTTCCCCTATACATCCTTAGCAGGGATGCGCCTTCAGCCACTCGGCCACCTCTCCAGTGACGGGGATACTATATAGGAGATGTTGTGTAATGTCAATCATTATTTTACAAAAAAAACGCAATGATGCGCCCCTTGTCCCGATACTAGATACACGTTGTTATACGTTGTAAATGCTATTCGCAATTATACTACCACCTTACATTATTATCTCATCACCACCACCGATAAGCTGAATTTTCTCATCCCTTATCACCATAGCTTGATCATCGTTTAGAACACGCATGGGCAAATCTAAATCCATCGCTTTCTCCTCTAGCATTTCTTTCATTTCAGGAACATAGTGAGCCTTGATTAAAAATGATACTAATCCCATCGCTTTAAAATCTGTTATCCCGCAGCGATCAAAATCTCGGTTTGACCACGTTGCCATTACAATTGACGGACAAGCAATGTAAGATCCAGCACTTGTCCCAATATAAGCAAGTCCTTTTGGTAGTAATTCCTTGACCACCTCTTCAAAACCGCTTTCTCTCACAGACTTTAAAAGGTAAAAAGTGTTACCACCTTCAACATAAACAACATCATACTCTGGGAGCAACTCTTTCAATTCCTCTTTAGATTTGCCGGCTATATCGTATTGTGTGTAAGAAAAATTCAGCTTATCCATCGCCTGTTTTTGCCGCTCCATGTAATCAGTATTTGGAACCCTCTTAGATGCCGTTGTTACATAAAGTATCTTTGATTCAGAAAGAGGCTTAGGCAAAAATTCATCTAATTTATTAGCGGCGATTAACTTTCCGCTTGATGTAAGTATTATGGTTTTCATCTGTGCTAAGAATACAATTGATTTTCTATAACGTTTGCGTTTATCGGATGTAATTTTCAAAATTTTCGGTTTTTTAGATAAAGCTGTATTGAGCCTGACAGAAATTTTCTAGATTTTCACAGACTTTTTTCAGTCCCCCAAATACGTAATCTTCTGAAGTCTCCTTGTTTCCTTGAACGTAAACGACAAATTCCTTAACATTTTTATCGACCTTCGTTTCATCACATTGCTTTAAGTCCATTCTACAAATGATCTTTTCTTCGTCCATGCATGCATATTCTCCAGCGTTTACTTTCTCTAGCTCTGTTTGTCCTAAAGGAGTATATCGTTCATCACCGGTACAGGTAGCAAAACGAAGATCGCCTTTGATAGCGTCCAAACTGTGAGCACCAATCGAAAGCAATGTCGTGGCAGATACGATATTGTAACAATCAACAGCACGATTAATATTTGGAATTCGTCCAGACTTTTGTACAAGTTTCAGCAAATGAGTAGCTGGAGGATATGCGTTTTCAATGTTAAACGGCCGATAAAAAGACTCACATTCTTTCAAGATAGGAGAATTCAGAAGATTTTCAACGTCAATATTTGCTAATTCGTCAGCAATATGTTTTTCAAGAGAACTTCCTTGGCGTCTACTAATTTGAGGGACTGAAATTGCAGCCATTTTTACTTTGATCTCTCTTTCTGCCAAGTCAGGCTCAACGCTAAAGTTTATTTTTCTCATAGAGCTTTATATTTAGAAATAACGTAAGAAAATTTTGAAAATTACAACCTATAACGTTTATGAATATGCGAAGTGGCGCTGTTGTTTTTAGCTTAAATTTTTGGCTTACCAACAAGATTATTTTAGCACTTCAAACGCCCATTTTCAAGTAGCGCCATTTGGGTGAAAGAAATAGTGATACCTTTGAAAATATAAAAATTCATCACTATTTCTTGAACCGCATATTCATTGTTATGTGATGTAAATTATTTTCCCGCCCGGTCTACCACAAGCTTTCACAAACACTCCATGCTTTCGTGGCCTCTGTTTTTCAATCGTACGAAAAGAAAGAGCCGGCGAGCATCGCATCTTGAGTAGATGGTCAGCTTCACCGGCTTGAGCGCGGACTGGCTACGACTGAGCGAGAAGTTCGTCTGGACTCTTGAAGTACGCTGCGTCTCTTTCACGATCGACGAGTTCCGGGTGTGCGTCAGCGAAAGCGAGGAACAGCTCGTAGGCTTCGTGTGCTTCACGAAGGAATCGTTGCGCTTTCATGTCCTTGCGCCTGATGAAGTCAGCTTTCGCGTTCTTCGCGCGCAGATCGTCGAGTTCCTTCAGTGTTTCACGATGCCTGCGGACCAAGTAGCCAGTCCGCGCGCGACGTGATTGATACTCGAGCTCATCTATGCGCTTTGTCCAGTGCTCGCGACGTTCTGGTGTGAGATCAGTTTCCTCAACAAGACGACGCGCGTCTTCGATGCGAGCCGGCTCGTAGTTGTAGCCTTGTCCTTTGATTTGATAGCATGCCCACGTCAGGTCATTTCGGACCTTGAACGGGTCTGCTTCTGTGCCTGATCCGCCAGTAATGCGGGTGGGCGGACGCTTCTCATTCATAGTAATCCTCCCAAAGTTTGATGAATGGTTGAATATAGCATATTTCGGGCAAGGTTATAGTTTAGCAAAAATACGTGAGTATGTCAAGATTAAAAAACAGAGGCCAAAAAAAATCGTTTGAAAACTCCTCTTATTAAGGCGGGAAAATAATTTATTTCACATAACGTTCGGGTATAGGCGATGTTGTTGCGCGGTAAAATATGCCACGATAGTGGCTCACCGCGCAACAATATGGGAAAACGAAGGAGCGGAGCGACTGAGTGAGCCGCCTATACCCTGTTAGCTGATGTAGGCCAAATCAAAATTTCTTCTAGCCTACAAGTGGTGTCTGAATACGATAAAACAAAATCCATCCAAGTATGATGAATGATGGTAGTAATGAGTACCAGATCAATATTTTTGTTGGTGGGCGGAAAAAAACAAATCCTACTAAAAATAGAATGATCGAAATTGGAAAGGTGAAGAGCCCCACAAGAAAATATAGGCCAAAGAAAATCGTTAATCCAAGGAAATAAGATGACCCTATAAAAAATATATACCACAATACAATTTTTACTAATTGTGTTCGAACCGTGCTAGTAGAAGGAATTTTTCTTTTTATTGTGAACCCGATAGCGATGAGAATTGGGCATAGCAGTAATAATAGTAGTGTTTGTGGAACTTGCGATTCAAAATTGGTTAGACCTTCAAAGAATGTGATGCCTAGTTCTTCAAGCTGGCCAAATGAGTATGATACATTGGAGAAGCCAATAAGGAATGCAATAATTGCTCCCACAACGAACAATGAAAAAATGATCGTTCCGGATTTTGTTTGTTCATTCATATGATGCGTTTTAAGAAATTTTTAAGATTTTGATTTGGTCTATTTCAGCTAACGTTTCGGCGTATCTGAAGTTGCGCCATTGTTATTTTATCAGATTTTCGGTGTATTTCCAGCCTTTCTCGAAGCCTCAAACTTTCAATTTACGAAGCGCAATTTGGGCGGAGCAAAGCCAAAATAACAATATAATTTCTTTAAATTAAGGGCTTTCTACAATTTTTTCGTCGTCCTTAGCTTGACAGGCTGGACAGAACATGGTAATGTGTACAGTCCACTTACGTGAGGAGGAATGGACATGAGCATGTCATGTGACGAGTTCAGTGCTGGGATCGCAGAAGGGGGAGCTCTCGAGCGTGCCCTGGATCATCGGTTGACACCCGCCGAAGAAGCTGGTCCGGTCATCGATCGGCACCGCGCTCACATGGAGGAGTGCGAGCCGTGTCGCAACCGCGGGCTGATCTTCGGCGCGAAGCAGTCGGCCGTCAACCCCAACATCCTGTGAGCGAGCCTTCAGTCGCTCCGTTCACTACGCCTCGGCCGGTTCTCGGTACGGGGCGTTCATCTTTCTGAGAGAAAAAATTGTAAAAAGCCCAATAAAAATAAAAAATTATATTGTTATTTTGGTTTTGTGTAGCCAGATACGCCGTGTTATGTGATGTGCCGACGAGTTTATTGTCCAAACGACTGTTTCAAAGCAGTTTTTTTTAATCATTTGCTTTTCCACCATAACGCCCAGTCTGCATCAAAAAACTTAAAAAACACTTGAGCCAACCTAAGCTGTTGGACGATATTTTTCGCTTGCTTACAGCAGCTTAAAGGAGTCAACAATCTCCTTAATTTCTGCGTCTATTGCTTCCACCTCATCATCTTTGCATTTTCCATCATCTATACAAAATTGAGTAGATGGGTTGTAGTTATAGTAATATGTGTCATCTTCTGCAAGGTGAATCCTGTTTTGCTGTGTGACAATCAAACCATCCTTTCTTTCTGCAAGAGAAATGATTACCTTTAGATAGTGTGTGTATGGTCTAAATTCTGAAGTAAACTTGTAACTTGCTATTTGAGCCGGATTACATCCAAATCCGCAGTCAGTGAGACTTCTCCTTTCTACGCTGACAAATCCCCATGAAGAAGGAAAACGCATTGAAAATCCTGATCCTTCACTAAATGCGTCTCTTAGAGTAACGCTACTTGCCCCTTTTGTATCTTGATTTATTGATAAGGTGTAGTCAATTTCTTTCGTTTGGGAGATCTTTGGCAGCTTCTCCGATTCGGCAGAAGTTTCTTCCAGCACTTTGCTTTCATTTGCTACTATTGGCACTGTTACCCAAAATGTTTGCCAATAGTATGCACCAGCACCGACTACTACAGCCGTTACAATAACCGCAAGTATCACGGGAGGGATATTATTCGTTCTTTTTTTATTTGCCATAGCTAATTGCTTATATCACCTGGTAGTTGTGTAATTTATCATTCTTTAAACTTCTCGTCTCAGCTTAGCATGTTCTAGTGTTTTGTCAAAAGCCCTATCGGCTTGAAATTCTGCGTCAAATACGCTATACTTTTTTGCAGATCATAAGGAGGTCATGTGGCTGGATCAGAAATGTCACTCTCTGCAATAGAAGGGCAGCTTGAGGGCATTGGTGGCAGATTTGTAAAAGGCGTTCTACTGCCTATTCGTCGCTATGCTCCCGCGCTTAAGCCTCTTACTACTGCCAATGCCGTTACGGTTGGTAGACTATGCATTTTCTTTGTTCCTTCTATAGTATTTCTGAGTCTTGATTGGTATCTTACGGCAGCACTCCTTTTTGCTATTGCATCCGTGCTGGATCTAGTAGACGGCTGGATAGCGCGGTGGGACTCTCCAACGCTTCTGGGAGCATGGCTTGATTCTACCGCAGACAAACTCATGACCATCCCAACACTACTCATTGCGGGCGGTCTTGGCTTGTATCACGTACTCATGTGGCCCGCCATTGTACTTTTGGTGAGCGTAGATGTGGTGAATCTTGGAATCAATACGCGTAACTTGTTCTGGTCTCAGCAAGATCAAAGCCGCGCAACCGGCCAGAGCAATGATGTAAAAGCGCGCAAAGCTGGCAAGATTAAAATGTGGGCGATCGCCATCAGCCTAATAGCAAGCATGCTATATGCTGCTACCAGCGCCGTGGCTTTCAGCTCATTTGCCGTTTTTTGCCTTTTGGTGGCACTCTATTGCGCCTACCGGTCACTCAGAGGAAAACTCAACAGACTTTTCAATAGGGCCTAAGGCCCTTTTTTTATACACAAGCCGCAATTGACCCCACTGGCAAGCTGCGGTACGCTGGCTATAAGGGGACATCCTTATTTTTTTACACTAAACGCTATGAGCGAAGAAGCTAAAGGTGGCGGCAGACTCCTGATGGGGCTGGTTATTGCCATCGTTGTAATTTGGGGAGGGTTTAAAATATATGGCGGCTCAACGGAGTTAGAAGGTCCGCTTAAAATAGGAGCTGTTGTGCCTCTTACGGGAGACGGCGCAGCGTACGGTCTCCCTATTCAAAAAGCAGCAAATCTTGCTGTTGATGAGATAAACGAGGCTGGTGGTATTGACGGAAACTCAATAGAGATTATTTGGGAAGATGGAAAATGTGATGGCGAGCCGGCAACTACCGCAGCTCAAAAGTTGATAAACATAGATAAGGTGAGCTTCATCATTGGTGGCGTGTGCTCATCAGAGGCGCTCGCAATGGCGCCACTTGCTAACCCAGCAAAAGTGCTGGTGATCTCTCCTTCTGCAACCAGTCCAGACTTAAGCACAGAAGGCGGTGACTACTTCTTCCGCTTATCTCCATCTGACGCACTGGCAGGAACCATCGCGGCAAATTACGCAGCAAATACGCTTGAAGCTAAAAAGGCTGCCGTAATTTCTGAGAATACTGACTACGCCCAAGGGCTTGCAAGCGTCTTTGGAGAAGGATTCAAAGCAAGCGGCGGAGAAATTGCCGTTTCCGAGAGCTTTAACACCGGAGAGACAGACTTTAGAACTGCTCTTCTTAAAGTAAAAGAGGCTGGCGTGGACGTACTCTACTTGGCGCCACAAACACCAGCGCCCGGAACGCAGCTTGCCAGGCAAGCAGCTCAGCTTGGCGTCGGTGCGCCACTTCTAACCGGAGAGGTAATGATTGGAAGAGATGTAGTTTCAGAAAATGCAGCAGCGCTGGAGGGCATGATTGGATTTGAAGCGCATTTTGATTCAGAAGGAAAAGGCGGAGAGTTTCTTGCTAAGTATAATGAAGTTACGGGAGAAGAGGCGCCATTCCCCTCATTTCTTGCTAACATGTACACCAGCGTCTATCTGATTAAAGAAGGTGTAGAGGCTCATGGTTTGGACACAGAAGAGATTCGCTCTTGGCTACTTGAACTGGA
>CAZSVL010000011.1:0-25403 GCA_964610305.1 uncultured Gammaproteobacteria bacterium | reverse complement strand
ATTTTGCATCGGGATCGCGTCGCTCCGCTCGCGATGACGTGCGAATCAAAAAAATTTATGGACCTTTCCTTAGTGGCCGCAGTGTCAAAGCGGCATTGGAGCTACTTAGAAAAATATTTCCGTGGAGCACGTGCAGGCCAGAGCAAAAACGCGCTTGTTTTGATTATCATATTGGAAAATGTGCTGGGCTGTGTGTTGGAAAGATTGGTAAAGCCGAGTATCAGAGAATTATTCGTCATGTGATGCTCATGTTGTCCGGAAAAAAGAAGGAGCTTTTGAAAGTGCTAGACAGAGATATGAGAGCCGCTGCAAAAAAACTGGAGTTTGAAAAGGCTGCGCAGATTCGTAATAAAATAGGAGCACTTACACACATCAATGATGTGGCACTTCTGAAGAAAGAAAAGTCAAAAGAGCGCGTTGGGCTGCTGGGGCAGCGAGTACAATATGTGTTCAATAGAATTGAAGGATATGATATCTCAAACATCTCCGGAACCAGCGCAACAGGGAGTATGGTGGTTATAGAAAACGGAGAGCCCAACAAAAGCGAGTACAGAAAATTTAAAATTAAGACAGTAGAGGGCCCTAATGATTATGAAAGTTTAGCAGAGGTCATACGTCGTCGCTTTAGGAACCGCTGGCCTCATCCAGATGTTATTTTGGTTGATGGCGGAAAAGGGCAGGTGAGTGCGGTGCTTAAAATGCTCAAGACACTGAAAGTAGATATTCCAGTAATTGGGATTGCAAAAGGAAGTGCACGCAAAAGAAATGATATAATTCTTGGGAGTAAAGACAAGTATTTGGCGCAAGCGGCGGATTATTACAGAGATGATCTTATGCTGGCAAGAGACGAGGCTCACCGGTTTGCTCTCAAGTACCATAAATTTCTAAGAAAAAGTTTATTGAAATAAAAAAAGACAACTATTTGCTACTCGCGTTTGGCATTTTTTTGTTGGCACTTATTTTAAGAGTGCCAGGTCTTGCTCATGACGGGCTTATTCCAGATGAACCGCTCTATACGCTAAGAAGTGAGACGCTTATAGATGACTATGGCAGTGAGGTTCAAAAATCTCCTATATTTTGGATAAGTCCGGAGCCGTGGTGGATTAACTTATCTTTTTTTGATCACCCTCCTTTTACCTTTTGGGCTAGTCACTTGTTTATGAGCTTGCCCATAGATGATTTGATGGCGTCCAGATTGCCGAGCGCCTTAGCTTCTACTTTTGCAACGCTTCTTGTTATCGGCATTGGATCTAGGCTTTACGGAAGAAGAGCGGGTATTATTGCGGGGGCGCTATGGGCCAGCAGCGCGTATGCCGTAGGTTTTGGAAGAAGCGCTATGCTGGAATCCATAACTATTCTTTTTATATTGCTAAGCGTTTACGGTTTTGTTAGAAGGGCTGAGCACAAAAGATGGCTTTATGTGTGTGGATTGGGTTTAGGCTTGGCAATATTATCAAAATATACGGCGCTGATGCTTATTCCGGCTTATGCATTTTATTTTTTCAAGGAAAGGAGAAAGGACATGCTGGGCCCTATATTTTTGGCTTTTGCTATCATTTTGCCGGTTGTCATTTACAATCTTATGCTGCTGCAAACAGCAGGTCATTTTGATCTCCAGTTTTCGCAGCTCTTTGGGATGGATGTTCCGCATTGGAAAGATAACAGTCCTGCCATTCAGAGGGGTGGATTTTTTCAGAAAATTACTGAGATGACCGATTTTGCTCATTTGGTAACACCGGCCATGTTACTTGCTATTCTCATGAGCGTTCCCTTGTTTTTAAAAAAGAAGGCTACCATTGTTACCATGCTCCTAGTGTTGTTTTGGGGTACGCTCCTATTTTTTGGCGCAAAGGATCGGTTTATGCTGTATTCTTTGCCGTTTTTGGTTTTAGCAATTGGAGCTGTAGCCAATAAATACGTGCCGAAGAAAGCTTCTGCGTTTATTGTTCTGGTGATTGCGTATCAGGCTATTGTTTCTGCAAATACACATTTGTTGTACCCAAGAGGCAAGGCGACGCTTATTGAGCACGTTACGTATCCAATGCGCAGCATAAGATGGGAAACAGACGTCCCAAGTATCGCCGCAGAGATGAAGGTTTTGGTTGATGAGGATGTAACTAAAGATATTGTGCTAGATTCAAATATGCCAATAGAGGCGTCTTTATGGATTGGGTTGCGTCATAAAGTAAGCGGAAAAGCTCAGGTGTATTGGGACAAAACTGATGGAAAATTGGCGCGGCGTTTTGTGTGCGTGCTGTACGATCAAAAAACAAGAAAATATTCTTTTTTCACCGGAGATCCAGCTGGTGACGGCACCTGCGAAAAATGATATTATAGGTGCATGAGGAGAAACACTCGTGTAGAGCGTCCCCATCCAAACAAGGAGCCCTCTCAGGGGCAGCATGAAGCTGCTTTTTTATCTATGGTAGAGGGTGAGCAGCAAGATGAAAAAAAAGCGGAGCCAAAAAAGCAGGCAAAAAATGTCCATGCTAGCTTTAGGTCAATGCCAGAGCAGCCGCATGATGAAAACAAGCAGCAGCACAAGCTATCGCGCGTTGGCGCAGCTCAAAAAGAGATGCACGCCATGTGGAAGGAAAAAATGGGCGGACCATCAGTAAATAGATTAGCAAAAAAGGCTCAAAAGTTTGAGAACAAAGGTAAGACGTTAAACGAGAAGAAATATTTAAAGCACTATAGTCAGCAAGAGCTGCGTTCAATGAGAAAGATAGGGGATCGCTATTATGTTTTGGATAAAATTGGTGGGGGTGGAATGGGGAGTGTAGAGCGTGTTTTGGATAGTGAGTTGGATATGGTGATGGTAGCTAAAAGTGTATTGCCAGAAAAAGCTGCGCGAGCAGACATTATGTCTAGGGTGCGTACTGAAGTAACAGCACTTGCTCAGCTGAGTGAGGCTCCATACAACAGTCCGTGGCTTGTTAAAACTTACGGGATTGAAGAGAACAATGGTGCGCCGGTTATAATTATGGAATACGTGCAGAGCCCGGATTTAGGAAAGCGTCTGGTTCTAGAAGGTCGGTTGCCCGAGAAAATGACCGCCTCTATAGCTATTCAAACCTGTAGAGCTCTTGCGGCTGTTCATGGCCGAGGGATTATCCATAGGGATTTAAAGCCAGCCAACATCTTTTTAACCGAGGCTAGAAATGATGATGTTCATGTGAGGGTTGGAGATTTTGGTATTGCTAAGGTTAACGACGAGCCGCTTATTCCACGTGGAAGAAATTCTCTGCAACAAATAGCAGACAGAAGGGTGACCGAGCCGGGAACTGCTATGGGTACGCCAGAATATATGTCGCCAGAGCAAGTAAGAGGTCATCGTTTGGATAAGAGATCTGATCTGTACTCATTGGGCATTATTTTATATAACTGCATAAGCGGCAAGACGCCTTTTGAGCATCATGCAAATGTTGAGGATGTGCTTGTTGCAAACAGAGACGAGAAGCCTAAGCCCATAAAAAATTTCAGAGAGAATGAAGATAGAAAGAATCCGCTTGAGGATATTGTGATGAAATTGCTAGAAAAAAAACCTAGAAATCGCTTTCAGAATGCGGTTGAGGTAATAGACGCGATTATTGATGCTATGGTAGAAGAGTATCCAGAGCTTGCGCAGCACGAGGATTATCAGTGGAGATTGGATCAAAGAAAAGTAGAAGATAGATTGTATTCCCGCGATAAGCAAAAAGAGGCTAAGGCATGATATACTATAGAGGAGGATGACTAAATTATTTGTTGAATTAGGATTAATAGTGGCCATGGCAGGCGGCCTTTCTTTGGTTGCTCACGCCCTGCGTCAGCCGCTTGTGGTAGCGTACATTGCTACGGGAATTTTGATATCCCCGGTTCTTATTGGCATAGACCATCACACCATAGAAGCTCTTGCTCAAATTGGTGTGGCGTTGCTTTTGTTTATAGTTGGTCTTGGCCTTTCTCCCGCGGTGCTTAAGAGGATTGGTAAAGTGGCTTTTGTTACCGCCACGGCTCAAATGCTTTTTGTGGGGCTTTTGGGTTATGGGCTTACCAGAATGCTGGGTTACAGCGCTATTGCTGCCGTTTATATTGCCGCCGCGCTTACGTTTTCCTCTACCATTATTGTGGTGCACATGCTCTCAGAGCGTGGGGCAATGGAAAAATTGCACGGAGCGATAAGCATAGGTATTTTGATTGTGCAGGATATTGCGGCTGTGTTTTTGCTCATGGCGAGCTCATCACTGGAGCGTAATGCTTTTGGCACTAACGATTTGCTGCTTTTGGCGGTAAGAGGCGGTCTCTTGCTTTTTTCTCTGACGGTCATAGCTATATATGTTATGCCCAAAGTTGCGCGTTATGTTGCTCAGTCAAGAGAGTTATTGTTTATTTTATCCTTGGGGTGGCTCTTTATAGTGGCAGGAGCTTTTTCTGCTGCAGGTTTTTCTATAGAAGTTGGGGCATTGCTAGCCGGTGTTACTCTTTCTCTCTCGCAGTATAGATTTGAGATTTCGGCGCGTCTGCGTAGTATCCGAGATTTTTTTATAATTTTATTTTTTGTTTTGTTAGGCCTCTCCTTAGATACACAGCTGGTTGGTTCTGTGGCAGGTGCGGCCATCTTAATCTCTGCTTTTGTCCTACTGTTTAAGCCTCTCATATTTATGGTGGCGTTGGGGCTTATGGGATACACTAAGAGAACGCTCTTTTTGGTTGGGATTGGTTTGGCTCAGATTTCAGAATTTTCTTTTATTTTGATTACCCGGGCTGTTGGGTCAAATGTTGTGCCGGAGTCTACGCTTACTCTTGTCACCTTGGTGGGTATTACCACCATAACGTTGTCCATGTATATGACTCATTATAGCGAACAGCTATACAAATTTTTTGAGCCGATTTTATGGATATTTGAGCACAAGGGGCACAAGAAAAAGCGCGAGGACCATCCCGAGGAGACACACGGGGATCCAGAGGTGGTTTTGTTTGGTCACAACAGAATTGGTTATGCAATCTTAGATTATCTGGGTCGCACCAGGCCACGGGTAGAGCCTTTGGTGGTTGATTTTGATCCTCAAACGGTTGCTCGTCTTAAGGCTAAAGGAACACCGGTCAGATATGGAGATGCAACGGATCAAGAGCTTTTGCGAGAGCTGCCGTGGAAAAAGGTAAAATGGATTATCTCCACCATTCCATCAGAAGAAGTAAATGCGCTTATAGCGCAGGCGGCACGGCGTCATAAAAAAAGTGCAAAAGTAATATTTACATCCCACGACATAGATGAGGCGCTAAGGCTTTATGAGCGCGGCGCTGCGTTTGTGATAATGCCTCATTTTTTGGGAGGTCACTTTATGGTAGACTTACTCTCAGATGTAAGGCGAGATTCTAAAGTAATGACCAAGAGAAGGAGAGAGGCAATTAAAGAGCTAAAAATGAGAAAAGGAACCGGACATCAATTACCAATAATTTCTGGATAATGACATCAGCACAACATAAGAAATTGACATACTGGGAGGCTGTTGCAGCAATAGTGGGCACCGTTATTGGCGCAGGAATTTTAGGTATTCCCTACGCGGTAGCGCAAGTGGGATTTCTTGTTGGTTTGGCTTATATTGTAGGTCTTGGTTTGGTGGTGCTCTCGCTTCATATATTGCTTGGGGCTGTTAGCGCTCGTACCAAAGAATCTTCTCAGCTGGCAGGCATGGCGGGTAAATATTTGGGAAAGCCAGGCAAGATTTTAATGAGTATATCCTTTTTGCTGGGAACGTATGGCGCGCTGCTGGCCTATGTTATTGGCCAGGGAGAAGTACTTCAGTCACTTTTTGGTGGCAGCTCTTTTATTTGGAGCCTTCTTTTTCTAGCATTAGGATCAGTTGTGGTGTACAGAGGTCTTAAGACCGTAAAAGTAGCAGAGCTCATTATGATGGCGTTGCTACTGTTTTTTGCTATAGTGCTATCGGTTTGGTCGGCCCCTTCAATTTCTATAGCTAATCTTGTGGTGCTGGGAGATTGGAAAATGCTATTGTTGCCTTATGGTGTGGTACTCTTTGCGTTTCACGGAAGCGCTGCAATACCCGTGGCAGAGGAGCTGGTCTCAGACAAAAAGCGTTTTAAGCAAATAATCATGTTGGGTGGTATTATTCCCATTATTATTTATGCGGTTTTTGCAGCTGTGGTGGTGGGTGTAACCGGTACTTATACTACAGAGGTGGCCACTATTGGGCTGGGGGCTGAGCTAGGGCATGCGGTGTGGATATTTGGCAATATTTTTGCTTTTTTTGCCATGGGCACCAGTTTTATAATGCTTGGCACTGCCATGAGAGAAACGTACGAGTGGGATTTCAGAATTAGACCATCCTTTGCATGGCTTGCAACAATTGCCGTACCGCTTGTTTTGTTTATATTGGGAATGAGAAGTTTTGTTCAGGTAATTTCATTGGCAGGGGCCATCTTTATTAGTTTGGAGGCTATACTTATAGTACTTATGTATTGGAAAAGTACGCCAAAGAGTAGCGGTAAATCAGGTGTTTTTGCCATGCCTCATGCGGCGATTCTCTCAGCGATACTTTTGGCTGTTTTTGCAGGCGCAGCGGTGCTTTCTGTGGTGTCGCTTATTGTATGAAAAAAATTGTCATAGTTGGCGGCGGTTTTGGAGGGCTTGAGACCTTCAAGCGGCTCCATAAGCAAATTCATAAGGGAAGATTGCAGGTGACATTAATAGACAAAAATAATTATTTTTTATTTACGCCCATGTTGCACGAGGTGGCAACAGGTTCTATCTCTAGAACACACCTTACGCTGCCACTAAGGCAGACGGTTCATTGTTGTAGTGAGAAGTTTGTGAGGGCTCAGGTAGAGAAGATAGATGTAAAGAAAAAAAAAGTAATGACTGATGCGGGTGAGTTTCCCTACGATGTTTGCGTGGTTGGTGTGGGAAGTAGGAGTTTTGATTTTGGTGTTGAGGGGGTGGCAGAGTACGCCTATCCACTTAAGAGCCTCAAAGATTGTGTTGATATAAGAAATAGAATCATTTCTTGTTATGAGGAGGCCAGTTTAGAATCTGACGCCAAAGAAAGGAAAGCGCTTTTACATTTTGTCATTGTGGGAGGTGGGCCAACGGGTGTTGAGCTGGCTGGTCAGCTGGGAGAATTGTTGGATAGAGAAATGAAAACGTTGTATCCAGCTATAAAAAGAGGCGAGGCAAAGGTAACACTCATAGAAGCCGGGGAAAAAGTTTTGGCAAAACATAGTGAGTATTTTGGTATCCAAGCAGGAAAAAAATTACGCTCAATAGGTGTTAATGTAATCACCAACAACAGAGTAACGCGTGTGGGCAAAAGCGCTGTTAGACTAAAAGCGGGTGGTTCTTTGGATGCGCACACCACCATTTGGACATCGGGCGTCCAAAGTAATGCGGACCAGATAATGAGCGCTAGCATTTTGGATACACGCGGTAGGATTGAGGTGAATGGTTTTTTACAGTTTAAGGGTCAAGAAGATGTGTTTGCACTTGGCGATTGCGCATCTATTGTTGATGAGCGCGTAGGTTTTGTTCCATGGACCGCTCAAGCTGCTGTTGCGCAGGCAAGAACAGTGGCAATTAACATCAGAAGAAAGCTCAAGAAAGAATCGCTTGCACGATTTTCTTATAAAGGCAGGGGAGAGCTTATACCCGTGGGCGAATGGTTTGGTCTGGCTCAGATTGGCCCGCTTCAGTTTAAGGGTAGGTTGGCATGGTGGCTCAGAAGAACTATTTTTTTACTTACTATGTATAGTTGGCCCGACAGAATTCGCATTGCGGTAGATTGGACACTTAATGTGTTCACTTTTAGAGATACCTCTGAGTTATGATATTTCAATCGCTTTTGCTTGGTCTGATCCAAGGGATAACAGAATTTATTCCGGTTTCTTCATCTGGTCATCTTGTGCTGCTTCCAAAATTTTTTGGTTGGGAGGATCAAGGGCTTACGTTTGACGCGCTGCTGCACGGCGCCACTCTTTTGGCTATTGTGTGGGTTTTTCGTGAGGATATTATCAATATTCTTAAGGGTTTTTTTGGCGGCGATAAGAAGAGTCGGCGTTTAGGATGGTGGATAATTTTGGCAAGCGTTCCTGCGGTTTTTGTGGGTGGGGTGATGGGTTTAAAAATTGAGGCGGCGCGCGCGCCTGCTGTAGTGGGTTTTTGTTTGATAGTGTGGGGTATTGTCATGTATCTGGCTGATAAATATAGAGCCAAGAGAAAAATAGAGATCAAAAAGCCAGAAAACATGAAGTGGTATCACGCGCTTTTTATAGGTTTGGCGCAGAGCATTGCCTTGATTCCGGGAACATCGCGCTCTGGAATTACGCTTACGGCGGGATTGTTTGCCGGAATGGATAGAACTCAAGCTTTAAGGTTCTCATTTTTGATGGGACTTCCTGTTTTTGCGGGCGCAACCCTACTAAAAGCTATGGATGCTCTGCAAAATGGTTTGACTATGGCCCGCTCTGCATTAGGTCTTGGTTTTGTGGTGGCTTTTTTTAGCGGCATACTGGCAATACAATTTTTGTTAAAATTTGTAAGTAAAAATACCTTGACACCGTTTGTTTTGTACCGTATTGTGCTGGGTGTAGCGGTTTTATTGCTACTTTGATATGACTGAAAAAAAGATTCTACAATCCGTTGCAAAGGTGGCAAAAGCGGAAAAAACACCCGTCTACGCTGTAGGCGGTTTTGTTCGTGATAAGATAATGGGTGTGGATAGTAAGGATATTGATTTTGTGGTTGATGGCGGTGGTATTGATTTTGCAAAAAAAGTGGTTGAGAAACTAGAAGCTGGTGGTGAAGTGTATTTTGAGGATTTTGATACAGCACGAATGGAAGTGGGTGGTTTTGTTTTGGAGTTTGCGGGAGCGCGAAAGGAAAAATATGCTAAGAATTCAAGAAAGCCAAAAGTAGAGCGTGTAGAGAATGTGGCCGAGGATTTGGCCAGACGTGATTTTACGGTGAACGCCATCGCCATGCATATAGATAAAGAGCATTTTGGCGAGTTTTTGGATCCATTTGATGGTCAGAGCGATATCCAAGACAAAGTTATCAAAACACCACTAGAGCCGTCAGAGACTTTTTCTGATGACCCACTTAGAATGATGCGTGCTGCTCGTTTTGCAGCGCAGCTTAATTTTGATATTGATCAGAGTACTCTGGAGGGCATTAAAAAAGAGGTGGCTCGTATTGATATTGTGAGCGCAGAGAGAATTAGAGATGAGCTTTTAAAGATGCTTTCTGCAAAAAAGCCCTCCGTTGGTCTGCATGTTCTGGGCGATACCGGTTTGATCACGCATATTCTGCCAGAATTGCATGATCTATCTGGCGTAGAATACAAAGACGGTCAGCATCATAAGGATCAGATGGTACATAGTTTTATTGTTGCTGATCAAATGGCAGGCATGACAGAGGATCCTATTGTAAGGCTTGCCGCGCTTTTGCATGATGTGGGTAAGGGACCATCAAAAAGATTTAAAAAAGGGCGTGGTTGGACGTTTGATGGGCATGATGTGGTAGGAGCGCGCATGATGACCAAAATCGGCAAGCGCTTGCGACTTTCCACTAATGAAACTAAGCGTGTCAGAAAGCTCATTAAATGGCACTTGCGCCCACAGACCATTACTGCAGAGGGGGTGACTGATTCTGCGGTGCGTAGGATTATAGTTAATTTGGGTGATCTTTTAGAGGACTTGATTTTGTTGTATCGCGCAGACATCACCACGCAAAATCCTAGAAAACTCCGCGCTCGCGAGAGAGATTACAAAATACTCATGGAACGCATAGAAGAAGTAAAAGAGCGAGATCGTCTTGCGGCGTTTCAAAGTCCTGTAAGGGGCGAGGAAATTATGAAGCTTTTAAACTTGACGCCGGGGCCAGAGGTAGGCAAGATAAAAAAAGCCATAGAAGAGGCAATTTTGGAGGGAGAGATCCCTAATGAATATGATGCTGCAAAACAGTATCTTCTGCAGCATTTTGGAGGCTAAATAAGCCGTCATGGAATTATTTTGGAATGAGTATCTTTACAGGCCGCTTTTAAACGTCCTTGTTTGGTTATACAGTAATGTTGCTCAGGAAAATTTGGGTTGGGCTGTTGTTATTTTAACGGCTGCTCTGCGGCTTGTCTTGTTGCCTCTGTCCGTAATCAATCAACGTAACGCCGTTAGGTTTGCAAAAATAAGGGAGCGGATTGTAGATCTAAAAGAGACCTTTAAAGGGGATCCGGTTATGCTTAAACAGGAGATAAGGGAGGTGATGGGTCAAACACGGGTCAGTCCATGGGCAAAAACGCTTATTCTATCAATTCAAGGTTTGGTATTGGTGCTTTTGTATCAGGTTTTTTTGGCTGGCATGAGTTCAGGAAAGATTGTACCTCTTTTGTATAATTGGAACAGCGCACCGGGGAGTATGAATACTATTTTTTTTGGGACTGATATTGCTGTGCGTAGTATTTGGTGGGCGGCGGCAATTGCCGTTTGGCTGTTTTTAGATGCCTATATTGTGGCAAAGAAAAACGATGGAAGCGTAACAAAAGGAGAGATGATTTTTGTCATCACCTTCCCGCTGGCAGTTTTTGTGGTTATGTGGTGGCTGCCTATGGTTAAGTCTTTATTTGTGTTGACCTCTTTGGTGTTCTCTGCTACCATCACGCTATTGCGCCGCTTGGTTATGCGCAAGAAAGTAAAAATTGTAGGCGGTCAAAAGAAAGGTTTTTTGTACAGAATTTACACCACCATAGTAACTGAATAAGCATGTCATCAGATCAGTCAATTGATAGGTTAATGTATTCCTTTGTGGTTGAGGACGTTCTTAAGGGTGTGTTTGTACACGTGCCGCCCGGGTATGTTGCTTGTGTTTATGATTTGGGAAAGGGTGTTTTGCGAAAAGTCTACACACCAGGGCTACATTTAAAAGTGCCATTTTGGCAGAAGGCAAAACTTTTTAATACGCAGACACTAGAATACAGTATTTCAAGAGAATTTAATCCTCGGCACGAGCGCGCTTTGGGTGATGTGCCGGTTGCGGCTGTTACTGCATGTGGGACGCGCGTGGCGGTAGAAGGAACCATACTTTTACGATTAGACATAAAACAAATACCAAACATCTGGCAGAACGTGGGAGAGAATTTTGTCGCAAAAATTGTGCGGCCTACCATTAGATCCAGAATGCGTATGATCATGTCTAGATTTGATCATCCCGATATTGTTGGTTTGCGCCGCGCAAACGTTGAAGAAGATCTAAAGCGAGAGCTAGACAATATTTTTGGAGATCGCGGCATAGTAGTAGAGAACGTTCTTTTGTCAGAGGTTAGCCCAACGGAGGTGGTATAGCGTGGTCATCGTTGAGGGTTTAATTATTGCGGTGGGTTTATTTGTGGTTTTCTTTTTGGGGCTTACGCTTTTGCTAATTTCCCTCAAGGTTTTTTCCGCAATAAAGCGCATAGTGCGTGTTGAAGTTCAGGTGAGAGATGAGACGGTAAGTCAGGAAAAAGCTGACCAAGAAGCTCAGCAGATAGCAAATGAGATTATTGATAGAGCGCTTTCAAATATGCCTCCTCCAGCGACCAAAGTAGAAAGAAAATAGCGGCATTGAGTCGCTTTTATTATTTATTGACAAAAAAAGGGGTATATGCTAATGTCTAAGTGCTTTTTTGCTGGCATATGCCACAAAGACTATCCACTAAAGGCGCCATCATCCGCCTTATGTGCTAAATGTTTTTGATAGCAAAAAAGTGTGGCGTTGATCGCGGGTTCCTCTTGTGGCGCTAGGACCGCCCGTTGAGCAACCGCACGGAAAAAGGAGAGGGTCATGGGTGACCCCAGTAATCCCACCCAGCTGGTGGCACGCAGTAAGATTGGTGTTTTGCCACGTGTGTTTTGTAGGGAAGAGAAAGATCTTCCTGGCAGAATTGTCATGTTAGAAGAAATGTTTGCTCGTTTGGGGCACATTAAGGTAGGCAACAGAGCTGTTGCAAGCAGAACCGATGTCTTGGTGTGGGCTGATCAGCGATACAACATCAATGGCACGGTAATGAGTGATTTTGGTGGAACGGCTGCTGCTCTAAAAGAGCATTTTGATCTTAACAATGGCCCTGGGACGCCAACGAACATCATCAATTGCACGCAGGGAGACATGAACTGCGTGATTCTCAATCGGGCAGTCATGCGACTAGCTGCTGCTGGGTTTGATTATGTACTAATGTTCTCTCCCGATGTGTACTCGTACCTCACCCAAGAGGTGGTAGAGAAGATGCTCCAAGCTATTTGCGACGGAGCTCTGGTGACTGGTGTGGCCATCAATGAGATGCAACAAAATGTACTCTCTGGCTTTGTTCAGAACACCTTTGCCATATGGAGCATTGAGCACTTAATGGCAGTGGGTGGTTTTGATCTTATCTCTCGCACGCTTCCTCCGGATCACGACGGTAACTACCTGAAGGGATTCAACGAGAAGGAAGGAGAGGTGTTCTACGCGCAGCATGGTGTGGAAGAGGCCCGGCCAGTGGCTCGGCTGATTGAATGGTTTGGGCCGCAAGTGATTGCACCTATTATGCCAAGCGGCGTAGGAGAGTACGTGGAGCCGGATCCAGATGAGAATCCAGATGAGTACTGGAGAAATGTGCGAAAGTTTGCAACTAAGGAGACTCGCCAGTCTGCAATGCTAGCAGGTATCGGAAGAGATAGAAGCTATGTAATGCAGGGGGTCATGGACAAGCATCGGCATCCCTCTGTTTTCAAGCTAACGGAATAAATAATGCACCCCACTGAAGCTTCAGTGGGGTTTTTTGTTACCTCTTGACAGAAAAAACTAGCAGTCGTATAATAGGACTGCTAATTAGGAGGTCTTTGTGGGTTCAATTGGAAGAAAGTATAAGCGTAGGGCAGCAAAAGAGGCTGCTAAGGCTAGAAAAAATGTTGTTTTTGATGTGTCGCAAGAAGATAAAGATGATTTGGTGGAATCGCTAGGTGAGGTGCCTTTTACTCCCGAGGTAAGCGATGAACTTGATGAGATAATTGAGGACATTAAAGAAGGCAAAATAGAGCAGCTGCAAGAGCGCTTAAAGGCACTTGTAAAGCGTAACGATAAAATCGTTCGTAGCCAAAAGAAAGAAAGAGACGCTTTATTAGCTAGAATGGATAGCGCTTGTGAGCGTTTCGCTGAAAATGGATTTGGCAACGTGTATCTTAGTCAAGAGGAGATAGATTACTTTGATAAGCGGTGCAATACCGCAGAAGAAGTTCTTGAGCTGCTAAGGGAGCACGTAGATTTGCTTGAAAGGCGTTTGGCTTTGCTAAACAGATATAGACAGTTGCTAAAGCGGGTGGGGCAGCTAGGCATCGCCTCAGATAGGCTAACAACGCCGATTCCACAACCTGCTGAGATTAGCGATGAGGTGGTCTCTGAATTTGCCCATTTTGTTTCGCTAAACGTGAAGTTTAGGGATTTGTTGGAGCAACAAGAGCAGCTTAATGTTGTCTCTCAATGGTCTGCCGCACCACCAGATCCTGAGGAAATCACCGATGAGGTCATCTCTGAGTTTGAGCGTTTTTTGGCGCTAAATCGGCAGTTTAAAGACCTGCTAGAGAAGCAAGAACAGCTGGATGTAATCTCTAAGTGGTCTGCCACTTCTCCAGCATCTATGGATATAACCGATCAGGTCATTTCTGACTTCGCTCGTTCTTTGTCAGAAAGCGAAGAGTTGTTGGAAAAGGCTCGGGTTTACAAGCAGGATAGTGTGGTAAGAGGATTGATTTTGCTGGGTTTGCATGATGAAGCTAAGGATTTGCTAAAACCATTTGAGCATAGAGCGCTCTGGGATGAGGCGCATAGGGCTCTCCTGGATGATGTTGAGCGGTTGGATCAAGAGGATAAAGCCGAGGCAGAAGGTATTTTGGATAAGCTGCGCAACGAGCTAGTGGGATCCAGATCGTATCGGAAGATTCTGCATGATCTCAAGACTTTTTTAAGTCTTGTGCAGTAGTGTGGGGGAGCATAGTCTCCCCCAATTTTAAAAAGTTATTTCTGTTATTAACATGAATTCTAGGCAAGAACAATTATTGCTCTGTGTGGTTAAAAGCCATATTGATACTGGTTTGCCGGTGAGCTCTGGAAAACTCTGTAGAGATTTTGACATTAGAGTGAGCTCTGCAACCGTGAGAAATAATTTGCTTGCGCTGGAAGAAGCGGGGTACCTGCAGCAGCCGCATACATCGGCGGGAAGGATTCCTACCGTAGAAGGTTACCGGTATTATGTGGAACGATTGCAAAAGCATCTGCAGCTAGAGCAACAGGCACGCAAGAGGCTGCAGGTGGCGGCTAGGCAGCAGCAGAGATATAAAGAGACGGCACGCGCGCTGGCCGAGCTTACGGGAGAGACCGTGATACTGGTCAAAGACGGAGATTCCGTGTATTATACGGGCATTAAAAATTTGATATCAAAGCCAGAATTCGCGGATCAGGCGCAGATAAGCGCTGTAGCTGGGAGATTAGATGAGCTTGAAGGAAGAGCGCAAGAATTGGCACAGCAAAGCAGAGAAGGGCCACAAGTGCACATAGGAAGAGAATCAGAATTTGGCCAAAATTGCACCACGATATCTATAAAAGCTGGTCCATCTGCAACCTTTGTGGTGCTGGGGCCAACCAGAATGCGATACCAAAGAAACATATCATTACTAGAGCAGATTTCTAGATTACTATGAGCAAAAAAACAACTAAACAGTTAATGGATGAGCGTGATGAATACCTAAACGGTTGGAAGCGCGCACAAGCAGATTACAAGAATCTCAAGCGTGAGATGGAAGACCGGCACAGTAAAGTCTCCACGGTAGTTATGGAAAGCATGTTGGTGAGTTTGCTTCCGGTGCTAGATAATCTGCAGGCGGCCATGGCACATGCGCCAGATGAACCAAAGGAGTGGATATCAGGAATTGGTCACGTTGAGCGGCAGTTTGTAGAAGCGCTTAAGCAGTTTGGCGTGCAGTTGGTGGCGGCAGAAGGAGAAGATTTTGATCCTGCTTGCATGGAAGCGGTGGAAGAGCAAGAGGGAGATGAGGATGGAAAAGTTCTGGAGGTTTTGCAGGCCGGATATAAAATGGGAGATGTTTGTTTGAGGGCTGCAAAGGTGACAGTCTCAAAAAGACTGTCATCCTGAACCGCCGACAGGCGGTGAAGGATCTCGTCAAAAAAGCAACGGGATTCTATCACCAGTTTCACGGCTCCAGAATGACGTGGATTAAAAAAAGCCCACGACAAATCGTGGGGAATGGCGGGTTCTAGATGAAAGCAGACAAGCGCTTACGATAAATGCACTTACGCATTTGCCACCTCCTGAAAAAAGTATAACATAAAAAAATAAAAAGTCAATAGAAATTAGTATCCAGTATTCAGTATAGAGTGTTCAGCGGGTGCCAACTTGTCATTCTGAACTTGATTCAGAATCTAGGTAGAAATAGAGTACATCTTACGTTTCTACTGGATCCTGAATCAAGTTCAGGATGACGCTAAGAGATGCTGAATACTCAATACTCAATACTAACCAAAAACATATGTCAAAAATACTAGGAATTGATCTTGGAACCACCAACTCTGCCATGGGAGTTATTGAGGGTGGTGAGCCAAAGATTCTAGAAAACAAAGAAGGAAACAGAACTACGCCATCTATGGTGGCAACGTCTAAAACCGGCGAGCGTCTTGCGGGTCTTCTTGCAAAACGCCAAGCGGTTACCAATCCAGGAAACACGCTGTTTTCTGTAAAGCGCCTTATTGGTCGCAGTTTTAATGATTCTGAAACTCAAGAGGTTAAAAAGCATACACCCTTTGAGATTATTCCAGATGGAGACAAGGTGAAAGTAAAAATGGGAGATAAAGAGTATACGCCGCAGGAAATATCTGCCATGATTCTGCAGAAGTTAAAAGCAGACGCAGAGGAGCGCTTGGGAGAAAAAATAGAAGAAGCGGTTATCACCGTGCCGGCATACTTTAATGACGCGCAACGTCAAGCTACCAAAGACGCCGGAGAAGTTGCCGGGCTTAAGGTAAAGAGAATTATAAACGAGCCAACGGCCGCTGCATTTGCATACGGCTTTGATAAGAAGGGAAATCAGAAAATTGCCGTGTATGACTTGGGTGGCGGAACTTTTGACATCTCAATTCTTGAAATTTCAGAAGAAGATGGACAGAGTACGGTAGAGGTAAAGGCTACTAATGGTGATACACATTTGGGTGGTGATGACTTTGACCACAAAATTATTGCCTGGATTATAGAAGAATTTAAAAAAGCAGAAGGTATTGATCTAGGAAAAGACAACATGGCATTGCAGCGTATTAAAGAGGCTGCAGAGAAAGCAAAAATTGAACTTTCATCTGCAACAGAGACAGAAATTAACCAGCCTTTTATTACCACAGATGCAAACGGTCCAAAACACTTGGTGCTTAAGATGACCCGTGCCAAGCTAGAAGAGCTCGTGGGAGATTTGGTAGAAAAATCTTTAGCTCCGGTGAAAAAAGCGCTGGAGGATTCTGGTTTTGCAAAGGGCGATATTGGAGAGATTATTATGGTAGGTGGAATGACACGCATGCCACTGGTACAGCAAAAAGTGGAAGAGTTTTTTGGCAAGAAGCCAAACATTTCTATCAACCCAGATGAGGTTGTAGCAATGGGCGCCGCTATTCAAGCTGGACAGTTTGAGGGATCTTTAGGAAAAGATATTCTTCTGTTAGATGTGTCTCCGCTTTCATTGGGAATAGAAACCATGGGAGGCGTGATGACAAAACTCATTGAGAAAAATACCACTATTCCAACCAGCAAGTCTCAGGTATTCTCTACGGCCGCTGACAATCAGCCGCAAGTTGAGATTCACGTACTTCAGGGAGAGCGTGAGATGGCCCCAGACAACAAAACGCTGGGAAGATTTATCCTGGATAGTATTCCACCAGCGCCACGTGGCGTCCCTCAGATTGAGGTAGTCTTTGATATAGATGCGAACGGCATTTTAAATGTGTCTGCAAAAGATAAAGGCACAAACCGCGAGCAAAAAATTAGAATTGAAGCCAGCTCTGGTCTCTCAAAAGAAGAGATAGAGAAAATGAAAACCGATGCAGATGCTCACGCTGCGGAAGACAAAAAGAAGCGAGAGCTTATTGATTTGCGTAACAACGCAGACACCATGATCTATACCACAGAAAAAATGCTCTCAGAAGCTGGAGATAAGAAAGTGGAAGTTACGGATGAAGAGAAAACTTCTATTGAAGCTAAGATTGCTGCTCTTAAAGCTGTTAAGGATGGTGAAGACCAGGAAGCAATCAAAACAGCAGCAGACGAGCTTTCAAAGGCAGCTCAGGAAGTTGGAAAGCGCATTTATGAGGCTGTCCAGAAAGAGGAAGCGGTAAAACAGGCTTCAGATCAATCAAAGGCTGAAGCATCCGAACAAAAAACAGAAGAAGGTCCGATTGAGGGTGAGGTTGTAGACAATGATAAATAACTCATGTCATTGCGAGGAGCAAAGCGACGAAGCAATCCCGTCAATTAAGCGACGGGATTGCTTCGTTTCACTCGCAATGACAGCATGTTCATGGCAAAAGATTATTACAACATACTTGGCATCAGCAAAGACGCATCGGAAGATGAAGTAAAGAAAGCGTATCGGAAGAGGGCCCATAAGTATCATCCCGATAAGAAAGACGGCGATGAGCAAAAGTTCAAAGAAGTGAACGAGGCTTTTCAGGTGCTTGGAAATAAGGAAAAGCGTGGGCAGTATGACCAATATGGGCAGACGTTTGAGGACGCGCAAAGGCAAGGTGGCGGCGGTTTTGGTGGTTTTCAGGGTTTTGGTGGTCAGAATGCGAATATTAATATGGAAGATTTGGGGGATATTTTTGGAAATTTTTTTGGTGGAGGTGGCGGAAGGCAGCAAGCGCAGCGCAGAGGTAATGATATTGCCGTAGATGTAGAGCTTTCTATCCCTGAGGCGGTATTGGGAACAGAAAAAGAATTTTCAATGATGAAATTGTGTAAGGATGATTCCTGTGACGGACAGGGTGGATCTGAACACAAAAAGTGTTCAAGCTGTGATGGCAAAGGTCATGTTGAAAGAATCCAGAGAGTACTTTTTGGCAACATGAAAGTACGTGCAGAATGCGATAGCTGTAGAGGACGCGGAAAAAAACCAGAAAAGGAGTGCTCAACATGCACCGGTACTGGCGTAATTCGCAAAAAAGACAACTTCACTGTAGCCATTCCAGCAGGCATAAACCACGGCCAAAGCATAAGAATAACCGGCAGAGGAGAGGCGGCCCCATACGGAGCGCCCTCCGGAGACCTTTATATAAAAATACACCTAGACATCCCCAAAAAAGTCTCCAGAAAAGCCAGAAAACTTCTTGAAGAGCTAAAGGGTTATCTATAGATTGACAGGCGAGCAAGATTTTGCTAAAGTCCAAAAAAAGGAGGACGCATGCATCAGGAGCAGTTTGAGCTTCTCATCGTGTTTATTGCACCCCTGTTCTTTGTGGGCACAATCGGCTTCATAATTTGGGTGCTCAAGCTTCTTTTTGAGATGGTTGATGGGATTGAAAAATCTTGGGCTATTCTCAAGAAAGACACAAAAAGCAAGTCAACCAACTTTTTCAGAGAGTTGGTTAAGCGCGATCCAGATGGAGCGCGGCAAGCTGATCAAAAAGTTGCACTGCATGAGGCTGGACACGCCATTGTAAACTGGTATCTACCCTACGCGCTCGTGCTGGAGCAGGTGGCGCTTAAAGACCCAGAGACTGAATATACTGATTCAGAGTCAAGGGGGCACTGCAAAGCATATTGGCGGCCAAGCGGCGGTGTGAATGAGGCGTTTAACGATAACATCGCTTTATGTTTTGGTGGTATTGTTGCAGAGGAAAAGATCGGTATAGCCTCTACTGGTGGCCTCAGCGATCTTCAGCAGGCACGCAATATAGCAAAAAGCATTCTGGTTTGTGGCGGTGTTGGTTCTTTGCTAGGTGTTCCTACCGGCTCAAATACTTCAGTTTTAACATCTTCCATTCAGGCAGATCTACAAAAGCAGATTGACGAGTATTTGCTGGTTCAGCGAAAAAGAGCTCAAGAGATTGTGGAGCAACATTGGGATGAGGTGCTCTTGGTGGCCAGGGCGCTTATAGAGAAACGTAAGTTGAGTGAACAGGATTTGATTGAGCTGCTGGGTCCACGAGAGCTTGTGCCGCTGCAACCGTTGGTACCTGAGCTGACAGATAATCTAGAAAATAGTGATCCGTAGCAATACGGATTTTTTATTTGCGTGTTGAGAGCGTGCATTGAAAAATAATCTTCACATTGTTATCATACGCATATGACATTAGGTTACATCTTACTTGCTGTAGCAGCTGTTTCGCTTTTAGGATTGAGCGCGGGGATGCTGCTTTTGTGGCAAGAAAAACTGGCAAAAAAGATATCCCATTTTTTGGTTTCTTTTGGTGCTGGAGCGCTTATCGGCGTGACTTTTTTTGATTTGTTGCCAGAGGCGCTTGAGTTGGGTTCTGTTGAGAGGGTGATGACATCCGTGCTGATCGGCTTTGTTTTGTTCTATATTGTTGAAAAAGCACTTGGGTGGTATCACTGTCATGATGCAGACCATTGCGAATCAAAGGCTCCGGTGTACCTTATTGTTGCGGGGGATTTTGTGCATAATTTTATAGATGGCATGTTGCTATCCGCAACTTTCCTGATAGACGTGCGTTTAGGAATTGCTGCTGCTATAGGTGTATTGCTTCATGAGTTGCCACAAGAGGTGGGGGATTTTGGAATTTTGCTACATAGCGGATTAAAAAAAGGCAAAGTGATTGCCTACAATTTGCTTTCTGCTGCGGGAGCTTTGGTGGGTGCGGTGCTGGTTTTCTTTTTTGAGCATCAGCTAGAAGGCGCTCAATGGTGGCTACTAGCGATAGTGGCTGGTAACTTTTTATACATTGCCGCCGTAGATTTGATTCCTGCCACACATCATCATGATGATAAAACATCTCACACAGAAGTGTACCACGTCTTTGCCTTTTTGCTAGGCGTAATGCTTATGTGGGTGGTGTCTACACAACTAGCAATTGGCGCACACTCTCATGATATTGATCACGCGCAGGATGAGCACATAGAAGAAGTGCATTAAAAATCCGCAGGATCGCCCGCGGATTTTTTTATTGGTCCAGCGCTATGTTTACTTGCTCATCCGCTTCTTTGTTTTTTGCTCTTCTGATGTGCGTGAATTTGGCTTTTTTGAATTTTGCCGCGGCGTTCCAGCATTGGACGAAGAGTTTTTGCAGGTGCGGTTCTTTTACTTTCCAGTTTCGGTTGAGTTGCTCTACAACCAGTAGGCTGTCCAAATAGCAATCTACCTCTGATGCGCCCAATCCCTTTGCTTTTTTAAGCGCCGACAAAATAGCAGAGTATTCTGCAACGTTATTGGTGGTTTTTCCGATTTTCTCGCCGTAGGCTGCAACATTCTTGTTGCCGTCTTTTATAATAACGCCAATGGCAGCAGGTCCTGGATTCCCGCGTGCGCCTCCGTCGGTAAAAATGGTTAGTTTCATAATGGTATTGAGTATTCAGTATTGAGTATTCAGCACTTTTTATTTTGCAGTTTTGACAAGTGCGAAAAGCATTTTTCTTATTTCTACAGATTCATTAGCAATGGTTAAGAATAGGTTTTTAGATATGTAATTTAGATCCTTAGCAATGAGGATTTGATTTTGAATTTCAGCAAGTGATCCAAGCGAAATGGAGTAAAAACGTTGCTTTTCCTTACGTGATGACCTTGAGAAACCTTCAGCAATATTGGATGTAATGGAAACAGCCGCCCGTCTCAGTTGGCTTGAGAGGCCAAATTTTTCAATTTCTGGGAAGCTTTTGGTTACTTTATATATTCTCAGAGCAAATAAATGACCTCGTTGCCACACGACTAAATCAGTAAACGATTTAATTGTTACGCGATCCGCCATTTTTGTCGCTGAATACTCAATACTGAATACTCAATACTTCGTCGTTTGGGGTAGTGGATTCACTTGCCTCCGGCCGATTCACACGCTTCAAATCAACAATCTTAAGCTGGAGCTCTCTGTTTCCATTCCACTCATTTACGCCCACTTCAAATACCATATCTATAAAATCGCCGGGCTTAATGTTAGCACAAGACTCTTCGCAGTTAAAGCATATGGTTTTGCGGACCACACCGCTGTTGTGTCTTAGATGCAGTCTGTAATGCTTGCCGGTTTTTCCAACAGCATCAATAGAGACCACTTCACAAGAGCTGGCCACAAAGCACGGCTTAGGATTTCCCATGCCAAAGGGCTCAAATTTTTCTAGAAAATCGTAGAGTTGCCAGTTTATGTGATCCAAAGCAACCGCAGAGTCTATGGCAAGAGTTGGCACGGCGCTCTCTGTGAGTTGTTTTGCTGCAATGGGGGAGATCGCTGACTTGAATTCTTCTGCCATGATGCCGTGCTCAAGCGTAAAGCCACAGGCTTGCGGATGTCCGCCAAATTTCTTAAAAAGTTTATCTATAGAGCGCATTCCTTCATACATATTAAAACCGTCCATGCTTCTGCCGCTGCCGGTGTATTCCCCAGTGGCGCCGGAAACTACAAAAGTGGGTTTTCCGTATTTGTCTTTGAGTCTACTGGCAATGAGTCCCATAAGTCCGCCGGGCCAATCTTCTCCAAATGCCACAATAACGGGATCCTCTGGAGTGTGTGTTGCTTCTACATAATCAATAGCAATTTTTGTGAGCTCTTTTGTTTTTTCTTGGCGAGCTTTATTTATGCTTCCCAGCTCTGAGGCCAGCTCTTTTGCGTGATCCTGGTCATCACAGATGAGCAGATCAAAAGCCTTTTTTGCGTCTGACATTCTGCCAGCTGCATTAATTCTTGGCGCAATTCTAAAGCCGATGTCATCCGCTTCTATCATATTTTTGGCCAAATTACCGTGTTCATCAAGCACGCGCGCTTGCTTCATGAGTCTGCGCAGGCCAATGCGTTGGGTTTTTCCCAGGACCACTAAACCGTAGCGCACCAAAACGCGTGTTTCTCCCAAAAGCGGAACCATGTCAGCTACTGATGATATGGCCACCATATCCAAAAGCCATTTTTCATAGGCATCATGCTTATGTCCACTCTCTAGTCTCTCATTTTCCTTGCTGTGCTCTCGCAAAAGTCCTTGAGCAAGTTTAAAAGCAACGCCGCCGCCAGCCAAGGTGTCGCAGGGGTATGTTTCACCCAGAATTTTTGGGTGGATAATAGCAAAAGCGGGTGGGAGCTCTGGGGGCTGTTGGTGGTGGTCGGTGATAATAACGTCTATGCCATTACTCTGCGCGAGCGTCACCGATTCTACATTGCTGATGCCGCAATCGCAGGTGATTATGAGCTTTACATCATTTTTTAAGGCCGTCTCCACGGTGGCCATAGCCAGGCCGTATCCGTCACGTTCACGGTTGGGCAAAAAAACATCCGGATTCCCGCCAAGTGCTTTTAGGGTGCTGTGTAGCAGGGTGGCTGCGCATACGCCATCAGCGTCATAATCGCCATGTATGAGAATTTTTTGATTTTCTTTAAGAGATACGTTAATTCTATCCACGGCCTTTTTCATGTCAGAAAATAAAAAGGGATCATGAACATCCCTGCTGTAATCTGGATTAAGAAACAGATCTATATCTTTTTGACTACGAAGATTCCTGTTCCACAAAAGCTGCAGAGCTATCTCTGGGAGCTCTGGATGCTCTAGTTTAAATTCCTCCGGCATGGGTTTTGCCGTGAGCCATTGCTTGTCTGCTGTGGGCATAGCAGTAGTGTAACAAAAAAAGACTGCCGGTAAAAGCAATCTTAGGAAAGGGGAACTTTGGACTGCGCCCAAGAAACTAATTTGTTGAATACTTTGATCATGTTGGGCCCAAGATAGCGTCTCATGCTCAGGTGAGGCAGATCCTCTGCGTCAAGCTCGCCAAAGTCTTCTTTGGCGGCAAGAACCCACTCTGACATAATGCCATTGAATTCATCGGTATAGATTTTTAACTCTTCTAGGTTGTCCGCATTTTCGTCTAGGTTGAAGAATTGACTGGCTTTTTCATATGCGGTGAACCAGTCTATAAGCCGTGGCGATTTAGTAGCCAAAACTGAGTCCCGGCAAAATGGTTACGAGCACCATCCCTCCTCCTACCAGAACAACAAAAATGGTCATGATAATACGTTTTCTTGTCTTTTGCTTCATAAAATAGATACTACCAGAAAAAGAGAGAAAGAAAAAGCCCCGGTGGTGGGGCAAAGCGTTATTCAGAAGCAAGATCATCAATGTAAGGTAGGAGCACATCAGGCAGTACACTGTCTTTCATGCCATCTACAAATTCTTGCAGAGCCGCTCGGACTTCATGTAATGCCTGAGGGAAGGTGAGGAACCGAATGTGCTTTTTAACACCGGGATTCCCTCTAACAAGACGAGATACTCTTTTGCCATGCGCCTTGAGCGTTTCATCATCCTCATACATAAGGAACACCGGCACGTTGGCATGATACGCCATTTCTACTTCAATGCCGCAACCCAATGCGGGAATGCCAACGTAGGCAAACACGGCGTATGAAGAGGTAACTGCCTTGCGGTCAATGAGATCAACTTGAGCGGCGGTAAGATCTGCCGCTTTATCGGGATCAGAGAAAACGTGTGGAATGTAGGCCTCAAAGCCAAATTCTTTGCACACGTCGCCAACTGATTCATAAAAAGCTTTCAAAGCCGTCATGGTCATCTGATCCACAGAAGTAAGCGGACCAGAAATGTACACCATCTTGCGCATCGCTGCAGTTTTGGGGGCTGTCATCTGGCCTCCGTAGTGGTTTGCCGTTACGTTACCACGAGCTCAAAAAAAGCGGCAGTGGATAACTAGTCGCTTCTTTTGAGAACTGCTAGGTATGCTTCTGGCGGAATTTCTACTTTTCCGCCCGCTAGCATGCGTTTTTTCCCTTTCTTTTGTTTTTGAAGGAGTTTTTTCTTTCTGGTTACGTCTCCGCCGTAGAGTTTGGCTGTCACGTCTTTTCGCATGGCAGAGAGTCTGTCTCCTGCGATTATTTTTCCGCCTATGGCTGCTTGGATTTTTACCACAAACTGTTGCCGGGGGAGTGTATCTTTGAGAGTTTTTACAATACGTTTTCCTACGGCGTATGCATCGTCTCTCCAAATAAGGGTGGCCAGCTCTTCTACTGGCTGCTCTGCTACTAAAATATCCAACTTTACCACATCTGTTTTTTCGTACTGCTTAAGCTCATAATTTAATGAGGCGTAGCCAGAGGTGGCAGATTTGAGCGTATCGTAAAAATCAATAATCAGCTCTGCTAGAGGGATTTCATAGTGCAAAACCGCGCGTTGATCAGATCCAGTTGAGAGATATTCAGTATTAATATAGCGACCACGACGGTCAGAAACTAGCTGCATAATGTTTCCAACATAAGAAGATGGAGATATAATATCCACCGCCATCCACGGCTCTTGCATGAGCTCAATGTGGGATGGATTGGGCAGCTCGTGCGGACTTTTTATGGTTTTTGTCTCGCCCTTGGTGGTGGTCAACTCATACGCAACACTGGGAACCGTTACAATAATATCCATGTCATACTCCCGCATGAGACGCTCTTGCGTAATTTCTAAATGGAGTAGTCCCAAAAAACCGCATCTAAATCCAAATCCAAGCGCTTGGCTGTGTTCTGGTTCAAAGTGGAGCGCCGCATCATTGAGTTTTAACTTGTCCATGGCGTCTCGCAATGCGCCATACTCATTTCCTTCTTTCGGAAAAAAACCAGCAAAAACCATGGGCTGCACTTCTTTGTAGCCAGAGAGCGGCTCCGGTTTTGTTTTTTGAAGAGAAATAGTGTCTCCCACACGGCAGGCGTTAATGTCTTTTATTCCGCTTACCACATATCCAATGGCGCCAGATTCTAGTGCTCCAAGAGATTTCATTTGAGGCTGCGTAATACCGGTATCCAGAATTTCTGCCGTAGCGCCGCTTCCGAGCAGATGAATTTTATCGCCTTTTTTTATTGATCCGTCTTTCACGCGGACTGATGCTACCACGCCTTTGAATTCATCAAAATAAGAATCAAAAATTAGAGCGCGCAGCGGCGCATTAGCATCACCCTTTGGAGCAGGAACTCTTTTTGTAATGGCTTGCAGAAGTTCTGTTACGCCTTCTCCTGTTTTGGCCGATACATGCAGAATATCTTCTTCTTTGCAGCCTAAAAGTTGGATTATCTCTGCGCTTACTCGTACCACATCGGCAGCAGGGAGATCAATTTTGTTTAAAACAGGAATAATGGTGAGATCTTGATCCAGCGCAAGGTATAAGTTTCCCAGCGTTTGTGCTTGCACGCCTTGTGTAGCGTCTACCAGTAAAATAGC
>CAZSVL010000010.1:0-27135 GCA_964610305.1 uncultured Gammaproteobacteria bacterium | reverse complement strand
TGGCGAGCATAAAGGAGATAAAGATAGTTTTGCTACAAAAAAACCGTGGGTGAGATCTCTTATTTTAAGCGCTGGCGTTATCATGAATATTTTGGTAGCCGTGGTGCTGCTCTCTGTAGGTTTTGGGGTAGGTATTCCAACGTCTTTGGGGGATGATCTGCCAGAGGGAGCCATTGTGTCCGATCAAAAAGTAAGTGTTATGCAGGTGGTTGCTGGTAGCCCTGCAGAGGTAGCAGGAATCCTTCCGGGGGATCAAGTTGTGGGAGTAAACAGAGAAGAAGTTTTAGATTCTACAGCAGCATTTGAGTTAATAAAGAGTGCAGCAGAGCAAGGCGATGTTACGCTGTGGGCGCTGCGCGCAGAAGAAAAAATGGAATTTGTAATAACGCCAGAGTTAATAGAAAATATCGGAAGGCCGGCCGTAGGCGTGGCACTTATAGATAGCGGACTGGTCAAGTTGCCTTGGCACAGAGCAATAATTGAGGGAACCGTTTCTGCATTTCTGATGCTTTGGCAGATTATTCTTGCGTTTGCTGGTATTTTTAAATCACTCTTTGCCGGGCAGGGTGTGGCAGATCAGCTCAGTGGCCCCGTTGGGATTGCGGTACTCACGGGCCAAGTGGCACGCCTTGGTTTTTCCTACATGCTTCAGTTTGTCAGTATTTTGTCATTGAATTTAGCCCTTCTTAATATTTTGCCCATCCCCGCGCTAGATGGAGGAAGACTCCTTTTTGTGGCTATAGAAAAAATAAGAGGCGGAAAAATAGTATCAAAAAAAGTGGAGCAGTATTTCCACATGGCTGGGTTTGCGCTGCTTCTGTTGCTTGTGATTGTGGTTACGGCCCGTGATATCGGGCGATACTTCTAGGCAATTCATTAGAATTAAAAAACCCAACGCTCCGTAGCGCCAGGCTTTGCCGGATGTGTATCAGTCGCCAATTTGGATTGTCACACTTCCGTCATCGTTGTGAGTTGTGGTGACCTTTGGCGTGCTGCTCATTGCTCTGCCGTTGAGCAGCCATCCGATGGCAAAAAAACCCGGGGTTCCAACAATGCCAGTCAGCGATCCGATCAAAACCGCGCTGTCAGCGTGGGCAGACTTGAGAGCCCATCCATAACCCATGCCGAACATCAGAAAAGCAAGGCCCGCAAGGAATGCAATACCAAGGATGGCCAAGCCAAATTCTTCTACTTTTTCACGCGTACTTTTTTCCGGGACGTCCATGAGACCTCCTTTTGTGTTTGTATAAACATAGCACAGATTCTGGTTTTTGTCAAGAGAGCATTTCTCCAATTTAGCTAACCATGTGGGGATTTTTTTATTCATTTAAAAAAACCCGACGCTTAGTGCGCCGAGTCATTTGTTTACTTACGCTCTTGCAGGAAGAAGTGTCCGATCCTGCTATCTTGACTATCAATTCCCGTTGCAATCTTTCGGTAGTCCTCTACGCTCAGCGTAGGGCCAATCAGACCGATTGCCTTGGTAAGAGCTTTTCTTTCGCTGTGATGGTAGTTGTCATAGGAACGGTTGTCCTTTTGAACCTCTACCTGATGCGAGAAAAATCCGCGGATGGGCAGCCCATAGTGAGGATAGATCTCATGGGCAATATGCCGCGCAACGCTATACTCGGCTGAAGGCGGCAGCATGGCCGCGATCTGATCATACGCCATTTGCTGGCCCATTCTCTTGATCTGTTCATCCTTGAACATCTTGATCTGCTCGTCCAAAGCGCGCAGGATGTCATGCAAGACAGCCAGCAAGTCCTTGGCATAGTCTGCGCGCCTCAGGTCAGAATTTTCGCCCAGAATTACCGGCTCGTAGCGCTCAATGAGCGTAGAGATGTATGGCAGGATGAAGTCTGTGTAAGACCCAGAATCTCCCTTGATCAGCAGAGCAAGCCGCTCTCCCTCTTCCTTGATGCTAGAGGCACCCTTCAGGTACGGCCCGTAGAAGGCGATGCCCAAATCTATCCTCCTGCCGTTTGCAATGGCAAGCTGGTAGATTTCCATGGCCACCTTTGGGTTTTTGCCGATTTTCTCCCAGACGTTGGGCGGCCTTTCTGCTTCTCGCCGACCTTCACACAGTTTCAGATCTAGCTTTGCCTGCTCCAGTTCATGGTTGATCTGGGGCTTTGCTGCGCTCATGTGTCGCGCTTGTCTAAGTGCTGGAGATCCAACGGGATCCTTTTCTGTTGCACTCCACGGTCCCGGCCTTCCGTCTCCACAGCCCATCAGAATCAGGGCAATTAGCATTGTATTTCTCATAGCTCCTCCCTTTTGCTAGAGACATCATACCATACCACATATTGGCTCTTTTGTCAATGGTTGGTACAATGTAGGCATGACAGATAAGGTGTTAAAACAGGCGAAAAATGCGCTTAAAAGTGTCTCTTCTTTTGATGATTTGGAAGACGCAAAAATAGCTATACTTGGCCGAAAAGGAGTGTTGGCAGGCTCAATGGCAGGGATTAAAGATGTGGCGCCAGACAAACGCAAAATTTTTGGCCAGGAAATGAACGCTCTTAAAGAAGAAGTTGAAAAGTTGTTTACTTCAAAAGAAAAGGAGCTTTTGCAGGCCCGTGACTCTCAGCTAGCGCAAGATGAAGCCGTGGATATTACCGCTCCAGCTCTCCCGCCAACAAAACGTGGGCATCAGCATCCACTAACGCAAACAATGGATCAGCTGGACGCTGTTTTTACCAGTATGGGATTTACGGTTCTGGAAGGCCCAGAGCTTGAGAGTGATCACTATAATTTTGAGACGCTTAACATACCAAAAGATCATCCGGCGCGAGACATTCAAGATACGTTTTACATAAAAAATCATCCGGATTGGGTTATGCGCACGCATACGTCTCCCATGCAAGTAAGAGCCATGCAAGAGCGCGGCGCTCCCTTGCGCACGGTTATTATTGGAAGAGTTTTTAGAAATGAGGCTACTGATGCCAGTCACGAGCACACATTTCATCAGATAGAAGGGCTAGTGGTTGATAAGGGCATATCTCTTGCGCATTTAAAGGGTACGCTTCTTACTATGCTTCAGGCTTTGTTGGGAGAAAAAGTAAAAATTCGCTTGCGGCCCAGTTATTTTCCGTTTACTGAGCCAAGTGTGGAGATAGATGTTTCGTGCACGCTGTGCGATGCAGCTGGGTGTAGAACATGCAAAAAACAGGGTTGGATTGAGTTGCTTGGAGCCGGAATGGTCCATCCTAATGTACTTAAGGCGGGCGGAGTGGATCCGCAGGATTTCGCAGGCTTTGCTTTTGGCACTGGTATTGAGCGTCTAGCAATGCTAAAATATGGTATAGAAGATATTCGGCATTTTCATCAGAGTAAGCTTAGTTTTGTTCAGCAATTTTGATAGTCATTTAACCGTCTTGCTCCGTGAGTATTTTGGACGAACGGCGTTTCGGCCCCACCGGGCCGACCGCCTCGGAACTCCCCCCTGCGACTTTTTGCTCTGCAAAAAGACCGGGTCGCAGGTTGTCCGTTACGCCGCCCAAAATACTCACGGAGCAATGCTCAATTAATTAGTCAATAGTGTATGGAGGGATTAGACCCTAACAAACAAGCAGCTCCTGCAAAGACGCAAGAGATGACGGCGCAAGGTTCTGCTCCAAAGTTGCAATTAACCAGTGGCCCCCCGCGTGGTCATCATGTTATGGTGGTTGTGGTGGTTTCAATAGTGACAGCATTGGTGGCAGGTGGAGTAGTTTGGTTTTGGATGAATAATAACGCGCAAGCTTTTGCGAATGAACGAGCAGAGAATTTACAGCAGTTAGAAACAGCTCAGGAATCAATAAAAGAGCTTACGCAAAGAGCGGTAGACGTAGAAAATGAGTTGGCAAAAATTGAGCTCAAAACTGAAGAGGCAAAGGGACATGTATTGCTGGAGGATGACGTGTTTGAAATTTATACAAGCGGTTTGTGTGCGGAAAATTTTGCAGTGAAGAAAAAGACAGACGATGTATCGGTGGTGCTGAGCAGAGATGGGGCAGATGTGCTGACAGAAGAGCTGGCTGAGGCAAGCTATACCATGATAATTTCTGGCCAATCAGAGAACGCTGGCGTTTATCAGTTGATTAGTATTGATCAGTATAGAGCTATTGATCAGGAGACTACGGCTGTTCCTCGATTATCGCTTGTATTGGATGAAAAAGTGCTTGTGTATCATCCTCCCGGAGCGATTAATGCGCCGGAGGGATGTCGTTGGGATGTGAGAAAAAAGTAAGATGATTGTTTCCAAAAATTGGCTACAACAATTTGTAGATATATCAAAAATTGATCCGCAAGAAATTGCGGATCGGCTGATTTTACATTCCGCAGAGGTTGATGGATGGTGGCGGCAAGACGCGTATTTGGAGGGTGTTGTTATTGGGGTAGTTAAGAGCGTTAGCAAACATCCAGACGCGGACAGGTTGCAGTTGTGCAAAGTTTTTGATGGAAAAAAGACCTTCCAGGTGGTATGCGGCGGCTCTAATATAAGAGAGGGTATGAAGTGCGCCTTTGCGTCCATTGGATCAAAAGTAAAATGGCATGGGGATCAAGAAGTGGTTTTAGAGCCGGTAAAAATAAGAGGCAAAAAGTCCGAGGGGATGATATGCGCAGCGGCAGAAATTGGTTTAGCGATGGGAGATGAAGAGGAAAAAGAAATTATGGATTTAAGCCATTTGGATGACGCTGCTGGAACCTCTCTGGCAAAGGCGCTGGATGCAGATGACATCTTTTTTGATATAGATAACAAGTCTATTAACAATAGACCAGACATGTGGGGTCATCTGGGTGTTGCCAGAGAGCTCTCCGTTATTTTTAAAAAGCCTTTAAATATTCCAGAGCCGCCCGCTGTTACCGCCGGCCAGCCGTGGTCACTGAAGATTGATATAAGCGCGCCAAAAAAATGCAAAAGGTATCAGGGTGTTATTGTAGAGAATGTGGCGGTGAGGCCGTCTCCTGATTGGATGGCGCGTCGGCTCAAAGCATGTGGTATAAAAGCCATCAATAATGTTGTGGATATTACCAATTGGGTGCAGCTAGAGCTGGGTCAGCCTATGCACGCTTTTGATGTTGGTAGGCTCACGGTAGGACAAGATGCTGCTAGCATAAAAGTGAGAGAAGCGAGGAAAAGCGAGAGCATTGTAGCTTTGGATGAGCAAAAATATCAACTGCAAGAAGGAATGCTAGTCATTGCAGATGAGCGCGCACCTATAGCTATTGCTGGTGTAATTGGAGGAAAAGATTCTGGGGTTAGCGACAAAACAGAAACGGTTTTGTTTGAATCTGCTCATTTTGATCCCGCCACTGTAAGAAAAACAGCTTCTGCTCTGGGGGTAAGAACGCAGTCTAGCGCGCGTTTTGAGAAAACCTTAGACCCGGCACTTACCAGTTTTGCCATGCGGCGTGCTTTGCAGCTTTTGATGGTGGTCAGCCCCGATGCTCGTATTGCCTCTCCCACGGCAGATGTGGGGCTGTGGAAGATGCCTCATGTGGTAATAAATCTCTCCGCGATGCGTGTGAATGCTGTTTTGGGCATCACTCTAAAAACTAAGGATATAAAAAATATATTGGAGCAGCTGGGGTGCGATGTCAGCGGAAGAGGAAAAACACTCAAAGTTTCAGTGCCAAGCTGGCGTGCTACCAGAGATATTTCAATTCAGGAGGATCTTATTGAAGAGATAGGGCGCATGTGGGGATATGATAATATCCCATCTTCATTGCCTCAGATGAGTATTGCTCCTCCACCAATTTCTCCAGAGAAACGTTTGGTCTCTGAGATAAGATCAATGATGCACGCGCAATTGCACTACGATGAGCTGCTCAGCCACAGTTTTGCTAATGAGCGCATGCTCACGTTGCTTGGTGGTAGCACCGAGGATCTTATTGAAATGGAAAATCCACTCTCTGCTGATGCACGTTTTTTAAGAGAGAGTCTTGTGCCTGGAGTGCTCAGCAGAGTTGAGAGCGAGCTGCACACAACAGAGCTCGTATCAGTTTTTGAAATAGGAAATGTCTTTGACTCTTCCAAAACAGATTTACCAATTTCTGAAGGATCGCAAAAGAAATTGCCGGCGCAGCATAAGGAGCTTTTGTGTGCCTACGCACGTAAAGGTGAGAAAAATCCTTTTGCTCAGGTGAGGCGTATATTTGAAATAATTAATAGCCGCAGTGAGAGCAAACTTACTTTAAAGCCGGCGCAGTCTGCTAAATGGGCTCATCCGGGACGCAGCGCTGACATCATGTTGGGTCAAAAGAAAGTTGGTTTTATAACAGAATTGCATCCTACCTACGCAAAGAATATTGGTGTAAAACAAAAAGTAGGTTTTTTGGGTCTCGACCTTACTGAGTTTTCTAGAGACTGGCAGCCGACGGTTTCCTATAAAAAAATGAGTGATTTTCCATCAGCAAGAAGAGATTTAGCTGTGCTGGTAGATAAAGATGTGGCTTATGAGCAGCTTCATAAAGTGATCAGCGAGAGTTCCGAGCACATCAGTACTTTAAAGCTTTTTGATACGTACACGGGAGAAAAGGTGGGAAGCGGCAAAAAAAGTTTGGCTATGCATCTAGAATTTTCACATCCAGAAAAAACGCTTACTTCAGAGGAGGTAGAAAGCGAGATTAATACTATAATCCGCGCTCTAAAGAAAAAAACAGGAGCGCGCGAGCGCTAACATGGCAATAAACAATCCATTCAAAGGTGACAAAAAACCAACGCTTACCGCAGAGCAAGCGCTTGGTGTTGTGATTGGAAAAGAGGCTCAAGAGCTCATGGAGCGCATGGCGCCTGGGGAAGCGCTTGTTAGGCCGCTAGAGTTTAAATTAGATGATAGTTTTGTTGAGCAAGAAGAGGCCCGTACTCTTTTGTTGCAAGAATATGAATATGCAGTTGATCAGATTGAGAATATAGCAAGTCCTAGAAAGCAAATACTGATTGCACAGGCGGTGCTCAGGGCTATGAAGACCATGGGTAGGGATACAAACGGATTTGAGCAGTACGTATCGCAGCTTATTTCTAGCACGCCCTCTAACTCTGATTACTGGATAAGATGGATTTCTCTATTTAATGATGACCCAGAAAAACAGGGAGCACTTTTGCAGCAGTGGCATCAGCGGGTGATATTGGCAGACCGCCACTCGCCAGAAATGTTGGTTCCAATAAAAGAAATGATGAGACAAAAAGTGCAGGGTGTTGAGGGTGTATTGGAAGCCTATACTGGTAAATATTTGAGGACAATGTCGCAATCTCAGATAAATTACGAACTTGCTCCGTTATATAGAGATTTAGGTATGGATTTTTTTACTATTGCCACCAATCATGAGCGAACAAAGCCTGAAGACGTAACTTCTGAACACTATATTCCCTGGCTGGAAGAAAAAACACAGATTTTGGCCATGGCTGGTAAATTTAAGAGGTGTAGGAAATTTATTTCTGAGATAGACGGTAAAGAAAAAGAAAGTGGTCATGCGGATTTTGATAATAAAGGGGTAGGGCAGCGCGCCCACGCGTTTTTGTGTAGAGAGGTGGCTATCCAGGCGGTTGCATCGGGCGATGAGAAGGCAAAAAAGGCAGCAGCGGATGAGCTGCAAGAGCATCGTGAAAAGTATCCTACCTTTAGTGAGGATCAGTTTATGGGGGCTTCATATCTTATGGATGCTTACGCGTATTTAGAAGATCATGAGAGGCTTAAAGAGGTTTCAAGTGAGGTCAAAATTGAGTTGGATGAATCAGGTGTTGGTTATGATTTTGTAATTTTTAACTATATTAGGCGTGGAGAATATGCCAGTGCGGTTCGTCTTGCAAAAGAAGCTAAGCAGAGAGGTGTGCCTGGTAATCAGTTAAACATTTATGCACTTATGGACCTTAGAGCTTATGATGATGTACAGGAGCTTGTGAGTATTTTCGACATAATTGAGAGCAGGAGAGTAAAAAGGGAGATGAGACATGCAAAGATAAGAGACGGCAGTTACAAAGTGGAGGACGATTTTTTCAGGATTCCTGTTGAGGGTTTTCCAATAGGAGTGGATAATCTGAAGGAAATGGCAGATAAAATTTTTGTAGATGCGCTTTTTGGGCAATTGGATGAGGAGTTGGTCAATCGCTTTTGGGGGGAATACGGCAAAAAAGGAGAGAGTGAGCAGCCAAAAGAAGCCGCTGTTTTAGTAATGACCGTAGAGGGTCATGAATCGGGCACGCAGACAGAACTCAAAGACGCTAGGCGTTTTGCGGATAAGGACTATATGGAAGTGTATTTGGGTGCTTCGCTTAAGCTTGCTGCAAATAAAGTAGAAAGAAACGAAAACAAACATCATGCCGCGTAATCCCTTCAAAAAGCATGAACCATCCATGTCCGCAGAGCAGGCATTGGGCGTTGTGATTGGGAAAGAAGCGCAGGAGCTCATGGAACGTCTGGCTCCGTCAGCAGAGAAAAAAGAGGATGAAGGAATTAGAATTACTACTGATCTGGGTGTAGAGAGTAATCCATTTAAAGACGTGCGGCAGGCTATAAAAAATGTGGAGGAGCTTGCTACAAAATCGGAACGCTTGGGTTCAGAGGCTAGAGAAGATTTGCTTATGCTGGCGTTGGAGGCTCGAATAAAATATGGAGCTTCGTATACTGGAGCCCATGAAAGGATGAGAGAATCTATTAAAAATTCTCCCATGAAGGTGTTTGAGACGCGTTTTGATAGATTGTTAAAATTATATGATGTTTTGCCAAAAGATAGTGCAGAGCTCGAAGATGCACGCGATGCTTTGCAGTTTGAGGTAGAAACAGAGGATACGCCAGAGCAGCAATTGCAATACGGGATAAGACAGCAGGTGGCCATGCTTAGCAAGGGCGAGATTGGTCTGCAGGAGGCAAATAGCAAAGTCTGGAAAATAATAAACATGCAGGGCGATCCTGGAAGAAAGGGGAGCCCGCGCAGTTTTGCCGCATACGCGTTTAAAGAGGCGGGTTACCCAGACAAGGCAGAAATTTTTAGACGTGAGAATGAAAGCGAGGTGCTTGAGCTTCTTGAAGAAGGGCCTGTTAGGGAGATTGCAGAGGAAGAGGCGGTGCTTGGCACAAAGACGCAATTGGATTTTGGAGAGGTTGATGTTGCTATTAACATAGCACAGAGAATAGAGAATCCGTCGTATCGCATTTTTGCGCTCTGCGAAGTTGTGGTTAAGTTAGCTCTTAATCCAAGAGGTCCAGAAGATGAGGCAAAGGCGCTAGAGCTATTTTTCTTGGCAGATGCAGAATTCAAAACAGGTATTCCTGCCACATCTGTTGTGGCTGAGGCAGAAGCATTGCTTGCTGCTAGTGTAGCGATAGGAGATGAGAAAAGCACTTTGGTATATAAAAAACATGCAAACAGTTTACACGGTGCACTCAAGACTCTTTATGAACATGGCGAGTATAAGCTGGCGCATGATTTGGTGGACACAGATGATTCTGTGCCGTGGGATGATCTTGCTACGTATTTTTACAAGAAAGGCAATGAGGAGGCTCTCGCTGCCCTATATGAGTCAGAGTCAAGGAAGAACTCTGTAGGTTGGCTTGCGTCTGAAAGACATCTTGTTACTCTTCTTAAAGAAAAAGGGAAATCTTTTGCTCATGTTGCAGAATCCTTTGATAAGCGCCTGGCTCTTTCAGATTCTGTTACAGCCTCGGCTAATCGTTATGTAATGCGCATAGAAGCTGCCGTTTGGAATGGAGAGGATGCAGGGTCTATTTTTGAGGAGTTTGATGACCTTTCAGATAAAGCGGTCCAAGAATTTGCACTGCGTATATATAATCCACGGTATGCTCATGCTCTTGCTGTTGATGGAAGATTTAAGGAGTCTCTTGACTTAACACAAAGTCAAAGCCTGAGTTTTGAATCGGTAAAAGATAATGCTAGAAATTATTTGCTCGGTGTGCTTCATAAGGCAGGAATTCATTTAAGAGCGTAAGATGTGGATGGTATGTTTGCACGCAAGGTGGCCTGTGATATAATAGAGCGGCTATGCTAGAGAGTTCTAAAGATCTGCTTTTTATTGTATTGGCTTTTTGCGCCTTGTGGCTTACGATTTTCCTTTGCTGGATGATCTATTATGTGGCCATGATTCTCAAGAACGCTAATGAAATTGTGCACGAGGTGCGCGAGCGTCTTGCGAGTATTGCAGAGGCGTTGGATTTTGTGCGCAGTAAGGTAGATGGCGTAGCAGGAGCGATGGGATTTTTGACCGACTCTATTGGCTCAATGGTCGGTAAGAAATTTGATTTTGATCTAGATCTTGGTGAGAAGAAACCCAAGAAAAAGACAAAAAAGAAGTAAGGAGGTGTAACACAATAACCATGCACTTATGATGAACCATGTTTCACCTAAGCAGTCTTTTTTTGGAGGATTAGTTGTAGGAATTTTAGTCCTGTGCACCATAGGCTTTTTTATTTTACTAACCGTGGTGCTTAAAGGGGATACGGCAGACGCGGGCTCTTTGGCGGTTGCGCCAAACGCGCCCACCGCACCAGGACCGCCGCCGTCTGCTCCTGTTGGAGATATTCCAGAAGTTTCAAAAGATGAGCATATCCGCGGTAATAAAAATGCAAAGGTAACCGTAGTAGAGTACTCTGATTTTGAATGTCCGTTTTGTGGAAGGTTTCATGACAGCATGAATGAAGTATTGGCATCAAGTAAAGATGTGCGTTGGGTGTATCGGCATTTCCCTCTTGCATTTCACGCTACAGCTCAGAAGGCAGCTGAAGCATCAGAGTGCGTTGCAGAGCTCGGTGGAAATGACGCTTTTTGGAAATTTGCTGACGCCGCTTTTGCTGCAGCAGGAGCACATAGTGATGCTGCGCTAGCCGGCTACGCAAAAACCGCTGGTGTTAATGAGGCTAAGTTTAATACGTGTCTTCAGAGCGGAAAGTATGCTGATAAAGTTAATAAGGATCTTCAAGAAGGACAAGCTGCGGGCGTTCAGGGAACCCCAGGAAACTTTGTAATAGGTCCGGGCGGAACCAGATCATTGCCGGGCGCTGTACCAGCATCAAGCGTATTGGCGGCCATAGAAGCACTTAAATAATTGTTTCGTAATCCCAACAATATGGGTAGATTTAACAAAGGCGTATTCATAGGTAGCATTCTTGGCGCCAGCGCTGTGTGGATGAACACCACAAAACAGGGCAAGGAGGTCAAAGAAAAGCTAAAAGATCATGCGCAAGAGGCGTTTGATGAGCTCAAGGAGAAGTTGAGCGAGTCAGACTTGATGGACAAAGTTAAGTACGACGCGCGTGTGAAAAAAGTGGTAGAAGAGTTTACCAAGAGAAAGGCTCTGCCAGCAAAAGCCGGCAAAATTCTAGAGGGTATTCTCAAGTCACAGTGGAAACGCATACAGACCGCAAAGAAAAAGAAATAAAAAGAACCGCCTGGTATAACCGGGCGGTTTTGGATTAGTAGCTTTTTTCTACGTCGGTGCCGCGATAATAGTACGCAAGGAGGTCATGATAGTCCAGACCTTCAGCTCTTGCTCTCTTTGCGGCGTCCCATTGGGACAGTCCAACACCGTGGCCAAACATGCTCTTGCCGTCATCATACTCTGCTCTTACCCTGATTAGCCACGGCTTCCTTTTGCCGCCCCAAACGCGGTGGGCGCTTTTGGTGTAGCCGTCAGAATGAGCAAAGTAGAACGTAGGAACAACGCGACCACGGTAGGTGACCAGCTCACCAGCGGTGGCCCGAGCAGCCTTTCGGCTCCTTTTGGCTCTGCGCTCCTGCCTGAGACCCAGGTAAACTTGGTCATGCGCCGTGGCTCTTAGATGAAAGTCGCGCTTGCGGTGCCGCTTGCTTGAGAGCTCGCGTCCTCCGCTTTTAAGCATGTAGTAGGCATACGTTCTAGCTGCCACTTGCTGAGCTTTATGAGCCTGATAGGCAAAGCTCTCCGGCAATTCGCCAAGGCCTGCTAGATAGAACTCAAGAGGTAGCTCATTGATGACCCACTTGCCCTTGCGCGTAATACGTACCTCTAGGGCGCCTCGGTACTCAGGATTCTTTTTGATCCTTTTCTCGTACTTTTTGATCGCAAGCTGCCTCATGTTGGTGATCTTAAAGTGGGCTTTGTAGCTTTTTGGCTCAAGTCGCCAGAAGCGATTTGAACGGTGGTGTCGCCTACCCACAGTAAGCCTGCACTCTACATTGCCGCACGAAATGCGCACGCGTCTGCGCGATCCAATTGAAACACGCTCTCCATCACTGCCGGTAGCTACATAGCTGTAGGCAGAAATGAAACGCACCGGCGCTCTGAGTGGAACCAGGCCAACGCGGATATCCGGCTGGTCTCCGTCGTACGGCAGAGAGTCGTATTCGTCAATGTCTACATCATCGTAATCTTCGTCATAATCGTAATCGTTGTATTCATACGAAGGCACAGGGTGTGCGCGCATGGCAAACGTCATTGAAACGCTTGTATCACCAGTTCTGACAAGTCTGCTTGCCGCAAGCGGGTCTCTCTTTCCGGTATCGCTAAAGCGAGGGCGGATGAGAAACTTGGTTACGTTTACACAGCTAATGTGCTGGCATCTAAGCTCTACTCTTTTCACCTCAGAGACATGTAGCTCGTTGATGACACCGCAGTGCATAGCGCCACGGTCGTACATGGGCAAGATGAGGTCTCTGATGACGCCATTGTTTTCGTGGACTTTGACAAAGTATACAGCGTCATCGTCAGAGGGAACATTGGCACACACTTCTACCATATCAGCATGAGTGCCGGTAGATGTGTAGCCTGGCTTTTCTGCAGAAGCAAATGCGTCGTGCTCAAAGCCGCAACCCTGCAATTGCAGGGAAGCTGCAACAAGCATACATATTCCTAGGGCGCCTGTTGGCTTGTTCACGGTTTACTCCATTTGTTAAAGAACTCCTGACCTTAACACAAAAAAAATACTTTGTCAATATCAAAAAAACAGCCTATTTTAGCTATTTTTTTGGCAAAATACTACTTTTTATGCCTTTTCTTGATGGCGCCCCAACCCTCTGCCATTACTAAACCACCAGCAAGCATCATCCACAAGTGCTGATCTTGCATGATTCCTCTTGCCGCTTCCAGTGGATCTGCATATAGGCCATAGCCTATATTGATTCTCTGCTGCGCTACTAAAATACCAAGCAAAAGAAGCGTTGCCAGTGCTCCAGAGAAGAATTTTTCTTTGCCGTAAACCAGCGCTACCACCACTATCACCTCTAGGCCGGCCATGATAATAGCGGCGATGGGTATCAGAGAAAAGGGTAGCGGAAGTGGAAGCATGCTGGCAAATTGAGCCTCCCAGCCGGGCCAGTCAATAAACTTAAAAACTAGCTCTAGTGTAAATATGAATGCCAGCATAAAGCGGGCAAGATATGATGCAATATTCATTCATCTATTGTACCATCTTTTCAACCAAAAAACCCGGAAAAATCCGGATTTTTTGATAGTAAATTTGGAATTTTATTTTCCGGTTGCAATAACTTGTTTGAGTCCAACGATAATACCGGCAGCAGAAATGAAAGCAATAAACTGCTCAAGCATGGGCAGCACTATGTCTGTCAAACCGCCAACGACTGCAACACCTTCTAAGGTAGAAACACCAGCTACACCAATTACCAAAAGGGCTGTTACCGCAATAAGGAACTCGTTGCTCTCTTTGTCTTGAACGTTCAAGAAACCTACGATCAAACCTAAAATAAAGAGAATCGTAGCAGAGTGAGGTACGGTTGCAAGGCCAGCTAATACGGCCAAAACAACACCAACAAGAAAGGACCAACGTCCTACTTCAGCGTTTTTCATACATACACCTCCTTTCTTTTGAGGATATTGTTTATCACAGGGTGATTAACGTTGTCTCTATTATAGCACAAAATGAAGTTTTCCACAGGTACCTGTGGATATTTTTTATGCCGCCAAAAACCGCTCTTGGACCACCTGCCAATTGATAGCATCAGTATATGCCTTCATGTAATCCGCTTTATTCATGTTGTAATCCGCTACAAAAGCATGCTCCCACATATCCATTACCACCAGTGGCGTGCAACCGGCAAGATGATTGGTGGCATGATCATCTACCCATACGTTAAGAATTTTATCGGCCACTTTGTCGTAGTACATAATGATCCAGCCAACGCCGCGCATGCTTGCAGCTTTCATAAAGTCATCGTGGCATGCTTGGCCCGATTGAAAGTCATTGACCACTTTTTTGTAGAAGGCGCTGTCTTCATCTGGCTTGGTTTTTTCTTTGGTCATGCCGCCAAAATAAAGCTCATGAAGACGCATGCCATTAAACTCCCAACCCAGTCGTCTGCGCAATTCCTTGTACTGCGCTGAGCCAGAATCAAGTGTGGGTAGCTTATCTAAAAGGGCATTGGTGTTTTTTACATACCCTCCATAGAGTCCAAAATGAGTGGTAAGAAGGCCGTCAGAAAATCCTGGTGTGCCTAGTAGTGTCTCGTAATTTTGCGTTTTATACATATGATTAACTATATTTTTCCTACCAGATCTAATCCTGGCTTTAAGGTGGCTTTTCCTGGTTGCCAGTTAGCAGGACACACCTCTCCATCTGCTTGCGCCACATAGGCACTGGCTTGCAGTTTTCTTAAAAGTTCTTGGGCTGATCTGCCAACGCTATTATCGTGAATTTCAATGGTGGTTAGTTTTCCTTCTGGATTTATGATAAAGCTTCCACGCAGAGATAATCCTTCTTTTTCAATATAGGTGCCAAACGTTTTGCAGAGTACTCCGGTAGGATCTGCCGCCATAGGAAAACGAATTTTGGAAATGGCAGGAGATTGGTCATGCCATGCCTTATGAACAAACACCGTGTCAGTGGACACACTCACAATTTCTGCGTTATTTTGTTGAAATTGTGGATATAAATCTGCAACTTCTTCTAATTCTGTGGGGCAAATAAAGGTAAAATCAGCCGGATAAAAAATGAGCACTAACCATTTTCCTAAGAAGTCTGAGAGGTTGATGGTTTTTGTCTCATTGTTATGATAAATCTCTAGCGGAAGACTGGGAACAGTATTGCCAATTTTTAACATAGGAATATCTTATGGATAAGATATTATCGTATCATAGGCGGCGGGCATGTCAATGGTGTCGGAGAATTTTTTTGTATTCTTTTTGAATATCAGAGCCAAAAAGAACTTGCTGAAGCGTTTTTCCTACCATAACCACCATAAGACCAAGCAAAGCCAAGCCGGCAATTGAGGTGAAAGAAGTAAGTATTTTCCCCGTAACGGTTACCGGCGCAACATCACCAAAAACTACAGACGTTGTAGAAGAGAAGGCAAGCCACATACCTTCTAGTATATTATGAACACTGCTACCAGGCGCTCCCAGCTCTGCATAATAAAGAAGTGTTCCCATAACCACAATTAGGATAAACAGGCTGGTAAAGTAAATTTGAGCATTGAGGCGAACTGAGAGTGAGGCTGCGCTTTTGTGGTAGTGTTTGTTAAGTAGTTTTGCCAGCTTAACAATTCTGATTAACCGAAGCAGCCGTAGGAGTCTGACTATACGGAGCACTTTAAGGGCTCTAAGATCTAAGAGAAGCAGGTATGTAGGAGCGATGGCCAGAAGATCAACAATGCCGTAGAAGCTAAAGAGATATTTTTTCTTGTTTTTTGCGAGCGCGATGTAAATAATGTACTCAAGAGAAAAAATAGCCACAACAATCCACTCGCTAATGGTAAAAAAAGATGAGTAAGCGGTGGCGAGTGATTCAAATGACTCGGCAATGGTGGTCACCACCGAAAAAAGAATTACCACGCCAAGAAAATCGTTCACAATAAAAAAAAGATCAGAGTCTTCATCCTCAAAAGCTTTTCTGACCCAGCTTTGTATCCTCTCCTTGGGCATGGCCCTATTATATCACAGAAAGCGACGATTATGGCTTTTGTATAAGGGTAGTCTTCTGTGCGGCAGCCGCGTGATAATATTTTGAGCAAGGCTCTGGCAAGCCTTCTCATCTTCAACAAAATTTATGCGATCCGTATTTATAGTCAAAAGCGGTGCCTGCGTAAAGTTTCCGGCCCAGCTATTGTAGAGTCTGTTGAGGGATCTGATGTATTTCTTGGTAACGCGCCGTTCATAATCTCTTCCCCGTTTGCTAATACGCTTCATAAGCGTAGGGGTGTGGGCTTTTAGATAGACCACCAAATTTGGTGGCGGCAAAAGTTGCAGAAGGTTTTGGTATAAATTGTTGTAGGTGCGCCAGTCTTTTTCGCTGATGAGGCCGTTTTCATAGAGATTTTTTGCAAAAATTTCAGCATTTTCGTATACGCTCCTGTCTTGGATCACCGTGCCTGATGCTCTGGCTAAATCAATGTGCTCAGCAAGCCGATTAGTCAAAAAGAAAATTTGAGAGTGGAAACTCCAGCGCTTCATATCCTTGTAGAACAAGTCTAAATACGGATTAGAAGCAGCTGGCTCAAGATAAATATCCCAGCCAAGCATGTCGCCTAATTTTTTTGTAAGCGTGGATTTTCCTACGCCCATGTTGCCGGCAATGGCTATGTAATACTTTGACATAAGCTGAGCTTAGCACTAAGGTACGGCGCTGTCTATGGTACAATGCGCACATGAAAAAATTTCTTGTAGCTTTGGCTCTTGTAGGAGCATTTGTAGGGGTTTTTGGTCTGACTAGCTCTAGAGTTGATCCAGATTTGGGTTTTCATCTTCGTTTTGGACAAGATGTTTGGGCCGGGCATTTTTCTAGGGTAGATGAATATGGATGGGGCTGTGGTGGTTGTAGTTGGGTAAATCATAGTTGGGGAGGTGATGTGCTTTTTTGGGGCCTTTATAAAGTGGGTGGTCATAACGCCATAGCTCTTTTTAGCGCCGCTGTGATTTTTGTTGCGTTTCTTTTGACTCACAAAATTGCAAAAGTAAAGTTGTCTGCTGCCACAACTGTCATCATATTTGTGATGGTCGCAGCTGTTCATTTTGTTGTAACATCTAGAATTGCAACACTCGCACCCTTTCTCTTTGTTGTTCTCTGGATTTCTTTGGAGAAATTCCCCAAAAAGTCATATCTTCATTTTTGGCCTCTAATATTTTGGACGTGGTCTGCATTGCACGGAAGTTGGATTTTAGCGCCCGCACTCGTTTTAGTGTATTTATTAGGAAGTTGGATATCTGGGCTCTGGGCAAAGCACGATTACATAAGAGCCCTCAAATGGTTTGTGGTTTCCGTATTGGTAACTCTTATTAATCCGTACGGTATTGGATTGTGGCAAGAGGTGCTTGCTTATTTGCAGAATACGTTCTTCAAATCCCATATTCAGGAGTGGATACCAGCATGGACATATCCGGTTTATGTGGGGCCACTGCTGGTGGCAGGCGTTGCTTTGCCACTAGCTTATTTTGGTATAAAAAAAGGAAAGCTAAGTCTGCCGCAGATTTTGTTGTTTGTGGGTGTCTTTTTTGCGGCAGCATTTTATAAAAGGCATGCGTTTTATTTTGTCTTGATTGCAACACCGCTGCTTTTATCTGCGTATTCTATCTCTAAGTTAAGATTAAAGGCGGTTTGGTGGTTTGTTCTGGTAGGATTGCTTTGGTGGTTGCCAAGACCTCTGTGGACGGCTGATCTTTTTGATGATGAGTTGTTGCTAGCCCGATCAGCTCTTCCGTTTGGTGCTGCTACCTTTTTGAGTGAGCACGCGGCAAAAGGGGATCGCGTTTTCAATGAGTATAGCTGGGGAGGATATCTTAGCTTTGCCGCCCCTAACACACTCATGTATGCTGATGGACGATCCGCTGCCACATGGAAAACGCAAAGCGGACACCTTTTGCTTGAGGATTATTTTGAAAAGATAAATAGCTCTCAGACAGTTTGGCTTGAATCTGAAGGCGTTTCTTGGATCTTGCTAGCTAATCAGGCTAGCCCAAAGCCAAATAAGGCAAATAAATGGCTTTTTGAAGGCAAATTGGATCAGTTAGAACCACAACCAACAGGACTTGTCATGTTTTTGGATAATTCAAAGCAGTGGCAGAAGGTTTTTGCTGATCAGCAAGCAACTATTTGGCAAAAGAAAAAGGGATCGCAGCTAGTGCCATGATCCCCGGGCGGAGAGTTCATCGGATTCCTCCGTGTGCCCTGTGCAGATGGGAGTGCGCGTAGGGTACTTCATGCGCGCCCCAGAGAGATCCTCAACCCTAAACCGCAAGAGGATCAAAGAGTGTGTCGCCGGATCGTTGATGTCGCTGGCGTGCATTGCATTTACGCGACGGGAGCTTTTAGCGGCGTGTTCAGCGCTCTCCTTATACAATACAAGCTGGTGGGGCTAAATCACCGCGCGGCGCGCTAAACCCTTAGCCAAGGGGTCTAGGATCTGATCTAAGCTTAGCCTAGACCAATTTGTCGGTATGCCCAGGTGAGGAAATCCTCATCACACTGCTGACAGCCGCAGCACTCGTGGTGCTTCTCACAGTCATGACAGTAGCAACAGCAATCCCGACAATCTTTTCGGCAAGACATGCTCGCCTCCTGCTTTAGGGTGACTCCGGCTGACGATTGCTCGCCTCCGATGCCCGGGGTCTTAACACCGAAAGCTGCTTTTACTATGAATCAATTAGTTTGTTTTGTCAAGGGTGTTGTTTTTGAGAGAATAAACGAGAATGTCTTGGCGGCTGTCTATGAGGATTCCTCCAGCTGATACTATTTTTTCCCTCATGTGCTCACTTTGGTTATTTTTTTGAAGGACTATATAAGATTGCCAATTAGGGAGATGATCGCGAGACTCAAAAAAATGATCTGCTGTAGGCCAAAAGGGATCAAAAGGGTGTCGCGTTTTGCCGTCTATTTCAAAAGTTGTCTGAAGACCAAGTTCTCGTCTGCCTACCGCGCGCAGCAGCTCATCTGCAATTACATAATACGGCTTATCCTTGCTGTGTAAGTGTATGGTAACAACGGCAGCCACATCATATTTAGATGGGCCATGTGCCGCATTTTGTTTTTCCGGGTAGCGGCTGTAGTACGTTATGCTTGTGGCAATGCAGATTAGTAAGAGTAAAAACAAGGCGTATTTTTTTTGTTTCTTTAAAAGAACCTCAAAATAGGCAAGCAAAGGTACCAGGAGTGTTACCGGGATAAGGTAGAGGACTCTTCTGGGAAATTCTAAAGTGTAACCGTCGATAATGCTTAGACCTGAGAAGGCAAGCAAGAGTGCCCCACAAAAAACGCCGACCCACGTGCCGCCATAGATGGGTCTTATGGCGGGATTGACCAGTTTGAGGCCGTGATATCCTGCAATGACAAAAAGAACGCTTATGAGCAGTCCTGTTATGTGAAGTGTAGAGGTGTAGCTTGGCAGTATTTCAAAAATAAGGCTTAATCTATCACGGACAGAGATAGCGATGAATTGCTTTTTTGAAAAGAGATGATACAGAAAAAAGAGCAGCGGTATTAAGGCAGATACTTTCAGAGAGATCCATTTTTGGCTTAGTTTTAGAACGTAAGAAAGAGTAAGCGCAGTAAGGAGCGCGCCAATCAACGGGTGGGTTATGGCCGCGGCAGCTGCTATCATCCAGAGAATCCAGGATGGATAGTTACCCTTGTTCACCTTGGTCAGCATCAAAACCCACCAAATGGCGTACAGGTAAGTGAGATTGTAGGGAGTGGTAAAGGTTAAAGCGCTTGCGGGAAGTACGAGTACAAGTGGTCCTAAAGATTGGCTACGTAGCAAAAGTGGCAGGGTGGCTGCAGCAAGTATGGGCACTATAAATATATCTATGTAGACGGGCGAGAGTCTAGTGAGAATGCTTAGCGATGCAACGGCGCTATACTGTCCAAGATACCACGGCTTAAACGGTTCTAGCTTTTCTTTGGCGCTCAATAAGAGCTCTGCTGCTTGGTGAATAAGTGGATCATACCCAAAACCGTAGGCAAAAATTATCTGGGCGAGTCCAAAACTAATAAGTATGTGCAAGGAGAAAGCTAGAAGAGAACCAGCGGATCCACCATATTTTTGAAAGCCCTTCAGCAGGGCATAAGTAGCGACTGTATAAACCGCTAGTACAGAAAGTGGGACAACATCCCACGGGCTTGATAGAGACTCGGCGCTTCTTAATGAATAGAGCCACACAATCAGCACGATATCCAATAAGATGACGAGCGCAGCATACTTACTCGGCCGCGCAAATTTTATTGTCAATCCTGAAGGAATCTGACGGTATGCGGCTAAGAGGGAGGTGGCTAGAGCTACTAAAACACCTACAAATGACAACCCAAAAAATGTATAGACAAAAAAAGTGGTCAACACAAAAGCGCACCACCCAGTAACTGCTGCTATGGCTAACCCTTTTTGGTCCTCCAGAGCAGTTTTATTCATGAATTTTATCGGTAACCAAATCTCTCGTATCCTTGACGGTATCCGCCTCTGCTGTAGCCTTGTCTGTTTGCGTTTCTGTTTCTTCTGGCGTTATGCCTTAGTTGTACCAAGCCTTTCTTTTTGCGCCAGTAAGCTTTAGCTTTGGTTTGACGCGTGTTTGCTCGTTTTTTCTTATATGCTTTCCAGGTAGAAAAGGGAGATCCACTACTGTAAGATCCGCCACCTCTGGCGTGTACAGTTGTGGGGTTTTGGGCAATAAATAAAAGCGATGCTCCAAGCACAAGCGTAAGAATAATAAGCAGTAGTGGATAGTAGATTTTCATAGAGGATAATATTTCATTACGTAGTATACCATACTCTATCTATGCTATACTACGATCAGTAATATTAATATTTTTGTATGGCAAGTAGCAAAAACGCGTCAACGGCTCAACATGGGCGGTGGCTTTTCATTTTAGGTATAATTCTTTCGTTGGTGGGCGGGATTGCTGCCATACCTTACGGCACCGCTATTTTATTTGTGGTAGGACTTTTGGTAGGTTTTATGCATATTCCGGGCAAGAATTCTGACCGGTTTTTAATTGCCGTAACTGCATTATTGGTAATTGGCGCAGCAGGGCTCTCTGCGCTCTCTACCGCGGCAAATATAGACGTGCTTGTTGATACACTGATGACTATTTTGGAGCAGTTCACATCATTTATAGCAGCTGCTGGTTTGGTTGTGGGAATTAGGAGCGTGTTAACGATAGATAAATAGCCTATAAAAGAAAAAGTACTGCACAAGAGCAGATTAAGACTTCTAGCGCTTGCCACCATAGCGGCAGGCGCTGTTGTTATAGCGCGGCTTTTTACGTTGCAAGTGTGGCAGCATGGCTTGTATGAAGATATAGCAACAGGAAAACATGAGGTAATTGCGGATTTAATGCCGCGCAGGGGGACTATCTACATTTCTGATGGATCCACGGGCGTTGATGTTCCGGTTGCGCTTAATGCTGATGTGTATACCGTATATGCGGAAACAAGAGTTATGACCGATATTGAGGGTGCGGCTAGAGCAATTGATGACGCACTGCATATAGGCGCCAAAGAGCGCTGGGAGCTCTATCAAAAAATGCTTAAAAAACCTGATGCAGCTTACGTTCCTCTTTTTACAAGGATGAGTGAAGATGACAAGGATACACTTAAGCAAAGCGAAATTGAGGGTATTGGTTTTGTGAGAAATCCGTATCGCTATTATCCCGAGGGGGAAACAGGGGCGCATGTTTACGGATTTTACGGTATTCAGCCAGACGGAACCTCTGAGGGAAAATACGGAATAGAGGGGTATTATGATCAGGAGCTCACCGGAGAGCAGGGTCGTGTTGCGGGAGAGAGGACAGCGCTGGGAGCCTGGATTCCTCTTGGTGGCAGAGACTATAAGCCGCCAAAACATGGCTCTGATATTTATTTGACGATTGATAGAGCTCTGCAACATGAGGTGTGCACAACCATAGCAAATAGAGCTGAAGAATTTGAGGCGCAATCCGCTACGGCACTTGTTATGGACCCAAAAACCGGTGCTATTTTAGCCATGTGTACTCATCCAGGATTTGATCCCAACACTTACAATGAGGTAGAAACCATCAATCACTTTAACAATCAGACCATCTTTACTCCCTATGAGGTGGGATCTATTTTTAAACCCCTCGTGATGGCGGCAGCTTTGGATCAAGAGGTGATCACACCAAACACAAAATTTGAGGACAAGGGTTTTTGGGAAATTGATAGGTTTACCATAAAAAACGCCGGAGAAAAAAAGTTTGGAGAGGTTACCATGCGTCAGGTTCTCATAGATTCTATTAATACCGGAATGATTTTTGTAGCAGAACGGTTAGGGAATAAGAACTTGAGAAAGTACGTGCATGATTATGGATTTGGAAAAAAAACAGGCGTAGCTTTGCAAACGGAATCGGCGGGTAACATTAGTAGTTTGGATGACAGCGCCTTTATTTACACGGCTACCGCTTCTTACGGACAAGGGTTGACCGCAACACCTATTCAGATGCTTCAGGCTTACAGCGCCATAGCAAATGGGGGCAAGAGGGTGACTCCTTATATTGTTGAAAGAATTGAAAAAGGTGGGAAGACGTCTTATGAGGCGCAGACGGAGAAAAAAAGGGTTCTGTCGCCTCGTTCTGCGGCAATGGCAGCCGATATGATGAGCTCTGTTATTGACGACGGCACCTCTTGGGTAGCCGGAGTGGAGGGATACAGATTAGCAGGAAAAACAGGAACTGCTCAGATTGCGGAAGGGGCTGGATACGGAGAGCAAACCAATCAAAGCTTTGTGGGTTTTGGCCCGGTAGAGGATCCAAAATACATTTTGCTTGTAAAATTTGAAAAACCTAACACGCTTTACGCTACCTATTCTGCCGCTCCCGTATTTGGGCATTTGAGTCGTTTTATATTACAATACATGGGTGTACCCCCAAGTAGATAGATGAAAGCTTATATAAAAAAGAAACTACGCAAACGAGCCTCTCAGATTCTTAAGAGACAGGATGTTAAAATTGTTGCCGTTACCGGTTCAGTGGGTAAGACATCTGCAAAAGATGCCATTGTTGCGGTGCTTGCTCAAAAGTATAGTGTGAGAGGAAGCGCGAAAAATTATAATAATGAAATTGGCGTACCACTTTCTATTATTGGAGTGGATAGTCCGGGGCGCAGCATTTTCGGGTGGTTGTCTGTTTTGCGGAAGGCAAAGAAGTTGGCTAGGAGGAAACGTAAGGATTATCCGCAGTGGCTGGTTTTGGAGATGGGCGCGGACCGGCAAGGGGATATTTCTTATTTGGTTGATTTTGCTCCACCTAACATTGCCGTGGTTACGGCAGTGGCACCTGCTCACAGTGAGTTTTTGGGGTCGGTATCTGATATTGCAAAAGAAAAAGGAAAATTAGTGCAAGGTTTGGCGCCAGAGGGTAGCGTTGTTCTTAATGGCGATGATCCATACACAAGAGATATGGGAAATCTTAGTCCCGGAAGAGTAATTTTGTACGGCTTTGGTGGAAATGAGCCAGTAAGAGCGTATGATCTATCCATGGATTTTCCTGAGCAGGGAACGTGGCCGTTGGGCATGCGGGGAATTTTAGAGCATGAGGGGGACTGGAAGGGGCAATTTCTTGTCTCTGGTACTGTTGGGCGCCATAGTGTTTATGCAGCCATGGCAGCGGCGGGAGTTGGAGAAGCACTGGACATGTCACTCGCTGATATTTTAAATGGAATTAGGGAGTATAGAGCTCCAGCGGGGAGAATGAGACTACTTCCTGGTATTAAACATACACTTCTTATAGATGATAGTTACAATTCATCCCCGTCTGCAGCAATCGCAGCCGTAGAGACACTTGCAGAGATCCAGCCAGAGCAAGGAGCAGAGCGATACGCGGTTTTGGGCGATATGCTTGAGTTGGGAAGGCGCAGCAAAACGCTTCACGGCAAAGTGGGAGAGCGCGTGGCAGAGTTGCGATTAGGATTTTTGATTACGGTTGGTGAGCAAGCAAAAGAAATAGCGCGAGTGGCACAGGCCGCCGGCATGGCAGAGCATCGGATTGCTAGTTTTGGCAGGGCAGAGGACGCCGGGAAATTTTTGCAAAACAAAATGGAGAAAGGAGATGTAATCTTGGTGAAAGGATCACAGGGAGCACGAACTGAGAAAATCGTTAAAGAGGTCATGGCAGAGCCCAACAGAGCACAAGAGCTTTTGGTAAGGATGGATAAAAGTTGGGAGCATAGATAAAAAAACTTACTTTTAAGACTATTTTTTTATTTAAAAAACCACCTTTCATCTGAAAGGTGGTGTTCTTTTAAGACTATTGCTTGTCAGTCAATTCGCAGGCAGCTCTCCAAGCATCTTGCACGTAGCCGTAGCGGTCTCCCGCATCAGCAACAACACCATCATACTCTTGGTTAACGTCTGTATTAGCCAACACCTCCTCATGGTTACGAGCATGCGAGAGGGTCATGACGGGACGAATGACTGCCTCATGTTCAGGAGTAGTGAAATCAGCCACAAAACCAAGTGCTCTGTTTGTAAGTAGCGGCGGCAGAAGCTCGCGAACCGCCCTAACCACTGTCGGCATTGTTGCGTTTTGCCACTGCATTGCAAGTCCTGCAGCTTCCTCAAGATCCTTTGCATCAGTCTGACGAGATTCCCAAAGTTCGGCAAGTCCCGCATTGCCATCTACTGATTCCTGGATTGCCTCCAGAATACTCACAGAAGGCACAACGATTTGCATAAACTTTCCGGGGGTGCTTCCGCCACCAATGTGCGTCATGCCAACCTTTCCTGTCTCGCAGGCCAACACCGTGAGAAGGCTGTGATTAGGAATGGCGTCCATAAGCGTGTCGCTTACGCACGGAAAAAGGGTGCTAGAGCCACCACTTGCGGTGGGGGTAGAGAGCTGAAGCTGTCCCTCCTGTACTCGGGCCACACCTTTATGGCTTAGCAAGCCACGCAGCTTGTACTGAGTAGAAGGAATATCGGTGAAAGGCGTTAGTGTCTCTACTAAACAAGCCGCCTTTTCAACTAGCAGCGCAACGGCGCTATCGCTCGTCTGCAAGTGAGCCTGCACAAATGCCCTTAGGTTGTTTACAAACTCAACACTGGGCGTTCCAACGTACTGAAAACCAGCACCGGTACGATTCCACTTGGATCCGGCCTGCACAAGCTCCTCACCAGCCGGTAACTCAGAGAGACTTTCAGATGCAAGCAACTCCTTGATTTGAGCAGCTACGTCTTCGCGGATGTCACTCCAACGCACCAGAAGATGCTCAAAAGGACGGCTAAAGTGGATCAGCGCCGCGTTGCACATCAGTACACTGTAATTCACGCTTGCGTAGTAGTTACCATCGTGATCAATCACATCACCTGTTGCGATGGGAGCACTGGGAAGCATACCGGGAGCAAAATGGGTACCATAGAGGTAAAAGCCACGGATTAGATCAAGCGCAATAATATCCTCAATGATTACCGGATCACCCATACGGGCAGTGGTAAAGAGCTTAAGAGGATGCTCACCACTTTCTGCCATGAGCCTATCTAGGATTGCCTGTCTGTTTTCAAAGATGTCTACGATGGTTTGAATGACATCACCTCCTGTGACGATCGTGGTTTATGTATACCAAAGAAAGAAAGGCTTGTCAAGTCCTCATGTTGACATACTCGTAGTCATTAGATATACTCGCTCCTATACCAACTGGCCCCATCGTCTATCGGCTAGGACATCAGGTTCTCATCCTGGAAAGCGGGGTTCGATTCCCCGTGGGGTCACAAAAAAAGAGCCGCCCAATGGCGGCTCTTTTTTTGTGATTCATGTCGGAATAGAACCCCTGGTTCGATGCACGAGGGAGAGAGCGGAATAACCAAGCTTGCTTAGCTATTCCCGAACGAGCGAGTGCAATATGGTGACGAAATCACCATATTCCCCGTGGGCCGCCCCGTCCAGAAGCAAACCATTGACCTATTGCAGCACTCATGCTACACTCACACAAAAGGAGGCTCTGATGGTAAATATAAAAGAGCTTGTAGACGCTCTAGCGCCCATGCTGGTGTACGCTGGTCAGTATTCGCTGAGAATTCAGCCGCATGTAGAGAATTTTGGAAAAGACGGCTCAGGCCCGATCAATGTGGCTCTTACAGCTGCAGATCTTTCAGTAGAGGCATTCCTTGAGGTGTTTCTGCTTGCTCAATTTCCTGAGGTTCGCTTTTTTGGTGAAGAGCATATCGCTTCAAAAAACAGTCATTTCTTTGATCAGGATTCTAAAGTGGTTGTAACGTGCGACCCTATTAATGGGACGCTTAGTTACTCCAGAAACAGAAGCGAGTACGAAATTATCATCTCTGTCTATGAAGAAGGGAAGATGGTGGCCGCACTGATTCACAAGCCGCATGAGGGTCTTCTGTACACTGCTCTGACGGGCGGATTTCCAAGCGTTCAGACCGATGATGATGTGCTGTGGAATCTTAGTGGCTTGCCCGCTGGCTTCTTTAGCGACACTAAAAAGGTGATCTGGACTACACTTGTTTCTCCTGTTGTGAGGCAGGAGCTTGAATCACACGGCTATGAGATCATGGATTACAGTGCGCTGAGCAAATTAGACACTGGGAATATCGCGCTGCCTACACCGGCGGCGATCCTCTCTGGCGGTATTGCTGCGTTCTTTAGAGAGAGGCCTATGATTATTGATACTGTTGCCACAGCATTTGTGGCAAAAGAAATGAAAGCTACCGTTATTGATTATAGAGGTAGAGAAATTGAATTTGTCGCGAGAGATTTTGGTCGAATTGACAATATCATCTGCGCCAATAGCCCTGAGCTTGCGCAGCTTATCTGCAGTGCCGTTTCATAGCCATCCTTGCGTAAGGGTGGTTTTTTGATATACTCCCTTCATGAACATATTTTTTCAAGATATTGCGGTTGGTTTAGTCTTGGGCAGTCTTGCTTTATTTGCCATTGCAGGCTATATTGCCGTTGCTTTTTGGCTAAAGTCTAAAAAGATGGGGATGACCTCTTCTCGGGGCGCGTTTTCCGCTCTTGTTTTTTATTGTTGAGTTTTGCTTTTGGTTTTAGTGCTGGAGCCGTGGTAGCGGGTATTTTTTGGGCACTTTTAACATTTGCTGCTACAAAAAATGCCGCTCAAAAGGGGGAAGATGCTGATAAAATTAGAGTTACTAATCCTGTTTTGGGTAGTATGGACAAGACATCTTCCAATAATGACGCTACAGGCTCATCTGAGAGCTCAACGTTTGATTCATTTGGCGGTGGTAGCTCTGGTGGT
>CAZSVL010000009.1:0-40802 GCA_964610305.1 uncultured Gammaproteobacteria bacterium | reverse complement strand
TGAAATTCATATTCCTATTTTAAATGTTGGCAAAGCAGTGCATACTATAGAAAAGGGAGAGCGCATTGCGCAGGGAATGTTTGTAAAAATTGAAAGGGCGCGATGGGAAGAGGGTCCTGCAGTGGGAGCATCCCGCGGCGGATTTGGATCTACTGGAAAAATTTAAAAACTTTCTCGCAATTCGTGATATTTTTTTTCACTAAAACGAATAGTGGCCAAAGTCTTAGTATCATTTGTTATATTCTCTAAATCCAGAGGATAGAGTCCAACTCTATTATGGATGAGTGTGGGATAACCCTTAATATCAAAACTCAACGGTGTTAAATTTTTTCCATAACGCATCAGCTGAGCAGAGTTGAGGCAATCAACCATAGATGCATTGCAAGTACCACCCATCTTCTTACTATACCGCTGATATAAATTTGCAATATCAACTGCATTACTCAAATCATTTTTGTGATGAGGTAGTAATATTGCACTCACTTCTTCAAACAAAAAATCCTTCATTTTGTTTAAACTGTCTTTAGAATTTGCAGCTCTCACGTATTCAAAATAAACACCCTGCGTTATTACAGGGTTAATCGGCAATTCTTTAAATTGTCCAACTAAGGACTGCACGCTGCCGCTCTCGGCATACTTAGACACGGTTATGAGAACGTCAGTATCTAATAAGACATGCTGTCCTTTTAATTCTGTAAATGAATATGATTGCATTCTTCTTCATCACTAAAAATACCTGCGGCGCGTAATTCTTTCGCAAGCTTTATCATCTTTTCAATATCCCAAGTACCCCTCTTCTGAGCACCAAACCTTCCTTCTAAAACGTCTTGCTCGTCAATCTCATTGAGATGAGTCACTCTGTCATTCATAATATAAGTGTAACATATATCCACTTTAAATTTTAGTGTGCAAATGATAATCTGCATGTCAAGGGGCACACCCCTTTTTTATTCGCGCAACAGAACGCCCGAAGTATATGAAAGCATACTTAGACATTGTCAGAAAAATACTCCGGGAGGGAGTCATAAAAGGAGACCGTACTGGCACCGGAACTATCGCCATTGCAGGCGCTCTGTTTGAGCACGAGATGTCTGACGGATTTCCTCTTTTAACCACCAAGAAGGTTCCTTTTAGATTAGTCGCCAGTGAGCTAGAATTTTTTATAAAAGGAATCACGGACAAACAGTGGCTCATAGATAGAAAAAACCACATTTGGGATGAATGGTGCTCTCCAGAGATAGTGCCCTACGCTCACGATGAGCAGACCAAGGCAAAAATGCTGGCAGAGAGAGATTTGGGACCCATCTACGGATGGCAGTGGAGACACTTTGGCGCTTCTTACCATGGCTACAAACATGATCACAGCGGCTCTGGCGTAGATCAATTAAGAAGGCTCCTTGATGACCTTAAAAACAAACCAGACAGCAGACAAATGCTGGTTTTGGCATGGAACCCCATAGACCGCGACCGCGTTATTCCTCCGTTTTGCCACTACGGATTTCAAGTAACCGTATTGGATGGAAAACTAAATCTCATGTGGAGCCAGAGATCGGTAGACACCATGTTAGGCCTGCCGTTTAACATAGCAAGTTACGCCACCATGCTGCATTTGCTAGCAAAAGAAACGGGACTGCAAGAAGGAAAACTAGTTGGATTTTTGGGGGATACCCACATCTACACCAACCATCTTGAAGGAGTAAAAGAGCAGCTTTCCAGAGAACCTCTCGCGCTTCCAACACTAGAGACAGAAAACTTCACCACCATTTTTGACTGGACATACAAAGACAGCAAAGTGATAAATTACAAAAGCGGAAAACGCATTAGTTTTGATATATCAGTATGATAGCCCTCATAGCTGCCATCTCTGAGAACAACTGCATAGGAAAAGAAAACACCCTCCCCTGGTATCTTCCAGAGGATCTTAAGCGTTTTAAAAAACTTACGTCAGGCCATGTTGTTTTGATGGGACGCAAGACGTGGGAATCTATTCCTGATAAATACCGCCCTCTGCCAAACAGAACCAATGTGGTAATCACTCGCCAAGAAAACTGGCACGCCGATGGTGCTCAGGTATTCTCAAATATCCAAGATGCGCTTGCAGCTTTTAAAAACAAAGATCTATTTATTATTGGCGGGGGGCAAATCTACAAGCAAACTATAGACCTGGCAGACACGCTCTATATAACGCACGTAAAAAATACCATTGAGCACTGCGATGTTTTTTTCCCAAAAATTGACCCTTCTCTATGGAAAAAAACTGAGCAGCAAGACTATCAAGACTTTACGTTCTGCACATACAAAAAATAAAATCCCCGCTGTGGCGGGGTTTTTTCATTCCTCACAGGAGCTAACAACAAGCGCTCCCATAAAGGCTAAACCAAAAGCTAGCACAAGCGCCAGACATAAGACATCTCCGGCCGTTAATTCTAGCAGTTCCCATCGGAGCAGGCTTGCGGATTCTTCCCCCACCCTGCCTGCAAACTGATGAGGCTTAAAAAATGCCTGCACCACTAAAGACCAGTACGACACAAAGGCACAAACACCGGCTCATCCATCTCTGATGGAAGTCCCCAGGTAAAAAACCCGCCTCCACGAATCTCTTCTGTGCTCTCATGCAAAACAAATGCGGGGCGCTCTTCGCTGCACAATATGTTTATGCTACCACTTGCCACGTACGTTCCCTCAAGCAGCTCTGCATGGCTCAAAACCAAGGCAATAAGCTCACCCAGGTTTAGTGGCCGTGTTTGCTCATCAATAAGCTCATTGGCAATGTGCCTTTCAACCAAGGCTACCTGCATCCAGTACATGGCCGGCATTCCTTCTCCCAACACGTCTACAAATTTGGGCCAGTCGTCTGCTTGGATTCGTAGCTTTTGCATGGACTTTCCCAAACCAATCTTTCTTACAGCTTTTAGATCCACCAAAACAGGGACCTCAAAAGGCGCTTCTTCTTCTACATATTCCGCCTTCCTTGCGCGATCTACATACTCGCCTATGTCAGAAAATCCACTGTGCCTGCCAAACCCAGAAAACCACCACTTTGTAGCCGCCATCATGGCCGGTGAAATCCTGCTCATGCTACCTCCTTTCATATAGATATACCTCATCTAATTTATGTCGTCAATAAAAAAAGCTTCAATTTCTTGAAGCCATCAGAATACTACGGTACCCAAACCGTTGCAATGCCCTGATCTTTATCTCTCCGATTTACTCTAAACTCAGCCTCCAGACACCGAACCGCAATTGGCCCAATACCGTCGTCTCCGATAACGCCAACCCTCTGATAATTTTCACTTCCATCATCCATAGTAGCCCGACACTCTCCATAGATGTAGCTATCGGTAGCAGCGCACGCAATGTAGTGAGTCTTCAGGAAACGTGGATGCTGGAGAGCAAGAAACATACCTTCCTCAAGCCGCATGTGACGCTCTGACTCCATCTCACTGCTTTTTGCAATAACACTACCGCGACGATGCGTACCATCTTGACAACGGATCCATCGGATCCCCTCAATATTATTGCGAAACAAAAACCTACCATGCCAGGCAGCTATTCCAACCAGCCGAGCAAAGTCTCCAAACGTCTTTCCCTTAAAAACGCGGTAGTCCACAAGAACTAAAAGCGGAAACTCTTCATTCTCTTCAATCAGTTCGTAGGGAATCGGCGGAATACTCGCCAGGTAGCCCTCAAAACTACTTGTCTCTGTATGACGAGCCAATCCGGTATCCCACATCCGCCTTGCGATACGCTCAATTTCAATACTATGCGGACTAGCAACTCCACCGGCTGTTAAATCGGAAATTAGCTTTTCAACTTTTTTTCCAATACCGGGCAAGTTCCGCCTTAATCGTGCTTTTTGTATTTCATGTAATTGGGCAACGTGCCCGATGGTAAACATGTCTCCCATCTTGTCCTCCTTTCACCCAGAAGCGTCCTCATAGCAGCAAGACCACTATTTTAGCTACCGCTGAGCAAAAAACGTACGGAGCGGCCGTACACCGTCTAGCGCATGCTAGTGGTCCTACCGTAGCATATTTTGGCCCTTTTGTCAAGCCTTGCCAGAACGAGCGCGGCGCGCTACAATACGCCTACTATGTTTGTCGTGATAGATGGTATAGATGGCTCTGGAAAAGATACCATTTTGGACGCCTGGGTTGAGCACTTAATTGCGCAGGGCAAAAAGGTGCTCAATCTCAAGACGTGGTGGGCACATCAGCATGCCCACCCCCAACCAGAGGATCTGCAAGACTGCGATGTCTTAATTTCCACCGAGCCAACGTTCACCTGGGTTGGCGCAGCCATCCGTTTTGAGATGATAAAAAAAGGTCGCTCCTACAGCCCACGGGCTATTTCAAAGGCCTATGCCTTGGATCGGCTGATACTCTATAAGCGAGTCATCTTGCCTGCTCTGCAACGGGGAGCCACGATTCTGCAATCGCGCAGTGTAAGTAGCTCACTGGCTTACCAAACCGCAATGGGAGACCCGCCACTCACACCAGAGTTTGTTGCCGGCATAGAAGGTAACGCTTTTGCGCTGCAACACGCGCCAGATCATCTTTTCATTTGTGACTTGCCCGTGCCCGAAGCTCTTAAAAGATTGGGCGGAAGAGTAGAAAAACAAGATGAAGCCATATTTGAGAAGAAAGAAATGCTTGAGAAACTCAGAGTCAACTTTAAATCTGAGTGGTATCAAAAACTTTTTAAAAACAAAGGAACAAACATTCACTACTTCCCCACAGACTGCGACATTGATACAATGAAGCAAGAAAGTTTAAAGTGGCTGATGACCACACTAAACACATAAAACATGTTACCTGGAATTTTTGACCTCCTGCATTCAGGATGGAACCTCTACAAAAAAAGTGCACGATATTTTCTTCCCTATATTTTAGTTCTCGGAGCTTTAAGCTTGGGATATACACTCTTTGCCGCTTACTTTGGACCTACCCGTGGCACCATAATGGCACGCAATTACGATGAATTCATCAGTTTTTTGATAGTTGCAGTTCCTCTTAGCATTGTACTTTATTACGCTACGCTTGCCTTAACTCTTGCGATTGCCAAAAAATCTGCTGGCTCCAGTCCAAGCATTTCATCTGTTTACAAAAAAACACTTAAGCGATTTCCCAGTGCCTTTGGCGCATATGTCCTAACACTTTTTCCTCTTGCCGTGGCCGTGGCCATCGTGCTGTATCTTTCTTTCAGAGCAGCAACACAAGGGGCACTAGGCTCAGGATCGCTTTTGAGCATAGGCATAGGAATTGGTCTTTTTGTTATAGGATTCATAATGTTTATGTGGTTTAGTTTTTCTCATTTGGCTGCCCTCCTTGATGACCGCAGTCCACTGGATGCAGTAAAGTACAGTTATTCTCTGGTTCACAGAAGACTTGGTCCTGTTATGTGGCGCCTGCTAGCACCTGCCGTCATCCTTTCATTATTTGCCGTTGTTTTGGGTGATGTGCTCGTAGCAATAGCAGGCCAAATAGCTAAGCAAAGCCAAGAAGGACTCACCATTATAAATGCGGTCATCTCTACAGCCATCGCTATGATCATAGGCCCGTGGGGATATGCCATTAGCATTAAACTGTACGAGGCTTTAAAGAAACCAAGAAGCTAATATGGAGCTAGACGTAGTCATTGGACTGGAAACTCATGTGCAGCTAAAAACCGCTTCTAAAATGTTTTGTGGTTGTAGCAACGAGGGCGAGAACAAGCCACCAAACACTACCATCTGTCCCATTTGTGTTGGCCACCCAGGATCTCTGCCCAGCGCAAACAAAAAAGCTATTGAGTGGAGCGTAATGGCTGCTAAAGCTATTGGCTGTCGCATAAATGCCGTTTCTAAATTTGATAGAAAGCATTATTTTTATCCTGATCTTCCGAAGGGGTATCAAATCTCACAGTATGATCAACCCATTGGAGAAGATGGCGCGCTTGAGATAGAAGTAGACGGGAAGACAGTTCGTGTTGGTATTGAAAGGCTTCATCTTGAAGAGGACGCCGCAAAAAATACACACAAAAATGGATCCACGCTGGTTGATTATAATCGTGGTGGCACACCACTTATGGAAATTGTGACGCGTCCAGACATAAAAAGTGCAGCAGCTGCCAAAAAGTACATGCAGGAATTGCGCAGAATCATGCGGCATTTGGATGTATCTGACGCTGATATGGAAAAAGGGCATCTGCGATGTGACGCCAACATTTCATTGCGCCCAAAAGGAGAGGACAAACTGTATCCAAAAACAGAAATAAAAAACCTGAACTCTTTTAGGAGTGTTGAGCGTGCCATTAGCTACGAAATAAAGCGTCAATCAGAACTATGGGAAGAGGGAAATCCTGTGGACTTTTTATCTACGCGCGGCTGGGATGACGCAAAAGGCGTTACCACTGAGCAACGATGGAAAGAAGAGGCCGCAGACTATCGCTATTTTCCTGATCCAGATTTGCCCCCGATGAACCTCTCGGAAATTGATAAAAACACGCATCTTCCAGAGCTTCCAATGCAAGCACGGATACGGTTTCAAAATGAATATGCACTCTCTTCTGAAGATGCCCAAATTCTTACGGACAATAAGTCTCGCATTGGTTACACAGAGCATGTCTTTTCAGAGCTATCAGAGTGGCTGTCTTCTCTACCCAAGGAAGAGAAAGTACCTGATCAAAAAAAACTAGGAAAATTAACCGGCGGCTGGCTTACCAATAAATTCTTATCGAGACTATCAGAAAAAGGCATAGCTCTTGATGACACAAAAATTACACCGGAAAATTTTGCTGAATTTATTTCACTTATTGCAACAAACAAAGTTGGCAGCACAAACGCCCAAAAACTTTTAGATCTCATGATAGACTCTGGCGCAGAGCCGGATCATCTCATGGCAGAGTATGGCCTTGGACAAATGAGCGATGCTTCCACACTAGAGGCCGCAGCAGATGAAGTCATAAGTGGATTTCCAGAGGAAGTAAAAAAATACAAAAGCGGCAAAACAGCCCTTCTTAAATTTTTAGTAGGCATGCTCATGAAGCAAACAGAGGGCAAAGCTGATCCTAAAATGGCAGAATCAATTCTCAAAGATAAACTTTCATAATATGAAACATCTTCTCGTCACTTTTCTTGCGCTTCTGCTAGGATTTTTTGTTGGCATGGGCAGCTCCTCACTGTTTGCCGATACCCCCATTGCCCCCTTGCTTCCTGGATCAAAAATTGAAACATCTGGCGCTGCAGATGAGCCGGTTGTAGTATTTGCGGGAGCATCTTTTTCAGACGAGCAAAAAGAATCCATTACAAAAAAACTGGTTCAGCCCTACACGATGTATCACCAACTCACTGATAAACCTCTGGCAACCGTAAAAATTAGCAAAGCGCAAAGCGGAGAGCTAGAAATTGATTATATTCACAGAGATGGAACATACGGTGGATTTCTACACAACTTAAATAGTCTTTGGTACCCCACCTGCAAAGGCCAGTGCGCACTGCCGGATGATTTTAGCGAGCTTTACCCGACTATTGCCGACAAAATAAGAAGCCTCTAAAAAACACCCCGCTTGCGGGGTGTCTTACTATATATGAACTATTCGCAGGAAAGTTTAAAGCTACACGCAAAACACAAAGGGAAATTGGCCGTTACTTCCAAGCTGCCACCGCTCATCTCAAAAGATGATCTCTCCCTTGCCTACACTCCGGGCGTGGCTGAGCCGTGCCGCGCCATTGCTGAAAACCCAGAAAATGTTTATACCTACACACCAAAAGGTAACATGGTAGCTGTTGTCTCAGACGGAAGCTCTGTGCTGGGCCTTGGCAACATTGGAGCAGAAGCCTCTATTCCTGTGATGGAAGGAAAAGCTATCCTCTTTAAAGAATTTGCAGATATTGATGCGTTCCCTATTTGTTTGCGATCACAAGATCCACAGACCATAATTAAAACAGTTAGAGAACTAGTGCCCGTTTTTGGTGGCATCAACCTAGAGGATATTGCGGCGCCAAAATGTTTTGAGATAGAAGCAGCCCTGCAAGACTTAGGAATCCCGGTCATGCACGATGATCAACACGGCACCGCCGTGGTGGTTTTAGCGGGATTGCTTAATGCGCTCAAGGTTGTAAACAAAGATATCAGCAGCATTAAAGTAGTAACATCAGGAGCAGGAGCAGCCGGCGTTGCGGTCACAAAACTTCTTATTTCTCATGGTTTGAATCCAAAAAATGTAATCATGTGTGACAGCCGTGGCATTATAGTGGAAGGCAGAGACAACCTTAATCCTATTAAGGAAGAGCTGGCATCCACAACCAATGCCGATAAAAAAAGCGGCTCACTGGCCGAAGCTTTGACGGGTGCCGATGTATTTATTGGTGTATCCGTAGCTAAAGCGGTAACTGAAGATATGGTGCGATCAATGGCCAAAGACTCTATAATTTTTGCCATGGCAAACCCAGAGCCAGAAATTATGCCAGACTTAGCTGCCGCAGCCGGAGCAGCTGTCATAGCAACCGGCAGATCAGATTTTCCTAATCAAGTTAACAACGTTTTAGGCTTCCCCGGAATTTTCCGAGGCGCACTGGATTGCAAAGCAACAAAAATTACAGAGGAGATGAAAATAGCAGCCGCCACGGCGTTATCTAACTTAGTAGAAAATCCTACCGCTGATAACATTCTTCCTTACGCACTTGATAAAAGCGTGGTTCCAGCAGTAGCGTCAGCTATAAAAAAAGCTTGGAGCAAATAAAAACCTCCAAGGATTTTGGAGGTGGCGTTATCTAGATTCCTATGGAGCACCCATAGATACGCTTCAGGGTTGAAAACGACGGCCCGTAACTGGCCTTTGCTGAGGCAATCTTTGCCTCTCTTTTCTTTTTCATGCTGCGCTTGTGATACAGCCGACCTTTTGCAAGGCACGCTGCCCTATTTTGTCTGTAGTACCATTTTCCGTAGCACTTCTTGCATCGCCCCCGTGATCTAGCTGGCTCGGTGCAACCTTCTTCCATGCAATCAACTGCAGGAGTCCAATTCTCTCTACGCTTCTTCAAAGATCTGAGTGTTTCTCCACGTTTGCGCATACCCTCATGCCCCCGACACAAACCGTGAATAGCTGCATCATATTTGCACTGCGGGTTGTTAAAAGAGCACTTCATACGTGTACCATCACTGAGCGTATAGTTTACCTGCACACCTATGTGCCGCATGGGCAGACCCTTAACAGACATTTCCCGATGGCGTTGACACAAACCTTTCCCACTCAAATAATGAGTGCACCGTCTGCCATCCATTTCAAAAGTGCACCGTGGCCCATGCTTGCGACGCCAACTCTGATAATGAGATGTGCACATACCGCGCCCAACAACAGGCTCTTCACATGGATTCTCGCTACACCTCTTAGCGTACGATCTTCTGTAGACCAAATAATGCTTGTGGCATCTGTCTTTTGCGTGAATCTTTGTGCTATCACACTCAACACACACTCTCTGCACAGGCATAGGCTGGATGTGTTCCGGCACAACAATTAATCCAGTATTCATAGCACCTCCTTTTACCGTCATAATGCCACACTGAATTTATTTGTCAAACCACATCACTATTTCTTTCTTAGCATCAGAGAATTCATCACACCACTTAATGTAAGCCATTCGCTTTAGCCAGGTAAGTTGCCTTCTGGCATATGCGTGAGATGCAAATTTTATCCGCTCCTTTGGATTATCATGCCTATCTATAAATTCCTGATAGCCGATTGTCTTAAAAGCTTTCAGCCTAGGATCGTATTTCTGCAGAAGAGCTTCAACTTCCTGCTCCAATCCATCAGCAAACATCTGATCTACGCGGCTGTCTATCCTAGCATATAGCTTTTCCCGCGGCATTTTAACACCGACAACCAAACAATCATACTGTCTTTCCTGCTTAGCCTTAAGTTCTGAAGGCTTTTTTCCGGTTGCCTTATGCATCTCAAGAGCTCTAATAATGTAACGCTTTCCGGTGCCCAGCTGCTCTGCGTGTGTGGGATCTATTTCTTGTAGCATTGCTTTTAACTCTTTTAAATTTTTTTTCTCTAGCGAATCTCTGTAATGCTGATCTGGCGCCACCTCTGGAACCAACCAATTCTCCACAAGTGCCTGCACATACAAACCTGTTCCGCCAACAATAATTGGCAGCTTTCCTCTGAATGTAATATCTGATATGGCTTTTTTTGCATCTGTTAAAAAATGAGCAAGCGTGTAGTCCTCATCAGGATCTACAATATCTATTAAATGGTGAACTACGTCCGATGTAATCTCTTTACCGGTTCCTATATCCATTTCCCTATACACTTGTCTAGAATCGGCGCTGATTATCTCACCACCAAAAAGACGGGCTGCTTGCAGTGCCCATGATGTCTTGCCCGATGCCGTGGGGCCTACAATTGCCAGTACTTTATCTTTTTTCATAAAAAGGCAGTATGCCTGCTAAAAACGCGGCTGTCAACTTGCCTAACCACCGATAACTGGTACAATATCTGCATTGATATAATAAATACATATGAACCCACTAGAAAAAAAGGGGCCACTTGCTGTTCCTCCGCCAGACTATAAGGATCCATCAGAACGTGCTGGAGCTGAGCAAAATAAGCTTACGCTTGAAGAGCTACAAGAAGGAGCAGATCTTGAGGGAAAGCCGGCAGAATACGCATGGGCAAAAGAGCAAAATGCTGAAGTAGATAAACTCTTTAACTCCGTATCATCCCTTGAAAATCCTAAAGAGGTAAAAGATAAACTTCGGGAAATCTATGACCGTAGCGGCAAGGATGAAAAAGCGGCGCTTCTAGGTATGCTCTCAGAGGTTAAATCTAGAATGAGAGACATGGGCGAGTCTGGATCAACTCATATGGTAGATCTTTATGGTGGTGTAGAGGATTTTCTTAAAGGCACCATAACACAACAAATGGAAGGTGATGTGGTATCTTCTTCGCCGGCACCGGAAGCATTGCAGGATATTGATGATCAAACAATGCCCATATCAAGCCCAGGACGAAACACTCAAGTTAACATTCCAGTACCCGGGTCTCCTGCCAGCACAAGAGTTCAAGAGGATTTTTTTAAAGCCGGCGATGAAATAGATGCAGAAAACAGAAAGACACTGGACAAGCAAAAAAAAGACCAAGAAGAATTAGATAGCCTATAAAAAAAGCGCCTCAGCTAATCTGGGGCGCGTTTAGTATCGCCATTTTTTTGAAGGTAGAATTCTCACGATTGAAAACTCCCGTGCTCGCGGTTGCGGATAGTTAATGCGGAATATTGCGTAAAAAGTAAGCCCGTCTTCTGTTACGCAATCCTGATGGTATTCAAAGGTGAGCCCTTTGCGCTTGCCATCAATGGTGCACTCAAGATAGCGCTCTAGCTCCAGATTCGTGATAGATTCTGGGCTTCGGCCGTACACGGTCAGAACACCAGCTTCTACCACCGCCCTTCTGATTTCCGTATTGCTAGAAAGTGTTGGGCTTGAAAGCCAGATCGTGAGCACATCGTGGTCGGTAAGGTCATGAGGATCTAGAATCAGCGCGAATGACTTGGTGACTCGCTCAGTTGCTATGGCTGTGTCATTTACCACACTCATCTCTAGCAAATATTGATTATTCTCCCCCCTGCGCAAACTATTATCCGCACTCCTTACTCTCATGTAACAGGTGCCGTCAATCAGAATGCCGGTTACCATATGCATGAGATAGGGCGCAAAAGAGCCGTAAGGGGTAAAGCTAAGACTGACTCTTGCAAGCTTTCCATTTTCACTTGGCGTAATCTTTGCCCAGTGATACTCAAAAGCAGTCTCTTCTAGACGTTGCGTAAGCAAACAATGAACATTGTCAGCTGCGCTTTTTTCGCTCTCTGGCTGACTATCAGGGATTTTATGAATCCCCACATGGTCACGTTCTGTTGGCCAAGGGCCTCTAGAATCGCCAGTGCTATCCATAAACCCTCCTTTTTGCTGACTAGACCTTAGCAAATAATCCCCAACTTGTCAAGAGGTATCTCTTTACAGCATAGCAGCAACTCTGCTACCCTACAAGTAGTATATTTTTAGCTAAATTTAGATAATTTACATAGATTTCTATGGCAGAAGCAGCACGCAAACCACAAGAGGCTCCGCAAGAGGGCCCACAGTTAGAGGCGGCCCCAGAGTTGTCTGAGGACGCAAAAGCAGAGGCAGACGCAGCCCAAAAGGCTACACAGGCCGACATTGAGGCTCTTAAGGCGGAGGGTCAAGCAGCAGAATCTCAAGCGCAATCACGCTCAGAGAAGCTAAGAGAAATGGCAGAAGGAGTAACCGATAGAGCAGAGAATAAGGCGGCAGAAAAAAAGTTTAATGCCAATATTGATGCTCAAATTGACATGGATAACACGGTTGAAGAAATGAAAGCAGGCAACATTGATACCGACAGCTCTCCAGATGAAGTAATAAAAACTGATTTAGTAGCCGATGCAGAGGCAACGTTAACGGCCGCCGGCATAAGTACCGCCGACCTTGCGGCAGGTAAAGTAGGATTCTTTAAAAAGTTAATGAATCGTAAAGCTATTAAAGCCTGGGAGGCAGCTTCAGCCAACCAGTACGACAACCTGGACAAAACAGCAGAAGTATCAGCAAGCATGAAGGGTCGCGCATCTAAAAAAGGTGGCGGCGGAAACAACCCACCAATGGGACTCTCATAAAACAAACAAAAAATCTCCGTGAAGGAGATTTTTTGGTATTACATTACAGTTTTTCTGTTCTATCCTTTATAATACTGAGAGTATTTTTTATGAATTCATCTCTATCTATCTGAGGCTGATCTTCCCGACCTCTCACTCTTATTTGCCACACATTGCCGCCCGCTTCTTTATCCCCCAAGACCACCGTATAGGGCGCTTTTCCTTGTTGAGCTTTTCTTATTTTCTTTCCAACTGTCTCGTCTGAATCATCAACCAAAACACGCAGACCTTGCACTTGCAGCTCTTTGGCCTGCTCACGCGCATAGGCAACATGAGACTCTCCAACCGGCGCCAGCACAATATGAACCGGCGCAAGCCAAAGCGGCCACGCCCCAGCATAATGCTCTATTAAGAACGCCATGAAACGCTCATGTACAGAAAGGGGTGCGCGGTGAATCACAAAAACATCATTATTCTCTTTTCCATCGGTATCCGTATAACTTAAACCAAACCGCTCTTTTGCCAAAAAATCAAGCTGAATAGTAGACATGGTCTCTTCCCTACCAATAACGGATTTAAACTGCACATCCACTTTTGGTCCATAAAAAGCTGCCTCATCATCAGCTTCAACAAAATCAACTTTCATCTCCTCAAGCACACTACGCAAGACATTTTGCGTTAGCTCCCAATTTTCTGGTTGATCAATATATTTATCCGTATGCTCAGGACTCCACTTGGATAATCTAAAATAATAGTCGGTGAAACCAAAAATTTCAAAGTATTCCAAAGTTAAATCCATGACTTTTTTAAACTCATCTTTTATTTGGTCTTTGGTGCAGTAAATGTGAGCATCATTCATGTCCAATCCACGAACACGCAACAAGCCTGCAAGCGTACCAGAGAGCTCATTTCTGTACACCATGCCATATTCTGTAAGCCTGATGGGAAGCTCTCTGTAACTATGCGGCTTATGCACGTACATCCTGTGATGATGTGGACAATTCATGGCTTTTACATAGTAACTGCCGTCATCCATCTCCATGGGCGGATACATGCCGTCTTTATAATAAGGCAAGTGACCGGATGTCAAAAAAAGCTCTTCTTTTGCTAGATGAGGTGTCACCACACGCTGGTATCCCTGGACCGCTTCTTTCTCCTTTACCAGCTTTTCAATTTCTTCTCTTATGACGGTACCGTTTGGAAGCCACATGGCAAGACCCTTGCCAACCATTTCGTCAATGAAAAAGAGGTCCTGATCTTTACCTATTTTTCTATGATCCCGCTTTTTTGCCTCTTCACGCATGTGTAGGTATTCCTCAAGCTCTTGAGCAGATGTGAAACAAGTACCGTAAATTCTAGTAAGCATCTTATTTTTTTCGTCCCCTCTCCAATAAGCGCCAGCAACTGAAAGCAGCTTGAAATTCTTAAGTTCTGTCTTTGGATCATCACAATGTCCGCCGCGACATAAATCTGAGTACTCGCCACTCTTATACATAGTTAAATCTTGCCCTTCGCCAGAGAATTCATCAATCAGCTCAATTTTATATTCATTGCCTGCATAAAATTCTTTAGCCTCATCTGCAGACACCTCTGATCTTTCAAAACCCTTCCAAGCATTCAAAATTTTCTTCATTCTTTTTTCTATCTTTGGCAAGTCTTTTTCTGAAATAACTACATCGCCAAAATCAAAATCATAATAAAACCCATCCTCTATAGGTGGGCCAATGGTTCTCTTGGTATCTGGCCACAGCTCCATAACTGCAGCAGCCAAAAGATGGGCGCAACTGTGCCTTAGATTGTCTAACTGTTCTTTATTTTCTTTCATAACAGAAAAATTTTATCATGTAAGAGTTGTGCAAACAAGCCTTACCTAAACGCCCCGTTGCCGGGGCGCTTTATTTATTCATTTTTTACCGAGACCTCTATGTGCTCTGGCACGCGCGGCGCCACATCCGTCCATGCTGGCCTAAAACGCACGCTAACGTCTTGAACACCTTCTATTGAGCTTACATAATCCGCTATCTCCTGTCCGCTCTTTCCGTAAAAACGCAGAACATCTAGGGCTGGACTATCCTCAGTTAAGTAGCTAGTCCCATTATGCGTAATGCCGAGCTGCACCCACTTTCCATCTGGTGAGGCCCTATCTATTTGCACCTCTGGCAAGGCATTGCCCAAAACCAACTTCACAGGCTCCCGAGCCACTTTCTCTTGTAGCCTCCCGTTTATCAAATTAATAACTTCTTGTTGATTGTATAGAGCGCCCATTACCGTTGCCGTTCCGCTCACCTTAAAGCTTACCACTTCTTTTTCGTCCGCCCCCTCTACGTCAAAATTTATACTTTCTATCTCCGCCGCATAGCCCATAGCATCTGTTACCCCCTCTTGCTCTGCAAGTTTGAGCCGTGCCTCTTCTATAAGCGTTGCACGAATCTCATCTTTTGCTTTTTGTATATCATCAGCGGAGACAACACCAACCTGCAGCAAACCGCCGGCCATGGAAACAGCAGAAACGCCGTAAATTCTCTCTTGCAAAGGCTCCCAAAGCCCTGGAATAGTAAACTTACTTGGCCCTATCTCATAATCTCCTCCCGCCATATCGGCGTATACGCTTGCCTCAACCTCTCCTTGCGCTGGGACCGTTACGCCGTCTTTAAGTCTAAAAAGTTTTCCTTCTGGAGATAGCAAGCGCGTGGTAGCAACTAAGGGCTGGTTCTTTCCCGTTTCATTAACCAGCGTTACCGTTCCCGTAGCATTCACCTGTTTTTCTTCTGTTCCCGTGGGCGTAAATTCTCTGCTCGTACCTACCTCTACTTTATTGGCAACTCCTGTAATATGAGGCATATCTTCTGCCTTCTCCCCAACACGAGCAAGTGCATCTACCTGAACACTTTGTGGAGATACCGTTACCGCAATAGAGACTTTCTTCACCGACATATACGCCACCGCTGCCAAAAGAATCACCGTCACAAACAAAAAACCAATAGCTATATTGCGATACAAAGTAACTTGCGGCTGCTGAGCCTTCTTTTTTGTAACTTTTTTCTTTGGGGGCATGTAAAAAATTTTTACGCGTTACGTATTACGCATTACTTATTACCCTTATTCTATTACTCTAAACACCTCTTGCAAAGATGTCAATCCCTGCGCGGCTTTGAGTATACCATCCTGCACCATTTTGACCATACCCCCCTTAATAGCTATCTCCTCTATGGCGTACTCTGAAACCTTGTCATCTAAAATAGCTTTTTCAAGTTCTTTATCCATAACCATCACCTCATAAATACCCACGCGTCCTTTGTATCCCTCATTACACTTCTCACAATTCTCTCCTGGGCCCATCCACTTGGTAGATGCGAGATCAAACGGCTTTTCTGGGTCAGGCGTATAGTTTGCCATATTCTCAGTAACTTTTTTAGTCATTTCTTCATCAAGGGTGATTGGCTTTTTACACTCTTCGCATAATTTTCTCGCAAGCCGCTGACCAATGATGGCGTTAAGCGCAGGCGCTAACAAAAATGACTTTACTCCCATAGAAAGAAAACGAGGAATAGCACCGGCGGCAGAGTTAGTGTGGATGGTGGATATCATAAGATGACCAGTAAGCGCAGCCTGAATAGCAATTTCTGCCGTTTCAAGTTCTCTAATTTCACCCACCATCACAATATCGGGATCTTGTCTGAGTATTGCCTTAAGCCCTTTTGCAAACGTGTAACCCAGCGTTGCATCAACCTGGCTCTGATTAATACCAGAGAGTTTATACTCAACCGGGTCTTCCATGGTAATTATTTTAACGCCGGGCTCATTAAGTTTTGTTAAAATAGAATACAGCGTGGTGGTCTTACCAGACCCAGTTGGCCCCGTAGTAATAATCATCCCGTTAGGGCGCTCAATTTGCTCCAAAAGTCTTTTATATGAGCTGCCAGAAATTCCCAAACCTTCAAATTCCACATTGGCAAGTGGCTTTAAAATACGCATAACCAAACTCTCACCAAAAACCGTCGGCATGGTGGAAACACGCACATCAATCTTTGCTCCCTCCTCTACTATGGTAAATCGTCCGTCTTGTGGCTTTTCTACTACATTAAGTTTTAATCCTGATACTAATTTAAAACGTGCAATCATCTGATCCCATCTTTTTTTAGGGATCTCTGTAATTTCCTGCAGCACACCGTCTACACGGAACCTCACCGCAATGCGTTTCTCTTCTGCTTCAATATGAATATCTGATGTTTTCATGCCGAGCGCCGCCGCCACCACAATAGCTACCACGTCTGTTATGCTTGCGCTCTTGAGTATCTCTCCCAAAGCCTCTGGGCTGCTAATTTCTTTTTTATACTTGGCCAGTGTCTCCTCAGAAATAGAAACCTCATCTTTAAATTCTATTACCTTTGGCAGCGTCTTATAGCGCTCCATTCCAATATTAAAACTCTCCTCTGATATCTGATACACCACGCCCGTGCTATGATTTTCCTGCTCTATTGCTTTGAGCATCTCTAGCATGGCTGGATTTTCCGGATCAACTGCGGCCATTCTAATCTCCTCTTGAGCACTAAAAAAACAAAACGCCTTGAGCTCACGCGCTTTTGGTTCTTCCACTAGACGCAATGCTTCTTGCGACATGGGGAATCCTTTTAAATTAATGTATTTTCTGCCCGCCGCCTCTGCTGCTTTTTGCACCTCCTCTTCTCTCTGCTTAATGTTTACCTTATGCAGCTGTTTGTTTAATTTCTCTTTGAGATCCTCGCTACTAATCTGTAGCCCAGAGGCGCTCGCGTTAGCAGGGGGCGCCTGCGGCTCATTTGGCATAATTAACGCTTAAGGACATTTTTCAAAAAAGCCTTCATTTTAGACGATAACCCACGCTCTTTCATTTGAATAAACAGTACCGTCCATGCGCTTATGGCAAACGTGGTATATACTGAAGCAACCAGAATCAGCCAGAGCGCGCCTGCAATAATAGAGCTAACAAGAGCTACCCCCGCAAAACCGCTACTTCCAGAAATAGCGCCAATAGCTACGCCCAAAAATGCGGGCGTGGCTATAGCCATAAGACCACCAACTCCCACAATACCCATAAGAAGCCCTACCAAAAATACCACAACCGCCATTTCTAATGAGACCAACCAATGATTAGCAAAAAGTGCCCAGCTCTGCACTACCGATTCTTTAAAGGATTTTTCATGAAGCATGATAAAACAAGCGCTGTAAATTGCCAAAAAGGATACGGTTAAGCCCAAGAGTAAAATAATAATACTGAGCGCCACCATTAAAACAGAAGCAAAAGCGCTGGTGCTGCCAGCCAAAAGCGCTACCATCAAGCGTGTTCCGTATAGGAGAATGGCTATCAAAATCAACTTAACAAAATTTACACCAAAAAGAGGCCACAGATGATTTTTTCCTTTTTGCATGAGCCTGGACAAGTTGAGCTTGCTAGAACTTTTCTCTGCTTGAGACACGGCATAAATTAAGCTTCCCTGACCAGAAATTGCAATAAGCACGATAACAGCCAAAACAACAAACATTACAAAAATAGCAAAAAGAGACGCCCACAGAACATCAGGGCCGCCCGTAAAAGTACTCACAAAAAGCGTAATTATCTCTGAGAGCGGGTCCTCTCTTCCACCAAGAGCAGAAAAATAATTAAAAACAAATTCAAAACTTCCGCCACTTCCTACCAGCGCGGCCAAAAGACCCAAAACCCACAGCCGCTTACGCGTCCACGTGAGCTTCCACGCATGCTGCACCGCTTGTGTGTAACTCTCTGCTTTCATATACATCCTCAAATTATTATGGTACATATAGTATATCAGATAATCATTAATCAATTAACCCACTACTATGCCTCCACACACCACAGAGACAGACAACGAAACTGAAAAAGCACTCAAAGAGCTTAGACTGTTTGTCTCAGATAATCTAGACTTTCTTCCAATGATCGCCATTGAACGTATGAATGCCGGCCAACAGCTTGCCCTCCTGAAGGACTATTGGGACACACCCGCCTCATTTGAACACTTTACTAAGCTTATAGAGGATCACGGATCAGCAGCCGCGCGTGCCAACATAACAACCTTGGTAGAGGAAGAGATGAGGGAAGAAGCGCCGCTCTACGATGAATTTTTCAACTATTTACTACACAAACTCCCCCTAGAACTACAGGAAGTTTGGGAAGATAGCATAGAAAAAGGGAAAAAAACCATAGATGATTTAATTAAGGCAGTAAATCACGATGAAAGAGGTCTTATCCTTGGAATGCACACGTCTAACAAAGACTTTTGGCAGGGCGAAGAACAAACGAGCATAGAACCTAGCCACTCAAATGATACTTACATCATGCAGGGAAAAGAACGAACCAGTGATGATTTCTCCAACAGCTGGTATTTTACAGATCCAAAACAAGTGTTTCCAGCAACAGGCAGCGGCGCTGATTACTACTATATAGTTGAAGGAAGCAGGGCTGATTTGGATGGCGATCGCCACTTTGACAAAGGACATGGCCTTATCTACACCCACCGTGATTTGCCAGCGAGACTGAGAATACCTCTAAATTCTGAAATAATGAAACAAATGAACGCGGAGTTCATGAAAATGGGCGAGGTATAAAAAAATGCCTTGTTTTAACAAGGCATCGCAGAGTCTTTGGCTGATAGTCCCACACTAATAACATCCTTCATCACAAGCTGCACCAAACTTGAACTGTCAAATTGCGCGTATTTCTTGGTTGAAAGAATCCAAGCCAGAAGAATTTGGCGACCTTGAGGGCCGCTCAAAGATGACCACAAATGACGGGCGTTGATAAGTGCTCTTTTTGTGTTCTCACATACACTTGGTGCAAGAGAGCTTTCAAACAATTCAACATCAATCTCAATAACATCGCCGCAAGAAACAGTAACAAATGGTGCCACCTGTCTTGCATACTTGAGCACTAGCAAATTCATAAACCGCGCCCTCTTAGGGTCGGAGAACTCACTCGGTAAAACCACACTTTCTCTCAACGCGTATGTTGATGCTTCACCTTTATCGAATAAATCCGCAAGACTAACTCCGTCTAGATGTACAAGGGGTCTGCAAAAAAGATCTAACGCTTCTGTAATTTCAGTCGCCACGGACGCCTCCCTTTTTTTTCATCGTATGCGCGCGTGCAGTCAAAACACCAAAGTGTTTCTGGGCAAGCAATCCGCCTTTTTTCACCAATCTCCTCTCCGCAGGTGACGCAGTCTTTGGGCATATGCCCATGAAGACGTAAATGTCTCAGAGCATGCTCATGCCTCAGCATCCCGCCTTCCGCTTGTTCTGCCAACCCAACCTGAACACCGTCATCAAGATCCATATGTCGTTTTTCATGATTTGCATGCCGCTGCGCAAGAGCAGTAAATATGCTCATCAATACCTCCTATGAGCTAAGTAAAACACATTGTTGGTATTTTGTCAACAACAAAAATTGCCTCACTTAAGGCAATTTTTTGTTTTGTTTTAGCTATTTTGTTCTTCTTTCTCTTCTTGAGGCTCAGCTACCTTCCCCTCTACAAGCGCCTTAAACTCCTCCTGTTCAAGTGTTTCCTGTTTTAGTAGCACCTCTACCACACGCTCCATAACATCTCTTTTATCGTGCAAAAGTGTGGTAGCGCGCAATTTTGCATCTTTTATAAGCACGCTTATTTCTTCATCTATTTGTTGCGCTGTTTTCTCAGAATAATCGCGCTGTTCGTGAATTTCTTTTCCTAAGAAGATCATTTCCTGGCTCTCGCCAAACGTACGAGTACCCAGAACATCGCTCATACCATATTGCGTTACCATAGACCGCGCTAGACGCGTAGCCTGGCGCAAATCATTAGATGGCCCGGTAGAAACAGCGTTTCTACCAAATACCATCTCCTCTGCAACATAGCCGCCAAGCGCTACCGCCAAATCATCCATAAACTCTGCTCTAGAGTGATAATGCTTATCTTCTTGTGGCATTTTAAGCGTATAGCCGCCAGCTCGGCCTCTGCCAATAATGCTTACTTTTCTGACCGGATCCGAGTGCTCTAGAAAATGAGCTGCTAGCGCGTGGCCAGTCTCATGGTAAGCCGTAATTTTTTGCTCTTTCTCAGAGATAATTCTTGATTTTCGTTCAGGCCCAAGCAGCACTTTCTCAATGCTCTCAAGCACTTCAATCTCATCAATTAATTTCTTTTTTCTGCGAACAGACAAGATGGCAGCTTCATTCAAAAGGTTTGCTAAATCTGCGCCTGAAAAACCAGGGGTGCGCTCTGCTATTTTGCGCAATGATACACCCTCTGCAATTTTTTTACCTTTTGCGTGAATTTTTAGAATTGCTTCTCGCTCGGCAATATCTGGGTTGTCTATGGTAACACGCCTGTCAAATCTTCCAGGACGCAGCAGCGCTGGATCCAAAACATCTGGTCGGTTTGTAGCAGCCATAACAATCACACCAAGATGCGGATCAAAACCATCCATTTCAACCAAAATTTGGTTAAGTGTCTGCTCGCGCTCGTCATGAGATCCGCCAAGCCCCGCTCCTCTGCGCCTACCCACAGCATCTATCTCATCCACAAAAACAATAGCGGGCGCAGCCTTTTTTGCTTTCTTAAACAAGTCTCTCACACGTGAGGCTCCAACACCCACAAACATCTCTACAAATTCTGAACCAGAAATGTGGAAAAAAGGCACCTGCGCCTCTCCCGCCACCGCGCGGGCCAAAAGCGTTTTACCGGTTCCCGGAGGACCCAAAAGCAATACTCCCTTAGGAATTTTTGCGCCAGCTTCTGTAAACTTTTTAGGCGTCTTTAAAAACTCAACAATTTCTTCCAATTCTTCTTTTGCCTCAAGCGATCCAGCCACATCTTTAAACGTCGTTTTTTCCTTATCATCTTGCTTAAACACGCGCGCGCTTGTCTGACCAAACATCATGGCCTTATTATTGGCGCCCTGCATTTGCCTTCCCATGTACCAAAACAAAAATCCCAAAAGAAGCAACGGGAACATAAATGGCAAGAGAATCGCAGCCCATTTGCTTGCGCCCTTTTGCTCATGTACAGCAATTTGCACAAGCGCTAACTGCTCTGGCGTAACACCTAAATTAGTCAGCACCTCATCTATAGTCTGAGCGCCCTCTTTAAGCATAGTCTGCTCTTTGTGTATTGGATTTCCTTCTTTATCTTTTTCTTCTAGCACTTCATGCAAGACAACCTGCACTTTTGATCCGGTTACATTAAGCTCTTTTACATCCCCGGCCTGCACTTGCTGTACCACCGTGCTTATACTCACTTTCTCTGGTTTGTTTGAAAAAGGACTACCGCCAGAGACCAGCGCTGCAATTAACAAGAGGCCAAAAAAGACGGCTATAAAATTGCGCGCGAATGCCGCCACACCTGATTTATTGTCTTTTTTCTTTTTCTTAGGCATATATTATGCTTGAGTTTCTACAGTCTCTTCTTCTTTTTGCTCTGACTGCACTGAAGATTCTTCTTTTTCTTCTGATTTCTCCTCTGTTTCTTTTTCTACCTTTGGTTTTGCAGCCGGCTTTATACCCGCAATTCGCAATCCCAATCGATGAGCAGCAGGCTCAATGGAGACAATCTCAAAATCCATGTGCTGGCCAATAGTAGCAATAGTACTTATGTCCTCTATTGGCTTATCTGAAAGCTCAGAAATATGAGCCAATCCGTGAATCTGGTTATCAAGCTCTACAAAAAGTCCAAACGGATTTATTTTTATCACCTTTCCGTTTACCACCTCTCCCACAGTGTACTTATCCTTTACCGTCTTCCACGGATCATCAGATAAACGCTTCATAGACAAGAAGATTTTAGATCCATCAATTTGAATGATTTGCGCTTTTACCTGCTCTCCTTGCGTTAATACATCTTTTGGATGATCAATGCGCTGCCATGCAATCTCTGAGATGTGCACAAGACCTTCTAGTCCATCGCCAAATTCCACAAACGCGCCAAAGTTGGTAAGGGCAGAAATTTTTCCCTCCACCTCATCTGCAACTGAGTATTTATCAAGTACATGCTTTTGTTCTTCCTCCCAAACCGCTTTTTCTGAAACAATCAGTTTTTCATCACGCGGATTTACATCAATCACCTTTACATTAAGTTTTTTCTTAGCAAAACTTTTTAGGTGCTCTAAAATCTTACCTTTATCTCCACCAGGAACGCGCGGATAATTCTCTGGAGACAATTGAGACACCGGCAAAAATCCCTTAAGCGGACCAAACATAACCATAAGACCACCCTTGTTTGCATCCACAATAGTTATCTCTACGCTTTCATTTGAATTCATGGCAGCAGCCGCTTTTTCCCATCCACGAATAAAGCCAGCTGTTCTAAATGACAGCTCCACCTCTCCGTTTTCATTTTCTTCTTCAATAACGGTTGCCTCTACGGTGTCTCCCACTTTTAACTCTTCCTCTTCAACCCCCAAAAGCTCTTTACCACGAGCAATTCCTACCATTACACCGCCAATTTCTATGCGAACTTCTGCTTTACTGATAGAAAGAACCACGCCCTCTACCACATCTCCCTCATGCGGGGTACCAGAAAAATGATCTGAAAGTAATTTTTTAAAATCCGTTGTAGTTTCAGTACTCATATATACAAAAAGCGGTCTGTTAATAATTAATTCTGGCCTTTGACCGCAAAAGCGCAGTGGGACTATAGTACAAGACTCTAAAAATTCTGTCAATAGAGACAAAAAAACGCGGATTCTTGCAATCCGCGTCTGTTTAACCTACCAGGCACAAAATAGTTCTGGCCAAAGGCGTGACACCAGAGAGACTCATTGCCTCCTCAAGTGAGAAAAAAGCCATGCCAGCGCCCTCGCCCAAAGACAGCTCCTCCCACGTTACCAGCCTTTTATATCGGTATACCACAACATCCCCGCCCTTCTCACGCTTTACAACGCCGATTTCACGAAGCTCAGAGGGTACCGCTAGAATATCTAGCTCTTCTGCCAACTCTCTGCACGCTGCACGCTCTGGAGACTCTCCGTTGTCAAGCTGCCCACCAAATTGCATCCATTTTAGAGGAGAATGCGTGCAGTTGCCATCTCTAAACTGCATAAGCATTTTCCCTTCTGGATTACAGATTACAAACATTACGCCTACCACCATCAACTCCTCCTACTGTTGAAGTCAACATAGCACACATAGTGTTGACGGTCAACGCTAAAAAAGTTACAATAGACCCGTTATATGCATATTAGCTGGCTGGGAGGCACCACTGTAAAACTTCAGACAAAACATCAAGGAAATGATGTTTCTTTGGTTATAGACCCCTACAAACCCTCAGAAAAAGGGGCTTCTTTTCCTAAATCTCTTGCCCCTCAAATTGGCCTTTACACCCGCGGCACGGACAATTCCATTACGCTTTCCGGCGACCCATTCATTGTAGATGCGCCTGGGGAATTTGAAGTCTCTGGTGTGATTATAAAAGGAGTGCCAACTGATCAAGGCGTTATTCTGCAGCTCACCATTGAGGGCATGCACATTGTCCACTTAGGAGCGCTACAAAGCGTGCCGGATGACAAGATTTTTGATCAGCTGAACACTGATATCCTGCTTATTCCCGTGGGTGGCCACCAAACACTTTCCGCCAAGCAAGCCGCCACCATTACCACTAAACTCATCCAGCCTAGAGTCTGTATTCCTATCGCCTTTAAACAAGGTAAGGCAGATGCAAAACAAGCAGGAGCAGATACTTTTTTCAAAGAATTAGGCGTAAACGGCAGCAAAGCTGAATCAAAAGTCATTGTCTCATCTTCCAAACTTCCACAAGAAGAAATGGAGGTTATACTGCTCTCCCACTAAACCCATGTCAGAGAACGATAATCAAACTAAACACGATATTATTACCACAATAGGCGTTGGCGCTTTTGTGGTTCTCATCGGCGTTTTTTGGTGGAAAGGTCTACCAAATTTATTCAAAAATTCAAATGCCGTGCCGCCCGTTGTCCACTCTCTAAAAGATCAGTGGGAAGAAATTAATGCAACGGCAGCACAAACCCAGAATCTCTTGGAAAAACAGCAGCAGGCAAACCGCACTACTGAGGATATTACTAGCAGAGTAAAAGAGATCCTCTCCACCACCGCAAAAGCTGCTGATACTAGCACCACAACTCCGTAACATATGCCCAAAGCAGAAAAACCACAGGAGCCAGCCATTGCCGCCGATAAAATAGAACCGCGCGCCATTGTAGATGAAATGAAAGAGTCTTATTTGGATTACGCCATGAGCGTAATTGTTTCACGCGCCCTTCCGGACGTACGAGACGGGCTCAAGCCGGTACACCGCCGAATCCTCTACTCTATGTGGACCATGGGCCTCCGGCACACGGCCAAATTTAGAAAATCAGCGGCTATTATTGGTGAGGTGCTTGGTAAATATCATCCTCACGGAGATACCTCTGTTTATGATGCCATGGTACGCATGGCCCAAGATTTTGCCTATAGAAATCCGCTGGTAAGAGGGCAAGGAAACTTTGGCTCAATGGATGGAGACAATGCGGCAGCCATGAGGTATACAGAGGCAAAGCTGCAAGCGCTGGCAGAAGAAATTCTTTTTGACATAGAAAAAGACACGGTTGATTTTGCGCCTAACTACGATGGCGTACACAAGGAGCCAACCGTATTGCCAGGAAAAGTACCAAACTTGCTGCTCAACGGAACTGTGGGAATTGCCGTTGGAATGGCAACAAACATTCCGCCCCACAACTTAACGGAGCTTTTAGACGCCAGCATTGCTCTTATAGAAAAACCAGAATCTACCATTGGCGATCTGCTAGAATTTGTAAAAGGCCCAGACTTTCCAACGGGCGGCATTATCTATTCAAAAAAAGATATACAAACCGCATACGCAACAGGGCGCGGTGGCATTGTAATGCGCGCAGTCACGGATATTCAGGAAACAAAAAATGGCCACCGCATCATTGTCTCAGAAGTGCCGTACCAAGTTAACAAAGCCAATCTCATAGAAAAAATTGCTAATTTGGTAAAAGATAAAAAACTAGAAGGAATCAGAGATCTAAGAGATGAGTCCTCAAAAGGCCTTGTTCGCATTGTGATAGAGCTTAAACGAGATGCGTATCCGCGCAAAGTCCTCAATAAGCTCTTTAAAATGACACAGTTGCAAGACACGTTCCATGTAAACATGCTTGCTCTTGTTGATGGCATACAACCACGTGTTTTGAACCTCAAAATGGTGCTGGAAGAATTCCTTAAGCACAGAGAGGTGGTCGTAAAGCGCAGAACGCAATTTGAATTAGACAAAGCAAAACACCGCGCTCATATATTAGAGGGGCTCAGCAAAGCAATAGATAAAATTGATGCGGTTATTAAGACCATCAAAAAATCAAAAGATAGAGATGACGCTCGCCAGAATTTGATGAAAAAATTTAAGTTCTCAGAAATTCAGGCCAACGCCATTTTGGACATGCGTTTGCAAAACTTAGCAAACTTGGAGCGCTTAAAAATTGAAGATGAGCTTAAAGAAAAGAAAAAGCTTACCAAGTATCTTGAATCCATCTTAAAATCCCGCAAAAAACTGATGGGCATAGTACAAACAGAACTGGAGGACCTCAGAACAAAATTTGGAGAAGAGCGCCGCACCCAGGTTATGGCCCGCGGCATCAAAGACTTCTCTATTGAAGACCTAGTACCCAATGAGCCAATTTTTGTCATCATGACAAAAGATGGATACCTAAAACGCGTACCAGAAGACACCTTTAAAACACAAGGACGTGGCGGTAAGGGCGTAATGGGTCTTACCACTAAAGAAGAAGACACCGTAGAATTTTTGCGATCCACCAACACCCATGATGACGTACTTTTCTTTACCAACCGTGGACGCGTGTTCCAATTAAAAGCGTATGAAATCCCGCAAGCCTCACGAACCGCAAAAGGTCAGGCGGCTGTAAACTTTTTGCAGCTAGCGCCAAATGAAAAAGTAAGTGCCCTGCTCATGATGGGAGATATTTCCAAATACAATTTCTTGGTGATGGTAACCCAACAGGGCGTAGTGAAAAAAACTAAACTAGATGATTTTAAGAATGTAAGAAGAAACGGTCTTATTGCCATAAGGCTCAAAGATGGTGACAACCTAGAGTGGGTACGCCCCTCAAAAGGAAAAGATGATATTGTAATTGTGACCGCGGGCGGACAAGCCATCAGATTTAAAGAAGCTGGCATCCGCGCCATGGGAAGGACTGCTGCTGGTGTACGCGGTATTCGTTTAAAGAACGAAGAAGATCGGGTAATCGGCATGGACGTGGTCACGCCTCCTACGGGAAAAGATAAAATGACAGAAGACATATTTGTTATTTCAGAAAATGGCCTTGGAAAACGCACTCCTGTGACAGATTACAAGGCACAAGGACGCGGCGGCAGCGGCATGAAGACCGCATCAATCACCGCAAAAACCGGAAAACTGGTTGGCATGAAAATAACCAAGCGCGATTCTGAAAAAGACGTAATTATTATTTCCACAAAAGGACAAGTAATCCGAACCCCATTTAAAAAAAGTGCCGCGCTCCGGAAGGTCCACGCAGGGCGTACGCATCATGCGCTTTAAGGAAGGTGGCGATAGCGTTGCCAGTGTAACACTACTATAGAAAAACGGCCTCACGGCCGTTTTTTAATTTAAAAAAAGAGAGCTAACTACACATTCTTATGAATCAGTGAACTAATAGCTCTCAAAAGTGTGGCAAGGCTGGTTCTCTTTATCACAGACTGTCTCCTTACCGCAAAACAACGACCCAGTCCCAGTATCTTAAATAAGTACGCCGATCTTGGGTCAAATTTTACAAAAAAGGGGGTGTGACCTGTGGCATCATAGAAAACCTGATGATCATACGCCTCAAAGACACAACTGGATCGTCATAGTAAAGTTCCAGATCATGTATCATACTCACCATAGAACATCCTCCAACGCTTGTCAATCCCCCGTCTTCATGCTACACTAATGCCGCGTTGAAAAACGCAGTAAAAACACCTATAATATAAATATATGCCGCATCCAAAGAAAAAACAGGCAAAAGGAAGGTCCGCGCGCCGCAGAGCGCATAATGCCATAAGCGCAGACGCTGCAACAGACTGCACAAAATGCAAAAAGCCTGTAAGACCACATCACGCATGCACGTTTTGTGGAAACTACAAAGGAGTCCAACGCTTAGCTGTAAAATAAATTACTCATTGCTCATTAATTGCTCATTTCTATGGCCAATCGTCATGCCGCACGCGCCGTTGTCATGCAAACCCTCTACGAGTGGGATTTTCGTGATAAACCAAGCGCCGCAAAAACAGCTAAACTCTTAGACCAATCAATCTCACACTTCTCCCCCGGCTTAGAGGAGACAGAATTTGCCAGAGCCCTTATTCAGGGTGTTCTAGATAATATCAAAGAGATAGACAAAATCATCACCAAGTACGCACCAGATTGGCCACTAGAGCAAATTATGATTGTAGACCGCAATATTTTACGCATGGGTGTGTACGAACTCAAGATGGATGATGCCATTCCAGAAAAAGTTGCCATCAATGAGGCCATAGAAGTAGCAAAACGCTTTGGTGGACAGTCATCAGGAAAATTTGTAAATGGTGTTTTGGGCGCTATCTACAAAGACATGAAGGAGTCAGGAGAAGTCAAAGAGGAGCCAAAGGAAAAAGAAAAGTCTAAAAAATAATGAATACAACTCGTAACTGGCAACTGGTAACTCGTATTTTTATACTAGTTACGAGTTACGGATTACGAGTTCCGGATATTCCGTATGAAAAAAATTAATGATTTGGAGAAGAAAATAGGATATTCTTTTAAGAACCAAGACCTGCTCAAGCAGGCCATGGTTCATCGCTCATACCTTAATGAAAATAAGGCTTTTGAATTGGGGCATAATGAACGTCTAGAATTCTTAGGAGATGCCGTTTTAGAACTGGTGATAACAGAACAACTCTTTAACACATATGCTAATCCAGAAGGAGAGCTGACAAACTGGCGAGCTGCTTTGGTAAACGCAAAAATGCTTGCAGAAGTTGCAAAAGAGATCGGACTAGACCCCCATCTGTATCTCTCAAAGGGAGAGGCTCAAGAGAGCAACACCAAAGCGCGCGATTACATTCTTGCAAACGCTATGGAATCTATAATTGGCGCCATCTACATGGATGGTGGCTACGCTGGTGCAAAAGTATTTATAGACACATGGCTTTGGTCAAAAATTGACTTTGTTTTAGAGCACGGTTTGTGGATGGATCCAAAATCCCGTTTTCAAGAAGCATCTCAGGAAAGAGTTGGTGTTACTCCAACATATAAGGTAATGTCAGAGACAGGCCCAGATCATGCAAAGCAATTTAAAATTGGCGTGTACCTAGACAGAGATTTAATTGCCACAGGAGAAGGAACCAGCAAACAAGAAGGTCAAGTGGCAGCTGCAGAAGCAGGCCTCAAAGAAAAAGGCTGGAAAGGCCCACACGTAGAAATAAAAAAAAGAAAAGCAGGAGATCCGCTTTAGGGCGGATCCTTTGCTCTAAGCACCCGTAGGGCCGACGCTTCGGTCGGCCCCCCGACCTCCGACGTAAAGTCGGAGCGTCGGGGCTCAACAAATTCACATATGCGCCCGTAGCTCAACGGATAGAGCGTTTGGCTTCGGACCAAAAGGTTGCACGTTCGAATCGTGCCGGGCGTACAAAATAAAAATGGGTCGCTAGCTCAATTGGCAGAGCATCGGACTCTTAATCCGCAGGTTCTGGGTTCAAGTCCCAGGCGACCCACAAACGCGCTCTTTTAAACAAGGAGGTAGCATGAAGCTATCAAATCTGGACAGAAAGGTAGATTCTTTTTTTCAGTATATTATCCCGCGCATAAACGGTCCTCTTGCCATGCTCTTTGTCGTATTGTATTTCTTTTTTGCCATTGCTGCCGCCAGTCCTAAGTAAACTATCTATACAACTCGTAGCGACCAACCAGTCGCTTTTTTAAATATTAATTAAAAAATGGCACAACGGATCATTCCGTGCGCCACTTAAAATACGTGTGAAATTGAACTGCTTTCGCAACAGCAGCGTCGTTTACTCCCCTGGCTACAGTTCTATCTCCAATCCAGCAGAGAAGCCGCTTGGAAGGAATACCCAGGAATAACTCTTTGGCACTGCTACCGCCCCACGCGTTTCACACAACCGCAGGCACCAAGGCAAAACATAGTCACCTCAGTTCAAAAATACTATAGCACAACGTGCTCATTTTGTCAAGGGTGGCTATTGATACACTTTTAACTTATCCCCTTCCCCATTTCCCCGCATCGCCAAAACAAAGTATAATGTATCTGCAAACGTTTGTTGCAACATGCTTGTCGCAGTAAACGTTTGCTAGAAAACTTTTATTTCTAGCACCAACTTTGGAGAAAGGGGGTGGCACGTTTTCTACATGCGGCCGCATGTAGACGCACAAATTAAGCCAGTGTGTTTAAAGGACGCACTATCATCAGAAAACCGCCCGAGGGCGGTTTTCTATTTATCTCAGAAAGTTTGTTTGTTCTGCGACATACTCTGTAAACAATTTTGCCTTCACGGCTATACCTTCTTTATTTAAATGTCTGCCATCTTCCCATAGTTCTTTGTCATCCGGCATTGCCGGCTCAAAATCAAAAGTTGGCACGTTTATCTCATCTCCCAAAGAAAGAACTAAATCGTTCTGCTCATCGTAACCGTACTGATAGTGCGGCGTGGCTGCGTAATCATCAAATCCTGTGTTGTACGCCCATGTGGATAGCAAAACATCTATATCATGAGCCTGAGCTATAGCAACCATACTTCTTAAATTGCGCTCAAAATAAATGGGCTTATTTTGCTCAAGAATCTCCTGCGGTGTGCCTCCCAAAGTCTCCACAAATCCCGTTTCCTTAAGCCCAACATGTGCTGTAGGAGCAGAGAGATACGCACCCAATCCGCCCAGAGGATTTATACCAGTGAGCAAACGAACCAATTTAGATCTATACACAAATGGATAGTCTGGCTCGCTCCACGCCCTTCTTCTTCCACTATTATCAGATTTATAAGCATCCACCGACACAAGCCGCGTATGAACATCATTAGTTCCGTGATAAATAATGATGGCGTCGGGCTGAATATCCAATATGTTAATCTGCAAATTAATAAGACTCTCCCAGCTATTCCAGCCTGGATATCCTGCGTTGATCACTTCCACATTACTGTGCCCCCTTTGATTAAACTCTCTTTGCAACTGCCGCGCAAAATCATCTTTCCATGAGCCCACGGCAGAAGAATAGGTAGTGGAACCACCAATAGTAACAACACGATACACTCCTTCTGGTTTTGGAAGCTCAATCTCAGGCCCTCTAAACCCCTGCGCGTTGTGCGAGTTCTTCCCACTGTCAGAAACCCACCCCGGTGTTCCGCGTGCATTAAGATAATGATGCGGCTGGGCTGAGCTCACAAGACCACACTGCCCAAAACCAAGTACGCGCCTTTTTATTTTTGCAGAAGAACTGCTGCAAACCACAGCTGTGGTAAGCAGCTCAAGCACAAGTAAACCAGCAATAAATATAGCGAAAGAAATAAGCAGCTCACGCCCCCTAATTTTAAGCAATCTAGCCAGGCCTTTAGAAAAATATAAAATCAAACCACTAGTAAGCAACAGTATTCTCATAGCCACAACAACTATGGTTAGCTTACCGCTACCCACTACGCCGTCTGGCGCTAATAGCTGCCCCGCAGCCTCCGTATCAAACCAAACACCAAGACCAAAAATAAGCACTCCCACCATTCTTTGCCACAATGATATTCTATACATATTTACAATAAACTCTGCTGAGTATTACTTTTTTTCTCATCAGGACTAAAAACTTTCACGGTTCCAAAAACACCATCATACCCTGGCTCCACATGAATATCACCTGTCCTCACGCGCATTACTGCTTTTGCGATACTCTCATCGCTTCCCGCTGCAATTTCTTGCTCGTCTGCATCTAACAAAATATAAAATTCATCTCCAATAGACTCTATCATCTGATCATACATCCCTTGCACTCGCTTACTTGCCACACCCACACTCACCACATCAGAAATTATTTCCTCAAGCGGTACAATCTTCTTCTCAGGAACAAATCTGCTCATGTCTACTTGCTCAACACTGCGATCCGCAAGTTCTACCACACGATTAAGCACTCCAATAGTAAGAGGCCGCGCGCATTTCGGACACCTATCTCCCGCTTTTGCAGACTGCTCTGGGGTAAAACTAATGTTGCAATCTCTGTGACCATCATGGTGATATTTTCCCTCTTCAGGATAAAATTCTATAGTGTTTAAAAAACGTTTTGGATCGCCACTGGCGATAGTATTAAAAATTCCATCATACGTGACCTCCTCCAGCTCCAGCACATTAGCCTCTCTTCCCAACTTGCGCAAGCTGTGAGCGTCAGAATTTGATACAAGTGCAATACCATCAAGCGCAGAGAGTCTTCTGTTCATCAAAACATCAGAAGATAGTCCTGTCTCAATGGCCCTAATGCGCGGTGTCAGTTCTTCAAAACACTCCTCCAAACTATCGTACCCACTTTTTGAGCCAAAAATTGCAAACCACGGCGTCCAGGCGTGCGCAGGAATCATCTCAAACCTATCATCAATATCTAAGCACATCTGCAAAAGCTCTTTTGCTTTAAGCCCCAAGATTGGCCTGCCATCTGATTTTAAATTACAGCCTCTTTCCTCTAGCGCCTTATTTAATTTCTCAACCGCATCAATTGAAGGAGCAAAAACAAGCAAGTGCAACCGTCTTACTTTATCTTTATCTTTATAAATACAAGAAAGCTCTGTGCCTAGAATAAATTTAGTTGGACTTGAGCCATCAGCTAATACAAAAACGCCCTCCCCCTCCTGCTTAAGCTGACTCTTAATATCAGAAAACCATTGCGGATGCGTAAAATCCCCCGTTACCACCACATCTATTCCTTTTCTCTCGCACGCCCGCGCAATCTGCGGAAGCTCTAGCTGTTTAGAGCACGCTCTGGAATATTTGGAGTGAATATGCAAGTCCACTATAACCCTCATGCGCTGTTAATTACTTCCTCCAATCTTTTTAAATCCTCTGGTGTGTTAGCTCCAAGGCCAGAGCGCGTATCAACACCAAGCGCCTCAATGCGCCGCCCCTCTTTTGCTGCCATCGCCACCACGTCTACTAAATAAAACTCCCCTTGAGCGTTTTTATTGTCTAATTTTTCTAAATGATCCCAGAGCCACTTTGCGTTAAAACAAAAGTAACCCGCGTTTAGTTCTTTTATTTTTTTCTCAGTTGGATCAGCATCTTTGTACTCTACAATTTTCTTGATATTCCCACTTTCATTGCGAACCACGCGGCCATAGGCCTTGAGCACAGATCTATAATCTTTAAAATCTTCTACGGTAAGCGTAGCTACCGTGATAACGTTATTGTTTTTAACATGCGCGCGCGCAAGGTCATCTACAATTTTAGCGCTCACCAGAGGAACATCTCCGTTGAGTACCACAATATGCTCATATCCCCTCAAGGCACCTCTTGCTTGCATAACCGCGTGCCCTGTTCCTAGCAGCTTTGATTGTCTAACATACTCATAACCACCTCCTAATCTCTGCTGTACCTGATCTGCCCCATATCCCACTACAATAACGTGCGGCTTAGCTACATTTGCACCATTAATATTATTAAGCAGCAGCTCAATCATGGGTGTCCCATTTATAGATTGCAACACCTTAGGCTCATTATTGCCCAAACCTTCTTGCATTCTAGTCCCTTTGCCTGCAGCTAAAATGACGAGTCCAATATTATTATTCATGTCTATGATTTTATCTTAGAGAGCGTCTTTACTCAATAGCACCGCGATACATATCGTGATGAGCTTGTATCATCCTCTCAATGCTAAATTCCCCCGCGCGTCTGCGTCCTTCATCTGAAAGCCGTTGTCTTAACGGAGCAGAATCAGCCATTTGTTTCATTGCAGCTGCGAGCGCACCAATATCTGCGGGCTCAACCGTCAGCGCATGCTCATTATGACGAGCCACCCACGGCACACCGGTTGGCAAATTGGTGTTAATTATGGGAAGTCCAGCAGCCATTGCTTCAAGTTGGACCATACCAAAAACTTCTGACTCATGATCTGATCCTAACACAAAGACATCTGCCTGTTTCATCAAATCACTCACCTGCTGATCAGAAGCATCTGGCAGAAAATCAACGCGATTATCTGCACCCAACTCTACCGATAAATTTTTTAAGTCATCAAAAAGAGGACCATCTCCCACAATCACAAGTTTCCCCTCTGACATACGCGCAAATGCCCGCAGCACCGTATCTAAACCCTTGTAGTAAACTAGTCTTCCTACATGAATATACGTAAGTGAGTTTTTCTGGTCATGCCTCTTTTCCAATGCAGCAGCGCCATCAAACGATAAAGGAATTGCCCGTGTTTTGTTACCAAAATTCTCAAGCTCTGAATAAAAAGATGAAGCTCTGGGAAATGTTGTTATTATGCCCCGAGCCGCGTTGAGCGACCAATCCACAAAAGGCTTAACCAGTTTTCCCAGAAATTTCTGTCTTACCACAGAACTATGCCACGTAATAAAAATATCTGCTTTAGGCCTAAAAAGCCACAACGCAAAAGCGGCCAAAGGAAACGGATAATGAACATGAATCACATCTGCCTGTTTTGATTCTCTAAAAAAATACCAAAAAAAAGAAAGAGAGACCGGCATGCGAGCAATTTTTCCAAAACCCCCGCATCGCCTTACCCAAATATTGCCTTCCTGCCTCAGAGATCCAAAACCAAAGCCTTCTCTAATGGCCAGAACTCTAACGGTGTGTTGAGCGCTCAAACCGCTGGCCAATAGACCAACGGTTTTCTCTATTCCACCAACAGCAGGAGGGTATAATTTGTTAACCTGAAGTATCTTCATCCTCCTAGGCTAGCACATGTTACCATTTATCTCAAGACGTATCTAGTGCTAACTTTGCTGCGCCCAAAAGCCCGGCGTCGTTTCCCAGTTCTGCCTGTAAAATTTGAGCGCTGTCAGCAATCATTGGAAAAGCACGCTTCCTTATCTCTTCTCTCATGGTCTGCTCAAACAAATCCCATCCTTTTGCCATGCCTCCACCAAGTATTACGTATTCTGGATTAAATATATTTATATAATTTGCTATGGCAATTCCTAAATAGCGCCCTTCATCCTCATAGATTTTCTTTGCCACTTCATTTCCTTCATGAGCCAAATCTTCAACCGCAAGCGCGTCAGAAATGTCTGGATCAATCTGATTTTGCGCCTTTTCTACCAACGCAGAAGCGCTTGCAAGACGCTCAAAATTACCGCCTGATGCTTCATCGCTGGAAATAGTAATATGTCCAAGCTCTGCGCCCAAGCCGCGGCTTCCAGAAAACAACTTCCCATCTATTATAAGACCTCCGCCTATACCCGTTCCAAGCGTTAACATAACCACGGTATGTGCCCCTTTTGCCGCGCCCATCCACTGCTCACCCAAAACCGCCATGTTGGCATCATTGTTTAAACTAACCGTGAGCCCCGTCTCTTTTTCTAGATGATCCTTCATTGCAAATGGCTCTTTAAACGGCAGATTTGGTGTAACCAAAACAATCCCCTTATGAGGATCCAGTGGACCTGGCATACCCATTCCCACACTTTGCACATCGCCCTCGTGAGCAAAACTCTTTATCATCTTAATCACCGCAGATACAACACTGTCTTTATCCAGACCAGCGGTCTGTGCCGTTTCCCGCATAGTAATGTTGCCTTGCTCATCTACCAAAGCACCTTTTAAGGACGTGCCGCCCAAATCTAATGCGATTACTTTTTTCATAATTGGTAACTAGTAACTGGTAACTGGTAACTGGTAACTAGAGTATCAAAAAATAGCACTGGTTACCAGCAAGGATTTTGAATATAAAAAAAGCGGCGAGTAAGCGTGAAACCCTGAAACTGGTCTTTGCTTACTCGCCGTACTACTTTTTGCGGGATAACCACCCGCTGAGGTGTTAGCCTCGGCTGGCCTTCGCCGCCGCAAGCCGCTTTTCAGCTGCATCGCGAACGCGCTTGCCCTGCCGCTTGGCCTTATCCTCCTGTCCCCAGAAGGAGAGCCCCTGACCAACGCCGACCACGCCGCGGTCGTCCTGCTTGCGCAGGCTACGACGATCGCGATTGCGCTTGGCCTTGGCGTGCGCCTTGGCCTTGGCCTCGGCAGCCACGACAGGCGCGCGCTCGGCCTCCAGCTCCCGCAGCCACTGCGCGTAGAGCGCCGGCACAGGCCGACCCTTCTTGGCGTAGAAGGCCACCTTCCGCCGCACCTCTGCCAGCGTGGGTCGGTGAGCGACCGGGGCGGCGGGGGTGGAAGCGGAATCGGAACCAGAAATCTGCTTAGCCATTTAGCCTCTCCTAAAAGGGTAAAAGGGCGGACGCCAGAGTTCCAAGCATGGAAGACTCTGACTGTGTAGCTCGCATCAGGGCGGGGCCCGGCGGATGCCGGGCTGATACGCTCTACACATTCAAAATCTTTCTTTATTGTGTAACAGACAAGTATAGCACACTCTGCCATTTTTGTCAAGTCTTTTTTACCCTATTTGGCTTATTTTAGCCATTTTTCTGTACTTTTTTTACATAACAAAAAAGAGGCTCCATTGCAAAAAGCAACAAAACCTCTACTCTACGCTACTTGCTCTACCCTACCAAAATCGTCATTTCTACGCTCAATATCAGCCTCATCACAAAGACCAACCCACGTTTCTATGACAATTAGTGTCTCTTTTCCACCAGTATTATCCAATCGGTGCCATGTTCCTTTAGGAATATGGAGGGCCGGCTTACCAGGATGAAGTGCTTTTGTCCATGATCTTACGCCATCATCAAGATGAACAAAACCACCACCACCTACAATCGTCCAGTGTTCATCTCTTGACTCATGCCTTTGATCAGAAAGACGCTTTCCTGGGAGCACTTCTAGTCTTTTTACTTCGTGCCCATCACCCGTTGCCAACACCTCAAAGCTCCCCCAAGGCCGCTCTTCCCTATATCCGGGACTATGTGCCATCAAAGTTTCACATCAAACTGACGCAACGCCCAACGCAAGGCATTGAGTGTTCCATCGCTGTAAGGCTCGCTGGCAACCATACCGCCCTGCATCTGCACGGCAAGTTTGATCTGCTCATCGGCGGTAGAGGGACACACCGGCAGAACACCTTCTGCCTTCACCATAGACATACCGTTTAAACCATCCTCTGCCACCACAATGGGAGCGCCGGGATAGTAATGACGCAACATAGCGATCAGCCGCCCCTTGTATACCCGCTTTGGGTTGAGCACCAAATCCACCGCGTCATCCGCTGGAGGGTAAAGAAAAACCTCACAAGGCTCATCGGGAAACAAATCCCGGGCGTGAGACTTCCAGATAGGCGCAACCTCTGCCGCCTTTTGGTAACTGCCAAAGCGTTTGGTGATCATGCTGTGCTTTTGCTCGCCTATAGTCCAGCTATTGCACTCGGGGCACGAATCAATGTGGGCGCGCAAAAGACGAAGCTTTGTCCTATCTGCCGCACTGTCGTGGTGCCATGCGCCTTGAACCAGAGAGCTGATGTATCCGCCATTCTCAGATCCAATAACCGGCGTAGGAATTTCCATGAAGTTAAACAGCTTGGTGATAAACTCCAAATTCTTCCCAGAACACGGAACCACCACCACACCCTGCTCAATCATAGCACGCAACATGAGCGCAACACCGTCTCCAATATACTGCCCATGCCTGCGCAATGTTCCATCAATATCTACAACCACCACTGCCGGCGGAACCGGCATAACATCCATCTCTGGCAGAACTGCCGCTACGTTTCTCACGGTCTCTCCTTTGGTTTTGGGTTTTGTTTAAAAGAACAGGATTAATTGGTAACTAGTAATCAGTAACTTGTAACTACATTCTATTTCTAGTTACTGGTTACGAGTTGCTGGTTACCAAATCACTCCCATTCTTTTAAGGCTTTTTCGTATACTTCTGGCGTTGAAACATCAAACCACTTTCCAGAAAAGTGATAACCGTAGAGTTCTCCATCTGCAGCCAATTGAGGAAACAGCTCTTCTTCCAAGCTCTTACTTCTGCTGGAAAGTTTATCCAAAACTTCTGGATCCAAAATGAATATGCCAGCATTTATCAGGTGCGATCTACTGTCTCCCTCATCGGGCTTTTCAACAAAACGCGTAATGCGCGATCCATCCATCTGCAAAACCCCCCAATCTTTTGTATCTTTTGCAGACGTTACGGCCATAGTAGCCAGTCCACCATGCTCATGATGAAAATTCATCAAATCAAGCCAGTCAATTTGCGCCAGCACATCACCGTAGACCAAAATGAACGGCTGATCTCCTACTTTCTCTTTAACAGCAACCAAAGCCTGAGCCGTGCCAGTCTCTTTTTCATCCTCTAGGTAGGCAATAGACGTAGAATAACTCTCACCATTACCAAAATGTTCTTGTATCTTCTCTCCAAGCGTTCCGATAACCATGATTACATCTTCTAATCCAACCTGTTCTAGCGCCTGTACCGTATGCGCCACTAGCGGCTTGTCTTTTACCGGCACCATTGCCTTGGGCATTTCATACGTAAGCGGGCGCATATGCACACCGGCGCCGCCAGCCAAAATAACCACTTTGGTAACACGCGGCAAAAAATACTGACTCAAAATAGTCTCTATGGCATGAGACCTATTGCGTATATTCTGACTATCAATAATCCCATCAACTTTCTTGAGGATGTTATCTGCCAGGGTTATGGTGAGACGTTCTTTAGACATAGCATTTCGTCATAGCGAAGGGGCGGATGCCCCTGGGGCAATCCCGTTGCTTGTATGGCGGGATTCCTCGACTGCGCTCGGGATGACATGAGCGCTTTGTAGCGCTCATGTCACATTATCATACTTTTTCATACTTTTGTTGTGGACAAGTAGGCGAATAAAAAAACGACCCCTGGGGAGCCGTCTATCAAAGCAAAAATCTGTTAAAGAAAAAGGTGGTTGTCAGACCAGCCGCTATAGAAGAAGCGAGTACGACTGTTAGATAGCCCGCCCCTAGTAGCAAGAACTCTTTAGAAAAGAATCCTACATTGGCGTACGTGGTAACAAAGACAATAGCAGCTAAAACCCACCCTATTACAAGCGGCGTAATCGCCTTTTTTAAACTAAGTTTCTTGCCCCGTGCCAAATACATAAACAGCGCAATACCAAAAAGAGAAAGAAACATTAGCACTAAAGACCAAACCTGAAGGCGCATTAAATAACCCACTTGATCCATTTGTCCTCCTTTGATCGTATAGTAGCATACTGCCGCAAAAATCAAAAAACCCTCTGAATACACAGAGGGTCATATACTATCGACGAAGGCGCTTTATTTCTTGACTCAGCAGCGCAACTGCTCTACGAGCTCGACGCGCGTAGTGAATCTTGATGATCTTACCAAAGACCATGCCTAGCAATACGGCAGCTATTGCTGCCGCCACACCCTCCACTAAGAAGCGGCCTTCGCTTTTCTCTTGGCCTGAGCCCTCGCCCTTTTTTCTGCCTTAGCGATCCTCTCCTTAATGTCTTCTATCTCTCGCTGGATCTGCTCTGCCTGAGTAGCATCGGGATCCATAAGTGCAGCACTACGCAAAATATCCAGACGAAGTGCGCGACCATGCGGGGATTTGCCTAGCCTGCTAGTATCCGCAAGCGCGCGGGCAACTTTTAAAGTACGGCGCAGATGCCCCTGCTGAGCAATGTTCATTTCAGTAACTTTATCACGATAGTGATTAACATCCTGCAAAGTGCTCTTTACAGCCTCCTCCAAAGAAAAACTAGAATCAAAATATGAAACTGATTCATAGTGAGGAGGCAGCAAAGACGCCGCACCTTCCCAATCAGCCCACCGCTCAAGAAACCGCCCGTTAATCACGCCGTAGGTAACAGCCACACTCACTCCCATCTGAAACTCTTCTAGCATCTTAAAGGCGTCAATGATCCAAAAAGTACTTGATGCACCCTCCACATCAATGAGCCTAATGGAGCCGTTGGCAGCAAAGCGCTTTGGCATATACTGAGGAATCCATTTACTAACACCGTTGGTCACTTCTTCTTGCAGCATGCCACTACGGGTAACAAGCTCTAGACATCGGGATCGTCCAAGCCATCCACCCAGCTTAATTCCCATATAGAGGGTACGGCCGTTAGTACCGAAGCAGGGCTGATCATTGCACTCAGGTGGGTACCGATTACCTCTGCTGATGTCTGCATGAAGGACGCCGTCAAAACGATGCACCCAATACGTGTACCCGCGCACGTTTCTGTCCCAATATGCTAGCCAGCGCTTAAAGAAGTTGATATCTGGATTATATAGAACGAATGCTACCAAAGCCAAGGTAAACAGAATTCCCAAGAAAAGCGACCCAAGTGCTTCATTCTGCAAACCAAGAAGTTTATAGAATAAAAACTCCGTAGTAAAAATTGCAATAATGACTGATGCCGCCATCATGAGCATGAAGTAAAATGAAACTACAAACAAATCCCGCTTAAACAGAGCGGTGTGCTCAAACACCCCGCCATCAATACTTCTTTCTTTTCCCACTCTTCCTCCCTGCTGGACCCACCTATAAGATGAGCCGAGACGCGCAGCGGACTAGCCTAAATCTAGCCGGCTCGCACGGGAACCCTAAAACGCAGGGCCACGCTGCCCAATCCCCTTGGGCTGAAACTATACTGACACAATTTTGTATTTTTGTCAATTAAAAAAGACGCAAAGTCTTGGCGCTGACCTACTCTTGCCTACATGAGACTACCATCGGCGCTGGCGGGCTTAACTGCTGTGTTCGGAATGGGAACAGGTGTACCCCCACCGCAAAAAGCACCAAGACACTGCGTCTTTTCCATACTTAGGTTTCTGCAAACCACCACTAGGTGTTTCTGTAATACGCTTCGAAAATTAGTACTGCTCGGCTGAACACATTGCTGTGCTTACACCTGCAGCCTATCAACCTGGTCGTCTTCCAGGAATCTCAAACGAAGATCAATCTCAAGGACGGCTTCGCGCTTATATGCTTTCAGCGCTTATCCAAACCGAACGTAGCTACCCAGCAATGCCCCTGGTGGAACA
>CAZSVL010000008.1:33917-71937 GCA_964610305.1 uncultured Gammaproteobacteria bacterium | reverse complement strand
AAGCGGATCATATTAAAAAACCGCTCATGTTTCCATGAGCGGCAAACAAAGATCAGAAGCTCAAGGAGCTCGCTTGATCTCAAAAGGTACGTGATCAATATGCGTCTGCACAAGGTCTAGCAGCTGCTGATTGATGTTCCACACCATGCCCTTGACGCCGTGCTCGTTGGGGCCAGCCACAACGAGGATTCCGGCTTCAGACAAAATGTCCACAAAGACCTCGTGTTGATCTTTTGGAAGTGGAAGCTTGTCTGCGATGAGCCGCTTGCGGCCGTTGATCATTCCTCCAATGGACTGGAAAGCCTCCAGGAAGCTCTCTGTCTGTGAGAGGTCAACCACAAGCGGATGGCTGGAAAGATCGTATCGGGGTTGCCGAGTAAAACGGTCCGCGAATTGCTTGAACCAGTAGTACACAGCGCCGCTGGGCTCAAAGAAGAGTACACGAGGTAGTCCCAGGGATTGTCTAACTACGCCACCAAGGAGCTCTTCTAGCTGCTCACGGTCGGACGTGTAAGTATCAAACGCAAACTGTGCAAAGCTTCTAAGCTTTGACAGGGAAAGTTCCGCAGGAGAGAATGGCATTCCCTCCGTTAGACAGAATAGCTTATCAAGTGCTTCGTAGATACTGTCTGTGCTGAGGTTTTCCCCCATGATGATGTGCCTCCTGGCTCTATATCCAGTAGTGATAACCTATCACTTTTTTTTAGTTTTGTCAAGGAAAAAAATGGCATTTTTCTCTTTTTTCGCTAGTTTTAGATAAAAAAACCGCCTACCCTTGGTAAGCGGATCAAGACTACCAAGTTTCTGCTTGCAAAGCAGCAGGACTTCCATCAATCCATCTGTAATAGCCGGTGTCAAAATCATTCGTTAGAACCGACATTTCATCACATATTCTGTCCAGTGCCTCACCAACAAAAGTAGCACTGTGTCGCCTGCTTTTTAAACCTTTTCTACACGACGCTTTTGAGAGTTCTGTCAGCGTTCTATGTGAGAGGAGCTGCATACAAAAGGGCTGTCCCTTGGTGATGGCTCTCAGTTGCTCTACCAGACGGTGCAATTCTTCAACGCTCAAATCTGCTGCAATGCGCGACATGAGTAACCCCGTGGTGATCTGCGCAGAGCATACCAGCGGGCATCTGCTTTGTCAACTAGAGTGTGAGCGTAAGGCCCTCGTAGGCGCCAAAGGTGGGAATGCCACACTGGTTTTGCACGGTTTTGGCAAGCATGGCAACGCGCTTATCATCAGCGTCTGGGTCATGGTGAAAGGTGAAGATTTTATCCGGCTTAGCGGCTCTTGCTACGGTAGCAATATATTCCGGATATGAGTGCCCCCACCCAAGCCGCTCGGGCCCATTCTCACGACCGCAATATTGAGCATGGCTGTATTGACAATCAGTGATCCATACACTGGCATCTTGGACCAGCTTGCAGAGGCGCTCTGGAACAATGTCATGTCCGCGCGGTTCATGATCCGTGGTGTAAACCACCACCACATCTTCAAATTCTACACGATAGCCAAAGGTTTCCTGTGGATGATCCAGAACACGCGCTGTGATGAGGATAGAGGATCCCTCGGCAGTGGGAATTCTGTGCTGCCAACCATCAAATACGCCATTAAAGCTCATGGAAAGCGCAACTTCCTTGATAGCGGCAAAGTTTACAGGAAAGGTAGGCGCTTCCATCTGATTTTGCAGCACGTCCTCTAGGGTAGTCTGCCACGACTGTCCACCAAAGAAATCAAAGTGGTTGGCTACAATGGCGCGTGGCAAGTAGAGCGGTTTAAAGAAGGGGAGTCCCTGAATGTGATCCCAGTGCATGTGACTTTGCAAAATGGTTCCGCGTAGGCCCTGTCCAGTCTGGGCCTTGCGAGCGAATGATTCCGTAAGCAGTTTGCTGCCAAGAGGTCGCATGCCAGTGCCCATGTCAAAGATAATGAGCTTTTCGCCAATGCGCAACTCTACACAACTAGTATTTCCGCCATAGGTGGCGTACTGCTCAAAAGGCATTTGGCTGCGGAGCGCCTTGCCAATGTCCTCCGGCGTACAATCTGAATCTAGCTCTAATTGACGCCCGGCCAGGACACCAGCAAGAACTTTTTGGAAGACTTCCTCTCCCGTGAGGGGTGAGGGGACAGATCCTCTTACTCCCCAAAACGTCAATTCAGCACGGTCCATTACAGCCTCCTTGCTGCATTTTAAAGAACTATTTGCATCATATAATGGAGCGTGATACTGTACAACGTGTGTTAATATGCATTAGACAACACTGTTGTGGATAACTTTTAATAGGCAGATACTATGAATATGAAACAAGCTAAAGAAGTACTTGCTGAGCTGGGACTCTCAGATTCTGAGGTCCAACTTTATGTTTCAATGGTAAATGGTGGGGCGCTCACCGCCCGGGAGCTCATGCGAGCTACGGGTGCAAAACGGCCAACCGTGTACTATGCACTCAGGCAATTGCAAGAGCGCGGCTTGGTGAGCAAAACGGGTTCTGTGGGTACGGAGCGCTTTCAGGCAGAGGATCCGCACACGCTCACCAATCTAATTGCATTTAGAAAGCAGAAGCTTCAGAGCATAGAAGATGAGCTAAAGGGCGTTATTCCGTTGCTTAGGCTAGGAGGAGAGCCGCACGAGGGGATGCCGGGCGTCCACTTCTTTGAGGGCGATACGGCAGTTAAGCAAATAATTACAGAAACGCTCTACGGAAGAGATCGACATATAGATTCCTTGGCTCCATCAGACAATTTTTTTTGGCAGATTGGTCAAGAGTTTTCGGCCGATTATATTGCGCAGAGAGTGAGAAGAAAGATATCTACGCGCAATCTGTGGGAGGAGCCGCTTGAGCCGCAGATTATGCTTAAGTCTTATAAAGGTTTATCACAGGTTCGTATATTGCCCAGCGTGATGCGAGGCAAATTTAAGACCACCATCTTCATGTATGACGATAAAGTACTCTATATTGCCAGCAGAAAAGCCGGCTATGCGCTTCTGGTCAAATCTAAGGAGCATTACGACACTATGAAGGCGATGTATGAGGGTTTATGGATTAGCTCTACAGGGGTTAGCCTATAATTTGGCTTATTTTAGCAAAAAAATAAGAAATTGAAATTTGAGGTGTTGACAAAATAGCACAAAGTGTGCTATTTTTATGTGTCCGCTAAGGCGGCAAATGGATTGGTTTGAGAGAGGAAAAGCACACTTTAGGGAAAAGGAGACCCCCATGCTTACCCGAGTTTTTGCGCTTTGCGCACTGACGGCCCTTGGCTGTATTGAGATTACAGAGCAGCCCGGAAGTGGTTGGAATCAGCCGCAAAACGGCGTGCAGACCACTACGCAGTGGCTTGACTGGGACGGAGACGGCGTAAACGATCTGGGTTTGGACAACTGTCCTGATGACGCCAACCCTACCGTTGCCTACGAGGATGAGGCAGATCTGGGCACCTGCGCAGTAGATGAGTTTGGCCTGGAGCTGGGAGACCAGTGGCAGCCAGATTTGGATTGCGATGGGATTGGTGACGCGTGTGATCTGGACTCTGACAATGATGGCTGGCTAAGCTGTCAGGAGGGTCAGAACCCTGATGCGGATCCGCCTGTGTGCGAGTCCACGGAAGATGATCGTGATCCCACTGAGAATCCGGATGCTCCGGAACCGCAGCCTGATGATGACGACGGCGACGGAGTTGCTGATGAGGATGACAACTGTCCGCTTCACGCAAATCCTGATCAGGCCGACATGGATGCTGATGGCGAGGGTGACCGTTGCGACAATGATCGTGACGGGGACGGCGTTCCCAATCTGGCGATGATTGTGGGCGGTGACCTTGATGGCGACGGCTTTGCTGGCGCCGATGACGACTGTAACGACTACAACGGATCCATTAATCCGGACGCCGATGAGGTGTGCGGAAACGGTCTGGATGAAGACTGTGATGGTTCTCTGGATAACGGCTGCGGCGATCCTCCTGCTGAAGGCGAGGGAGAAGGTGAGGGCACCGAAGGCGAGGGTGAAGGAGAAGGAGAGGGTGAAGCTGCCGAAGGAGAAGGCGAAGGAGAAGGCGAAGGTGAAGGTGAATCCGGTGAAGGCGAGGGCGAGGGTGAAGCTGCTGAAGGCGAAGGAGAGGGAGAAGGCGAGCCTGCCGAGGGTGAAGGCGAAGGTGAAGGCGAGGGCGAGGGCGGTGTCAACAACGCCGGAGCCTCCAACTGCGCCGACACCGATCCTGACGCCGGAGCTGTACTGGTCCGTGCGGAGTTGCCGTACGAGTGCAGTGGTGATGGCTGGCGCTTTACCGGCGGTATGGTTTGGGAGTGCAGCAGCACGTGTTGCACGACGCAATTCCCGGATGATCCAGCGGCGTCTGCTTTGGTAAACTTCTTCTGCAACGACCCAAAGCCGCACGGCAATCAGCATGGGCCCTATGCCTGTGGCGCGTGTAACGCGCAGCTGTGTGCCATTGACGTGGATGTGTACCTTGACGGTGAGCAGCGGGTAGATGGCAGCGGAGAGGCTGACCCGCTGTCAGAAGAGGAGTGCCGCGCCAATAACCTGGCGTGGAATTACCTGCTAACGCTTTAGAGTGAGTTGCCCGGAGATAGCACTGCTATCACCGGGCTTTTTTAATCAAAAAAGACACCAAGCGGTGTCTACATTATTCTCTAACTAGTATTTTCTATTTCAGGAATCTCTGGAGGCAGCCTTCCCTCTTCCCACGTGAGCTGAGGCTCTGCTGGCTCTCCCTCCGGCCCCCTGCTTCTTTCAAGCGCTTCCTGACTTCTTGGATCATAGAGCATGCCGTTTAGTTTTTTGGCAAGGTCTCCATCTTTGAGAATCTCTACAACCTGTTTAACATGGCGTTTTAGAAATCCATGTGGCGCCCAATCAAGCATGAGAGATCTCCACGTGGCTCTGATAAGTTCAGATTGCAGGTAATCGCCATGCATTTTATCGCGGGCATCTCTGACTAAGAGTTTAATGCGTTCAAATGCGGTGAGAAAAAATTCTGCGTTCAGAATGTCTAGTGTTCCTTCTCTGGCAGCGTCCGTATTTTCCTGAAAGTCGTACGTGCTTTTGTCGGTGTATACAACATTTTGAGGATCAATGATCAGCGGTGTTTGCAGTTGTGCCCGCTTTAAGCGCTCAGAAACCATCCTCATATGTTCCTTGGGATTGTATACATCTGCTACGGTAATCAGACGCCACGGCGTTCCGCGTGTCCACGGATTTTCAGCAGTGGGTGTGAAACCACCGTCTCCAGAGGCAAGGAAAATTTCGCTTACGCGAGGACTTTCTAGATGAGCGCTGGCGCTTGCCAAAAGCGTCTCATCTACGGGATCTTCCTCATCGTAGCTTTTGCCAGGCGTGTCTTTATCTCTTTGGCGGGATCTACTGGCACCGGCAATTACCTGCACCTCAATGCCCGGGGACTTGCTAATTTGATAGCAAATTGCCGGCAAGGAGTTTGCATTATTGGTAAAGATAAGGACGCGCAACTCTTTTGCAGTCCCTACCGTTTTACGTGAAATTCTGACCATTTCAATGAGCAGTCTATAGCCGTACAAGTCTTTTTTACCGCGATACTTTAGATGTACCGCATCTTTTGCTTGAAAAAATAGGTTATCCCAATCTACTAATACCAGTACAACTGAATAATCAGTCTCGCCGCTCATGAGTTCTCCTCTTTTTTAGGCTAGATGCAGTATAGGGTAAAAAAGGGTTTTTGTCAATACCATCAAAAAACCGCCTGCTGGCGGTCTTTATTTAGAGTGAGTGAGTGTCGCTAGATATGCCTTGATCCTGTTGCTCTGGCTGATCATTATTTTCTTCCGCGTGTTCTGACACTTCTGGCTCAGATGCTGCTTCTTCCTCTCCCTTGAGGGCTTTTTTAAGTACGGTTCCGGCTTTGAATTTTGCTACACGAACCGGCGGAATGGTAATTTTTTCACTTGGGTTTCTTGGATTTACTCCTATGCGTCCCGCGCGTGTTCTTGCTGAAAATTCTCCAAAACCCGCGATGCTTACTTTGTCGTCAGCTTTTAGGGTTTCAATGATGATATCAACAAAGGTGGCAACAACTGCCTCTCCTTGCGCTTTACTGAGGCTTACACGGTCTGCAATTATATGTGCCAGCTGCGCTTTATTCATAGTGACAAAGGTTATCTAATTACTGTTCTATAATAACATTTTTTGGCTGTGGATAGCAAATTAAGGGGGTGAGCGAAGCGCGAACAACCTTATCCCGGACTAGACAGCCCGAAGGGCTGCGAGATCCGGGATCTCCAGAAAATAGACAAGAGCGAAAACCTTACTTCGCATACTCAATAACCCGCGTTTCTCGAATCACAGCAACACGGATCTCACCTGGATATGCCATCTGTTGTTCTATTTTTCTTGCTACGTCTTTTGCAAGGGTGTATGCCTCATAGTCATCAATGTTGTGCGGGTTAACAAACACACGAACCTCTCTGCCGGCCTGTATTGCGTATGCTTTCTCTACGCCAGAAAAGCCGGTTGCTATGTCTTCTAGATCCTGAAGGCGCGTAATGTACTCCTCGTAAGAGTCTCTGCGAGCACCTGGTCGCCCGCCTGATATTGCGTCTGCTGCTTTACAAATCGCACCTAGAAGGGTCTTTGGTTTGTCTTCATGATGAGCAATGCAGCAATAAGCGATCTCTTCAGGAAAGCCAAATTTTTTAAGAATTTTGTATCCAATTTCTGGGTGGCCGCCATCGGTCTCATGATCAATAGCCTTTCCAATGTCATGCAGAAAGCCAGCCTTTTTTGCCACAGCCGCGTCTACGCCAAGCTCTTTTGCAAGCATAGCGCAAACGTGTGCTACTTCTTTTGCGTGGAGTAGGTTGTTTTGTCCGTAGCTGTACCGATACTTAAGCCTTCCCACAATCATGACGAGCTTTGGATCTAGCCCCGTAATACCAAGTTCATAGAGCGCCTCTTCTGCGGACTTTTTCATATCAAGCGCTAATTCCTTTTTGGCTTCTTCTACAAAAGATTCAATGCGCGCCGGTTGGATTCTTCCGTCTTTAATTAATTTTTGAAGTGCGATGCGCGCCACCTGCCTTCTGATAGGTGAGAAACTAGAGACAGTGATTACGCCGGGAGTATCATCAACCACAAGATCACACCCGGTAATGCGCTCAATAGTTTTAATATTTCTTCCTTCCTTTCCAATAATGCGCCCTTTCATGTCTTCACTGGGAATTTCAACTACTGAGGTGGTAGCCTCAGATGCGTGCGAGCTTGCAATACGCTGCACTACATCTCCCAGAATTTTTCTGGCCTTGTCTTCATACTGATCACTTGCGTCCCGCTCTAGTTTCATTATGCGCGTAGCAAGGTCTTCTGCATTGTCCTTTTCTGCTTTTGCGTAAATCTCTTCTGTTGCCTTTTCTTTACTCAGGCCAGAGATTGTCTCCAGCTTTTTTGTCTGTTGTTCAGTTATGGTGGCAATTTTTTCTTTTGCTGCCTTAACTTGTTCAACTTTTTCTACGAGGCTTTGCTTTTTTTCTTCAAATTCAATCAGTTTTTTATCAAACATTCCCTCTCTTTTTTCAAGACGCTTTTGTGTTTCTTTTAGTTCGCTTCTACGTTCTTGTTCCTCCTTTTTTGCATCTTCTAGGACAGAGATTGCTTTTTGTTTTGCTTTGATGAGCACCTCTTGTTCCTTGTTTTTTGCCTCTGAGATAATTTTTTCTGCCTTTGCTTCAAGTGAGTTTGCCTGCGCTGCAGCGGTTGATTTTCGTACAAACCACCCAACAGCAAAACCGGCTCCCAGGGATAGAAGCAGTGTTATAACGGCTACTAAGTTTTCCATATAGGGCTAGCGCCCGCACACTGGTGTGGATAACACAATATGGCCGCATTGGGCGGCTTGGTGTTATCTATTTGTGCTCTCTTGCTTTGTAGCTAAGAGTGAAGTCATGATATTCCTAAAGTAAGCGAATTTCAGATCAGTCGGCACCAGTGTCACGGGTCATTTATTTATTATTAGAAGTGCCCGTATTGTAGTCTTTAGATGAGCATTTGTCAAGCCAAACTAAAAACTGCCATTTTTGGCAGTTTTATAGTGAGTAAGGTGCGTGAATACCTTTGGGATGATTCTTTTGCCACAGTTTGTTTTCAAGTTTCCAGTGAAGACGCAAGAAGGTGAGGAGAACCAGGAGTCCCAGACACGCTAGCGCAAGGAGCAAAAAATTAAATTCTACACCCCAATTATCTGAGATTTGTCCGATTCCAATGGCCGCAATACCAAAGCCTAGGCGCGAGACAATATTTTGAAGTGCGGTGTTCATGCCATCAAATTTTTTTACCGAAAGTTGAGTAATAATGCCATAAACGCTAGGGCTCATAAGAGTCAGGCCGGTCATCATAAGGAGCGAAAAGCCAAAAATTGCCCATGTTTGATCTTGCCAAATGAACAGGCCAAGGGCGCACAGACCAATGATACCCATACCAGACATGATGGTAGCCACTTTTTCTCCCTTGTCAGCTAGCCGAGCAAAGGCAAAGCTTAACAGCGCTGGCGAGTGCATTAACACCATAAGAAGCCCAATGTGGGTCAGGGACATGTTGTGCTCAAGGGCATACAGAGGGATAAAGAGCGTACCAAGGGCTCCTACAATTCTTATAAAAAGTGCCAGCGTCATTGCGGTGTACATCTCCCCATTAAAGGTAAGCAGATCTTTTCCAACTTCTTTAAGTAAATTATGGTGTTTTTTTATTTGCTTCCATACTTTTTCTGCCGAAACATTTTTTGATCTTTTTGATGGAAGATTTTTCACTATGCTTGCTGCAAGCAGTGCAGAAACTACAACGGGCAGGAAAATGTAGTAGATTGGAATGGCTTCTATAAAAAATGCGGCGGCAGCACCCAAAATAAGAAACAAGAATTTTCCTGAGTCAAAAAGACCAAAGGCCTGAGATGCAGAAGCTTCTGTTGATTCTGCCCTTATATAGCTCTCTGAAGAGGTCCACACAAATGGAATGGCAAAACCATGGATAATCACCGCACCTACTAAAAGAGGAATAGACTGTGCCATGCCGGCAGCAAAATAGGAGAGTGCTGCAAAAGGATAGAGCAGGAGTCCAAATCGTATAAGCGAGGGGCGCCTTATATGATCTGCCAGAACGCCTACCGGTATGGTGAGAGCTGCAGCCGTGAAGGTTGCTAGGCTTCCAAAAAAACCAATTTTGCTGTAGTCGGCAACAATTGTCTTTAAAAACGGAGCCATGAACATATCGCCCGCAGCCCATCCGGCGCGATATATAGCAATAGCAAAAACGGCGAGTAGTACGCCTTTTGGTAGCTTTCTAATATCAGCTATGAGTTTCATCCCCCAGTTTTTGTGCGCCGTTGACGCTGTAGTCTCCTATTTTAGTCCTGCGTAGCTCTTTGGTGTATGCGTGTGTTCCCAGAGCTTTTGCAATGTCTTCTACCAGCGTTCTTATGTAGGTGCCAGCAGAGCATTTAATACGCAGCGATAATTCAGGCTTATTATACCCTAAAAATTCAATGTCATAAACTTCTATTGCATGCGGCTTGCGTTCAACCGTTTTTCCTTGGCGTGCCAGCTCGTATAATTTTATTCCTCCTACTTTTTTTGCCGAGTACATGGGCGGAATTTGTGTTTGTTTTCCTAAAAACGTTTTTAGAATGGTTTTGATTTTCTCTTCCGATACGTTTGGATCGTTGTGGGGGGTAATTTTACCGGTGAGATCCCCCGTGTCAGAGCTACTGCCTAGCGCGGCAACAGTCTCATATTCCTTTTTAAGAGCTTTAAAGCTATCTATCTTTTTTGTGTTTTCTCTGCCTACCGCAACAATAAGAAGGCCCGTTGCAAAGGGGTCTAGTGTGCCGGCGTGTCCTACTTTTTTTACGCCTGTTTTTTTTCTTATGATATCCACCACATCATGTGACGTAATGCCTGCAGGTTTATCTATAAGAAGAAAGCTTTTTTTCATATGAGTATCAGAGTATACTACAGCTGTATGAACGAATCAATTAAGCGTGAGTCTGGATTGCTGCAAGAGCCAGACTTTCAGGAGTTTATAGAATTCAGGGGGGTGGCGGCAGAGGATTTTGGCTTGCTAGAGGCATTGCTGGATTTTCCAAAAAATATCTTTAATGAGTTTCACAATTTTTTTAATTTATCTAGAGAAAGAAGTGTTACTGCACTAGCGGCGCAGATTGAAAGTGCCGATGATCCCAATAGAAGGCGTTTTTTGGAATTACTCCTGAGTTTTACTCAGAAATATAATTGGCAAACAAGCTATAACTTAATTAGGGTTTTTGAGCGTCGCGCCTAATTATAGAGTATGGCAGAACACGCCGCCCCGTACACCCTCTATATACTCAAATGTTCAGATGATAGCTTATATACCGGAATTGCCAGAGAATTAAACGCTCGTTTAGAGGCTCACATAGGGGGAAAGGGATCAAAATACGTCAGATCAAGACTTCCCTTTAAGCTGGTCTACACAGAGCAGTTTGCAGATAGGTCTGCAGCAAGCAAACGGGAGCATCAGATAAAAAACTTGACACATAAGCAAAAATTAGTCTTAATTGGTACATAACAAAGACTTAATTCTATTTCTATGACAGCAGTATCACTAAAGGCGGCTTATAAGTACCCCTTTAAAAGGGCAAAGGGGATGCTTAATATTTTTTGGTTATTGTTTCCTATTATAGGCTGGTTTGCTCTAGTGGGTTATGGGGTTAGAATTGCCAAGGAGTTCATCAGAGGGCATTTTAATCAGTTGCCCACAATGTCGTTTTCAGCGGATTTAAAGTTGGGTTTTTTGCTGTTTGTTAAGTCCGTGCCGCTAATGGCGTTGTATATATTGTTTCTTGTTGTCACTAGCTTGCTTGCTGCAGAAGGTAATGCTGCTTTGGGCGCCCTCTCAGATATTGTTCAGGTTGTAATAGCACTTTTTGTTCTTCCCGTAATCAGCATGAATTTGATTGAAAAGCAGACTGTAGCTTCTACTTTTGAATTTGGCATTGCAAAGCATGTTTTTGCAAATCTGGGAGATTATATTCTGGCTCTGTTAAAGAGCATTGTAGTGGGTATTAGTTTTTTGCTGCTGTGGGTTATTTTGATTGGAATTCCAGCCGGTAGCTTTACTAAAAATATATTTATCGCAGATTTTTACGGCAGACGAATAAAAAGGTCTCAGACAAGTTATGAAGGCGCTGATCATAGCTGATAAAAATCCAAGCGTAAGCATAAAACAGACGTTGTCTGAGCACTCAATAGATCTTATTTGTACGCTGGGAGATCTTGATTATTATGGTCTTAAAGAGCTAGAGGATGTGTCTGATATTCCAAAGTTAGGCGTATACGGAAATCACTGCTCTGGTCAGTATATGGATCAGCTGGGGATTAAGAATATGCATTTGCAGACGTTTGAGTTTGGTGGTTTGCGTTTTGGTGGATTTGAAGGATCTCTGAAATATAAAGAGTCTTCTTATGCAAAGATGTATACGCAGGAGGAGGCGGCGGAGTTGATGAAGGATTTTCCGTCGGTTGACGTTTTTTTGGCTCATAGTCCTCCTTTTGACGTGAATGACGAGCCGGAAAGTTCATCTCATGCTGGCTTTCATGCCTTACGGGACTACGTGTTAAAGAGCAAGCCAAAATATTATCTTCACGGACACACGTATCCAACAGCAGAGACTCTGGTAGAGTCTCTGGGCGAGACCAGAATTATTTATGTAAGTGGTGACGCGGTGATCACTTTATAAAAAAACTGCCAAGAAGGCAGCATTAATGTACATACTCGTGCATATGAGCGGTAGGCTTGTTATGCTTTTGTCGTAATATGGCCCAGGTAGAACCCTCAACCACTGGTGATCCGTTTTCCTTGAGCTCGCGCGCGTAGCTGGTGCATTTTTTTGAGAGAAGGATCCTGTTTCTTTTTTGTATCTCTTTGGCAGATTCTAACGGAAGCGTTACGGTTTTTGCTACGCAGGAGATAACGTTACATTCGCACAAAAGAGTAATCATCTACACTCCTTAGTTTTGCAGTTACAACATAACGTTTTTTTGGCTCCTTGTCAAGTCATTCTCTGGCATTGACATAAGGGGCGCTATAGCGTAGACTGATAGCCATGAACGTTACAGAGCTGGCCAGAAGATTACGCGTGAATCCAAAAGTACTGCGGGAAACCCTCCCTCAGTACGGTTTTGATATTGGTGCAAAAGCAATTAAGGTGGACGATCGCGTTGCACAGAAGATAATGAGAGACTGGCGTAGGATAAAGAAAGATCTGGAAAGAAAAGAGCGAGCTGCCAAAGATAAGAAGAAAGAGGCAGAAAAAGTGGCACGTCAGGAATCCGGCGCCACCGTTGTGTTGCCTGCCATTACCACGGTAAAAGATTTTGCTGAAAGATTAGAGCTGCCCGTTACACGCGTTATTACAGAGCTCATGAAAAACGGCGTTCTAGCCAGTCAGAACGAGCGTATTGATAGAGATACGGCAGGGATTTTGGCAGAAGAGCTTGGTTTTTCAGTTGAGATGGAGGCGGAGAAGGAAGAGGAGGTAGATGACGCTGCACTAGAGACTGTTTTAGAAAATCAGGATAAGAAGGCGCTAAAGACACGCCCACCGGTAGTAGTGGTAATGGGGCACGTGGATCACGGTAAAACAAAATTGCTAGACGCCATAAGGCAGACAAATGTTGCCGAGGGTGAGAGTGGTGGAATTACGCAGCATATTGGAGCGTATCAGGTAAATTGGCACTCTAAAGATGGTGATAAGCGTGATATTACTTTTATAGATACGCCAGGACATCAGGCTTTTACGGTTATGCGATCCCGCGGAGCAAAGGCCGCTGACATTGCCATTTTGGTGGTGGCGGCAGATGACGGCGTAAAACCCCAAACACTTGAAGTTATAGATATTATCAAAGCTGCCAAAATTCCGTACGTGGTGGCTATCAACAAAATAGATAAAGAAGACGCCAACGCAGATAAAGTAAGAACAGAGCTTTCCCAGCGTGGCGTTCAACCAGAGGAGTGGGGAGGAACCGTTCCTACGGTAGAGATTTCAGCAAAGGAAAACATGCACATTGATAAGCTTTTGGATGTGCTTCTTTTGGTGGCTGATTTAAATGAGCAGGATATTCAAGCAAATCCAGACAGACCTGCCGCAGGTACGGTTATTGAATCTCATGTGGATAAGGGTCAAGGGCCCGTGGCTACGATATTGGTGCAGGTGGGCTCTTTAAAAGTAGGCGATCCGTTGGTTGTAAATGGAGAAGTGTATGGAAAAGTGCGCGCCATGAAAACGTTTAGGGGAGATGATGTAAAGATTGCACCACCTTCTATGCCGGTTAAAATTCTTGGTTTTAAAGTGGCGCCAGATGTAGGAGATATTTTAGATGTGGCAGCCGCGCACGGTGCAGAGAAAATAGACGTGCGATCAAAAAAAGCAACACAAAAAGGAGCGCAGCAAAAATCAGTTATTCCAAGCCAAGAGGGAAGCCAGAGCAAGAAGAATCTTCACGTTATGGTTAAGGCTGATGTTCTGGGCTCACTAGAGGCGGTGCTTTCTGAAATTGAAAAGCTGCAATATGATGAGGTAGGTATAAAAGTTATTGGAAAAGGTCTTGGAAATATTTCTGACAATGATGTCCGCAAGGCTATAGCATCGGACGCGCGTGTTATTGGTTTTCGTGTAGGACTCTCTCCTGTTGCAGAGGAATTTATGAGAGATAAAGATGTTAATTTCTACCGATACGAGGTTATTTATGACCTTCTTGATTTTGTAAAGGATCAAATGGAAGGCATGCTTTCTGCCGAAGAGATTGTACATGAGCAGGCACGCGGAAAAGTACTTAAGATTTTTAGAACTGAAAAGAAAAAGCAAACTGTTGGTGTTCAAGTAGAAGATGGAACCATTACGCCAGAGCTTAAGGTTCGTGTAAGAAGGGGTGAGGAGTTTTTGGGAGAAGGCTCTGTGGTAACCCTGCAGGTGGGCAAGGGCGCCGCAAAATCCGTGCCGGCAGGATCTCAGTGCGGTGTAGGTTTTGAAGGAAGCGCTGTTATAGAAGAGGGAGATGTGCTAGAATTTTATAACGTAGAGACAAAAAAGAAGACTCTGCAAGCTAGCGCATAAATACTATGTTAGAATTGACCAGTGAAAATTTTGAAAAAGAAGTACTGCAGTCCGATGTTCCTGTGTTAGTGGATTTTTGGGCGCCGTGGTGTGGGCCATGTCAGCAGATGATGCCGGTTATTGACGAGCTCTCCTCTGAGGTGAAAGGAGCCAAGGTGGCTAAGCTAAATGTGGACGAGGCCGGAGAGGTGTCGGGGAAGTATGGGGTAATGAGTATCCCAACATTTGTAGTGTTTAAGGGTGGAGAGCCCGTGGATAAAGTGGTTGGCGGCGTGCCTAAGCAAAAATTGGCTGATCTCTTGCAAAAACATCAGGGCTGAGATAATCTGAAACAGGGGAAACCCTGTTTTTGCTTTTTCGCGGCAGGCCGTGATCATTTGTGCTCTGACCGAACGGTGGTCGCGCCCCACCGGGCGCGCCACCTCGGAACTCCCCCCCTGTGGCTTTTGCTTCGCAAAAGACCGGGCCACAGGTTGTCCGTTACGCCGTTCAGAGCACAAATGATCACTGTCGCAAATCAGAAAAATCAAAAACATTTAAGAAAATAAGGGAATGGTATGAAAAAAATAACACTTCTATTGGGAGGGGTGTTTGTGGTGGTTTTGTCTACTGCTGCTATTGCGGTTGGGACGGCTTGTGCGGATAGCGGTTTTGCAAAATGTGGGGGGAAGGCGGCTTATTATATTAGAGATGCGGTGAGAGATTCTGCTGGAGTGATAACAAGAGGGGATCGTTTTGTCATTGAGAGAACAGATATTTGGAGAAGTTGGGGAGTGAGTGATAGCGAGCTAGAGCATGTAAGCAAGCATGATCTTAATTCTTATCCACTCAAAGGCGCGCTTCCATACGCTCCCGGTACTCTGGTAAAGACCCCTGATGATTTTAAGGTGTATGCCGTCACGCGTGGCCGCGTTTTGAGGCATGTTATTACGCCGCAGACGGCGCGGAGGCATTTTGGCGTTAATTGGGATAAGAATGTGCGCGTAATTCCAGAGAGTTGGATGAGTCAGTATCAAGTTGGCAGCCCTATTTATAATGAGACCACGTTTGCTCCCAGAGAGCTCTCTAGAGATTCTGCTTCTCTGTATGAGATTACAGATGAGGATTGGAAGCAAAAGGCTGCATTGATAAGAGATAATCAGCGCCTAGCCGCAATTCAGGAAGTTATAATTCCTTTTGTGTGGGATACTGCTATTGCAGAGGGGCGAATTAGTCCGCAGGCCGTTGATAAGATTTTGCTTGGAAGTGTTGATGCTGGGCGTGTTTGGGCTACTGATGATAGTGACAACAATTTTAAATTGGTCCCTAGGTGGCTCTGTAATAGCTTAGAAGACGGAACATGCATTTATCCAATGCCTGATGTTTCTGCCAATCCAGAGGTGTGCGGAGTGCAGGCACCTATTGGATATAAAACCGGTGTGCGTGGCGGATTTGAGGTGAGCTTTTGTATTGAAAGTGATGATGCTAAATTCTTGCCAAGAAATGATGACTTTGATGCAGCACGCTCTAGACGCGCTCTGTATCCGGGGTGGTGGAAGTACACCAGAGAAGGTCTTGATAGAATTGGTCCCTAATGTCAGCATTTAGCTTTGCAATGAAACAGTTAGATAAAGCCGCCCGCGAGGGTGGCTTTGATGCATCCGCGATTTTTGCTCTGCGCGAGCCTGAACACGTGCGAGAGTTTGACATTCCGGTGGAGATGGACGATGGATCAGAAAAAGTATTTAAAGGCTTTAGAGTGCAGTACAACAGCACGCGTGGGCCTTACAAAGGTGGTATTAGGTATCATCAAGAGGTTGATTTAGATGAGGTTAAGGCGCTAGCTTTTTGGATGACTATAAAGACGGCGGTGGTGGATATTCCTTTGGGTGGTGGCAAGGGTGGGGTGATGGTAAATCCAAAAGAATTATCGCAAGCAGAAATTGAACGTCTCACAAGAGGTTATGTGAGAGCTGCAGCAGATTTTATTGGTCCGGAAATTGATGTACCAGCGCCCGATGTAAATACCAACGCGCAGATAATGGATATTTTTGCAGATGAGTATTGCTCTATAAAGCCTGGAGCTCAGTGCAAGGCGGTTGTTAGCGGTAAGACACTAAAAAATGGAGGGAGTGAGGGTAGGGCAACAGCCACAGCGCAGGGGGGTTTTTATGTACTTGCAGAGGCGCTCTCTGAGCTCAGAAAGCCTCTTGCTGGAGTTACGGTGGCCATCCAAGGTTTTGGCAATGCTGGCGCAGCCATGGCGCTTTTGTGTGAGGCAGCTGGTATGAATATCGTAGCAGTATCGGATTCAAAGGGGGGAATACATGATGCCGACGGGTTGCATGTAGCAGACGTGAAGAATTTTAAAAAAGAAAATAAGACTGTTGTGGGTTTTGAGGGTGCAGAATTTTTACCAGGAAACAAGATTCTAGAGGTGGACTGCGATGTTCTCATTCCGGCCGCACTTGATGGGGTTATTACCGGTGAAAATGCTCAACACGTTAAAGCCTCAGTTGTAGTAGAGCTAGCAAATGGACCAGTTACTCCAAAGGCTGATGGTATTTTAAAAACAAATGGAGTTACCGTGATTCCCGATATTTTGGCCAACGCGGGCGGTGTAACAGTTTCATATTTTGAGTGGCTGCAAAATAGAGCGGGAGAATCTTGGGAGGAGAAACTTGTGCTGGAAAAATTAAGACCAAAAATGATTGAGAATTTTCATGTTATCTGGAGCCTTTCAAAGCAAAAAAAAATAACCCTCAGAACCGCCGCTTTTATAATTGCCTTGCGTAGAATTATAGCGCAATAAACAGTATTTTCTTATTCACCTCAAGAAAACTCCGGCCGCGGCGCGGACGTCATCCCGGAATTTTGCGGAGCAAAATATCCGGGATCTCAAGAACGTTTTGCTGCAGATGTTTTACTTGAGATCCCGGGTCAAGCCCGGGATGACTAGAAGCGTAAAGTCGCAGCGTTTCACTCGGTTTTTGCCAACTGCGCAGCATATGCTGTCATCTCTTTGAGAACAATATGCGTTCCAATTTCTCTGTGTTGTTCATCTTCAAGGCTGTCAGCGATTCTCTGCGCCTCAGACCAGTTTTGTTCTTCTAAATGAATATTGATAAGAGCATGTAGGCCGGTTTCTAAATCGTCAGAGGTGCCCAAATTTTTTACGGCAAGATGATAAATTTCCTCTAGCATTTTTGGGTTAAGTTCTTTATGTCTGTTGAAAAGACCAAATACTTCAGCTTGGTCACCAACAAGCTCTTCTACATGAAAATCGTTTATTACTTGTCTTTCCTTAAGATCTCTTTGAATGCGATACAGTTCTGCAAGTCTAACCAGAGCTTCATTCTTTTTTAGTATTCCTTGTGTTCTTAATTTTTCTAGCAATTCTCCATAGGGTTTCCCATTTTTGGCAAGGTTCTTAATAGACGACTCAATAGCTGAGAATTTGTATTGGTTCCAGCGAGGAAAATTTTTAATTGTCTCCAGTGTTTCTACCAGGTGACCTCCATCTGAGAGTGCCTTTGCAATAGGGCGGAGAATCATTTGCACTTTGTCGGGATCAACAAAATGAACGGTTTGCATGGCGGCATTGTAATCTCCTTTCTGCGCTTGGCTTATTGCGACCATTTGGTAGCTCATGTACTTGTCTATGTTATGTCTTTCAATCATATCTAGCGCCATTTGGTGTCTGTCGGTTTTGCAATAGACGTCCACTAATCTTAGATGAAGCGTGCTAGAGTGATTGGAGGCTGATGTTGCTTCCCATGGGAAGTTATTGTCTACATTAAATGCGTCTGAGCTCAAGGTAATTTTATCACCGGTAGTTAGTGAGGGTTTGTAAGAACTTGCGCTTGCCAGATAGCCGTACTGTAGCCAGTTCGTGGAGTTTTCATGAGTATCTGGATCAATGCTGTACCTGAGCTCTGAAAGATCATGGTCAACGTTTGCTTCTTTTAAAAAATCTTCTACATCCAGTCCTTCTCTTAATAGATGAGGGCATATAAGAGCAATTTGTTTTGCTGTTTCTTGCTTGTTGTCTATACCTTGTAGCAAGTCAGCGGCTACTTTATTTTGACCACTATTGGCAGCTGCGCGCGCAAGTTGAGCTCGGTTATTTTCTTTTTCTATGAAATTGCGATCCAGAATTTCCATCTCCGCTTCCAAATCATGTATTCCAATAGCAAGCTTTGACTTTGCTAGTGTTAGGATTGCACGTGTTCTGGGTGGAGAGCTCTCGTTGTAGATTTTCCAAGCCAAAGCATCCATTTCCCTTAGATATTTTTTGGGAGAAAGGCCAACATCTGCTGCGTATTTAGTAAGGTCACTCAACGCATCTAATTTTATGCTATTGTCTTGAATCGCCGCCAATTTTCTTTCAGCCTTTCTAAACAAGGAGAGCGGCTCATCTTCATCTAATTCAAATGTTGCCAGGCCTGCTAGCTCTAGTGAATTATCTCCCTCACCCACGCTGCTGCCAACCATGCGCTCCAGCAGCTCTCTATCTTTGGCGCCAAAAAGAACTTCCCACGTTTCCTCTAGGGGATGACTTCTTTTGCTGTCTTTAAACGGATTTTTCATTATTTTTTTGGTTTGGCTGCTTCGCAGAGCGCTTTTAGGTGGTCCAGCAGTGAATCATCTCTACTTCTTTCATCGTCAATTGTGGCAATGGTATCTTCAGCTTGCTGCCACTGCGAATTTGCATCGTATGCATTAACAAGTTTTTGTCGCAATTTATTTGGATAAATATCAGTGCCCTGTACTGTCGCTCTATCGCCCAGAGCATCAAGTATTTTATCCAGCATTTTTGGTGTCAGCGTTTCGGCATTATTTAGAATTTCCGTTGCAGTTGCCTCATCATCCACCAATTTTCTGATACGGTTTTCGGGAATTGTTTGTGCGATGTTGTTTTTTTGTCTGAATAGATACAATTCTATAAGCCTTTTGATTTCCATAACTGCGCCCGTGGACTGATTATTTTCTATGTGGCCAAGCTCCTGCGCATAAGGCTCTCCCTGCTCAATGAGTCTTTCAACAAGATACTCACTGGCGGATGCCTTTCTTTTTGTATATTTGATCATGTCCAGATATATTCTTGCTTCATTAAAAAGGCCGGCGTCTGCAAAACCTTCGACGACATTCCTCAAAAGGTCGTCACTTGGATTTCTACTTAGAGGCGATTTTTTAACAAGATTTTCTACTTTGTCTACGTGACCACCGCGTGCCATTTGTCCTGCAATAAATGAATATTGAGAGTATTTTTTTGTTTTGTGTTGTTGATCGTGGTGTAGCGCATTTTTATAATCGCCGCAGTATGCCATTGCGTGTATCAGCGCTGCGCTTGCCTTGTCTGAAATGCTCTCTTCTCCCATTACACTAAAGAACGAATTTGTCAGCGCCTTTGTTTCTTTTTTTTCTGCTTCAGACAAATCAATATCCATACTTTTCGCCTTGATAAGCAGTGCCAATTCATCAGCCCATACTTCACGATCATCATCAATTCCGTCAAAGAACAGGTTTTGCGCTGTTTGGTACTCCTGCTGAGGAAAAAATTCTGAGCTGCTCTTACCTGTTTTTCTTGCAACAGCACATATCATCACCATATGCTGTGCTTTGTCCTCTGATTCATCATGGTCTGTATATGTGGTATAGAGATTGTTGATCACATCAAAGCGGCCTTGCCTTAAGGCTTTGAGAGAGAGTAAGGTCAGAGCAACAATATCACTGCCCTTTACAAACAAGTGGTTGTTTTCTTTTTCCAGATTATCCCACAATCCAGCCTCTGCCTTAGCAAGTGCAAACTCCCGAACAGGACCAGTTGCGTGAGCTGGTCTATCTCTCCACGCTAGGTCCTCCATTAGTTTAAAATATTTTTTCTGTCTACCTGTCAGACGACTCTCTCTGGCACTGTTAAACATTTTTCCATAGATCTCAACCTTGAATCTGTCATATTCAAGTTTGTCAACAAGTTTTTCTGCTTTGCTTAAAAGCTTTGCGGGCCCTTCAAGCTCTTCTCTTTCAAACTCAAGTGGCGCGAGTTCCAGTGGCTTTGTGGTCAGGCTGCTGTCTACCATGCGCTCAAGTAGCTCCCTGTCTGCAACACCAAAAAGCTCCTCCCAGGTTTCTTCTAGAGTGCCAGACCTACCATGTTTTTTAAACGGATTTTTCATGCTGATGCGTTTTGGTAGTCTTCCGCTGCTGCTTTAGCCATGGCTCTAATGGTTTCTAAAATTGCCGATTGTTTCATGTTGCCGCACCTGTCTACTGCAGCTATGGCTTTAACCCACTGTTTGTTTGTAGAATAGTAATCTGCTAGCGCCCTATTGGCACTATTTTGAATGTAAGTGTCGTCAGAATCAGCTTCAATTTTTTCAATGATCATTTCCATGGTGAGCGGTGGATTATTAGGTAGCTCTCCCAGATCCGTAAGCGTCCCAACAATTCCGATCAAATTCGCTTGTATTGTTCCAATTTGGTGAATAGCTCTTCTGTTATAGGCGGATTGCATGATACTAACGGTTTGTCTGTATTCATTAGAGCCCGGCTTTGCTCTACGTGCAATTTTCTCAATTTGTTCCCACATAAAGCCTGTTCTTCCGCCATCTCTGTGCAGCAGGCCTGAGGCTGCCTCTAGTTCTCCCTCCTCAATAAGATGATCTGCAAGCGTACGTATCATTGCTGCAGCCCCTCCTATGTCAAATTTTTGTCTATTGTTTTCAACAAGTTGCACGGCTGCGTCATGTTGCTTGAGAAAAAGCAGTCTGTAGATTACTTGCATTGCAATATCGCCATTTGCCTTTCTATTAGGTAGCTCTTCAAAAAATGGTGCAGGGTTGGGATCATCGCTTATGACCATCTCATTTAAGATGAGTTGGATTATTTCATTTTTGTCCTGGGTGGGTGTCATCTCTGCTGCGCGTTGGTGAGTAGTTATGGAAGGTCTGGTCTTATTTAGAGCAAAGTTGAGTAAATCTTCCTGAAGATGCGCCAGAAGGCTCTCTTGAGCGTTGCCAGTTTGTACGCTTGAGTTCCACTCTCTTTTGTAATCTTCATGGTTAACACCGATTTGATTGGCTCTAATTGCCGCATCACAATATAGAGACATCATGCTGTTGTTTTCAAGCCCATTGAGACCTTCCAGCGCAGACACAATAAGCGCAACGTGGTTTGGTTGATGCAAGGCTTCGTCTATAAAATCACGGCTCAAATTTTCTATTGTTTGATCACCGCTGTTTGATTCTAGTCTTCCATCTCTTTCCCATACAAAAGTAACGGCACCATCCCAATCCTTTAGTGCTACCAACCCTTCTAAAATATCATTTTGATACGGAGCCTCTATACCTGTAATATAAGGATCCAACGCACTGCGCCACGGCTTACTCTTTAGGTGTAGTTTTGGAACATATTGCGCTAGTATGGTCATGGCCCATGCATGCGTACGCAACTGCCAATCTGATATATCCACAGACTCATTTTTGAGAGATTCATCTGCAAATTTTTTGGCTCTGTAAAAGAGGGCGCGTGCCGACTCTTTGCGCTCTTGCTCCTCTGCAAACTCTCGGCCTAGACACGATAGTTCCACGTTGTTTTTTAGAGGGACGCTTGAATCTGTCATGCGCTCAAGCAATTCTCTATCTGCATCCCCAAAAAGCTCTTCCCAGCTTTCTTCTAGCGTGGAAGAACTAGAGTATTTTTTGAACGGGTTGGTTGGCCTGCTCATGAGCGCATTATACCATTTTTATACGCTCTTGAGGGGCTGTACAAAGATTAGTCTCTACGCTAGACTATGATGTATGAGCGGCACGTATAATTTTAAAAAAATAGAGGCAGACTCTCAGCAGAAATGGGATAAATTAGATGTCTATAAGACGGACGACAACAGCGCTAAGGCGCGTTTTTATGGTTTGGTTGAGTTTCCGTATCCTTCTGGTGCCGGCCTTCATGTGGGGCACCCGCGGCCCTATACGGCCATGGATGTGATTACTCGCAAAAGACGCATGGAAGGGTTTGAGGTTTTGTTTCCTATTGGTTTTGATGCTTTTGGGCTTCCAACGGAGAATTACGCCATAAAAACAGGTCGGCCGCCGGCAGAAGTTACGGCAGAGAATATAGAGAATTTTACAAGGCAGATTAAATCGCTTGGTTTTGGTTTTGATTGGTCAAGAGCCGTAGACACGACAGATCCGCAATACTATAAATGGACCCAGTGGTTGTTTTTAAAATTTTTTGAGCATGATTTGGCGTACAAAAAGAATATCCCCATAAACTGGTGTTTAAGTTGCAAGATTGGCTTGGCAAATGAAGAAGTGGTAGATGGCGCGTGCGAGCGCTGTGGGGGAAGTGTTGAAAAAAGAGATAAAGAGCAGTGGATGCTGGCCATTACCAAATATGCTGATAAATTGCTTGAAGGTTTGGATGCGGTGGATTACATTACGCCGGCTAAGGTGCAGCAACAAAATTGGATCGGCCGATCAGAGGGTGCAAATGTAGTTTTTAGAGTAGAGAATTCTGAAGGTAGTCTAGAGGTGTTTACTACCCGGCCAGACACGCTTTTTGGCGCCACCTATATGGTTGTTGCGCCAGAACATGAGATTTTGGATCAGTTTAGGGATCGCATTGAAAATAAGGATGAGGTTTCTGCCTACATTAAGGCTGCCAGTGCAAAATCGGACCTTCAGCGCACTGATCTGCAGAAAGAGAAAACAGGTGTGGAGCTGAAGGGTCTGCGCGCTATAAATCCTGCCAGCGGAGAGGCTATACTTATTTGGGTGGCAGATTATGTTCTCTCTGGCTATGGAAGTGGTGCCATTATGGCCGTGCCGGGACATGATCAGCGCGATTGGGAATTTGCTCAAAAATATAGTCTGCCCATTGTAGAGGTGATCTCTGGCGGCGATGTGAAAAAGGAAGCCTACGTTGGAGACGGTGTTCTTGTGAACTCTGATTTTCTTGACGGGCAATCTGTGGTAGATGCAAAAAGAAACATCATGGAATGGCTCCAGAGCAATGAGGTGGGCAGCTCTCAGGTGAATTATAAATTGCGCGATTGGGTTTTTTCTCGTCAAAGATATTGGGGTGAGCCCATTCCTCTGGTATTCTGCGAGCCGTGCGGTGGATGGATATCAGTTCCAGAAGATCAGCTGCCGGTGCTTTTGCCAGAAGTAGAAAAATATGAGCCTACGGATAGCGGGGAGAGTCCGCTGGCGGCAATAGAGGATTGGGTCAACACCGAATGTCCCAATTGTGGAGGTCCGGCAAAAAGAGAGACAGATACTATGCCTAACTGGGCGGGATCCTCTTGGTATTTTCTGCGTTATTGCGATCCGCATAATGAAAAAGAATTTGCCAGCAAAGAGGCTCTTAAAAAATGGATGCCCGTGAATTGGTACAACGGCGGCATGGAGCATACGGTGCTGCATTTGCTCTATTCAAGATTTTGGAATCAGTTTTTGTTTGATATTGGTTTGGTGCCATCGCTTGAGCCGTACAAAAAACGCACCAGTCACGGCATGATTTTGGCAAAAGGCGGGGAGAAGATGAGCAAATCAAAAGGGAATGTGGTTAATCCAGATGAGATTGTAGAAAAATTTGGTGCCGATGTGTTCAGGGTATATGAAATGTTTATGGGGCCGTTTGATCAAGCCGCGCAGTGGGATGACGCGGGGCTTATTGGTGTACAGCGTTTTTTGAATAAAGTCTTTGATTTGAGCAAAAAATTGGTTGAACAATCTGATCCGCAGGTTACTAAAAAATTACATCAGACCATACAAAAAGTGACAGATGATATTGAGCAGATGCATTTTAATACGGCTATTGCCGCTATGATGCAGTGGGTCAATGGTGCTACGCTTGGCGTGAGCAAAGAGGATTATGACTCGCTTTTAAAAATATTGAGTCCCTTTGCGCCGCATCTGTGTGAGCATTTGCGTGGAGGAGAGGGTAGTATTGTATTAGCTGATTGGCCGTCTTTTGATGAGAACCTGGCGCAAGAAGAGCAGATAGAGCTTGTGGTTCAAGTAAATGGAAAAGTGCGTGATAAAATGATACTAGACTCCGGCAGTTCTGAAGAGCAGATAAAACAAAAAGCACTTTCTTCAGAGAAAGTACAGAAATGGTTGGTTGGGGGTAAACCCAAAATGATTGTGGTGGTGCGTGGAAAGCTTGTAAATATTGTGATTTAATTCTGTTTTTCTAGCTCCTGGGCAATCTCTCGCGCTCTCTGTTCTATTATTTTTCTCCTGTCTTCATCATCTAGCTCATCTAGAAATGCTTGCGCGTTTACTTTTTTGGCTCCAAATAATCTGATAAGGGCGCCTGCTCCACCATGACTGAGCATGTTATTTACTATGCTTATGGGAGCAACTTCAATGTCTTTTTTAACAAATTCTTCAATGAGGGTTTTGTAAAGATGATCTCCATACTCTGGCTCCACTATTCCTGCCTTTTCTTTGATATGCGCGGCAACAATGTAATCTTCAGGGCTTGGCCAAAGCATATCATAATATGATTGAGGGTCTTCTAGAATTTTGTCTACTTTTCCTGATATAGAGCCTACATCATCCTTGTCTAACTCCACCTCCGGGGAGAAAATAAACTTTCCGAATACCTCAATAATACTAGATCCGCTTGCCGCGAGTGCTACAGACATAGCATTCTGCGTTAGTCCCGTCTTCTCCATTAGTATGGCTAGCTCTGCAATGTCGTCATCTGGGGTCTGGTTCAGATCCTTTGTAAGGCGATCAAACGTGGTGGTAATCTCAGTGTCTCCTGCCTTATTTTGTGCATGTGCCAAAGCTAGAAGGGCATTAAATTTTTCCTGAGAGAACTCAAAAGGCATGGCATCTGTAATTTCTTTTGCCTTTTGAATATCACCAAGAGCTGCGTAGATTTGCGTCATGTATTGCGCGCACTGACGATTTTCTAAGTGCCTAAGATTACCCTCTTTTACTATGCGATCTTGTGCAAACCCCTGCCCCAATTGATCTGCTAGCATCTGAGCTCTCACGAAATCCCCCTGATTTACCAATATCTCTACGGCAGAGGCTATCGCTCTATATCGATTCTCATGCTTAATCTTTTGGCTCAAAACAAGAAGAAACTCTGCATTGTTGCCTCTTTTAGCCGAGGTGATCATGAATGCAAAATTAGTGTGAACTACGCTTGGTGGAAGAGTGTCTAAAACGGCGGTTGCCGTATCAGGAAAGTTGGCCTCTGCGGCTGCGGATACGATGCGTGCCTTTGTTCTGTTGTTGACAAATTCATAGTCTAGCGCCTGAAGAACCCGCTCTGTGTCGCCAATTTTAGCCAGCGCATGGGCTGTGTCTTCTGCCATGTCTTGCTTAGCATCTGCAACTAGCATAGTTGTGGAGGCTCTTTGCAGGCGCGCAAGCAACGGGCCAGCGGCTTGTTTTTTTACTGTGTCATCTGGGTAGGAAGACACTATGGCTGTCCATGTTCTAAAGTCATCTGCTGCAGTAGCTCTCTTAAGTAGCTGCTCTAACAACTCTTCCTTTTGAGTAGAGTTGCAGTTCTCAGCCGCAATGGCAATTAAAAGATGATCATCAATACTTGCATCTGTTGCCGTTTGTGAAATGATGGATTCGCTCATTTTTTCAAAATGTTCATGAGCAAGCTGCGCAATTAAAAGATGTACGTCTAACCGACTTCTTTTGTTCTCTATGGCATCTGCTATCTGCTGCGCATCAGCCAGCAGCCTTCGCGCTTGTCCAAAATTTTTTGTCTGCAGCGCTGCTTGCGCAACACTAAGGAGAGCGTGTGTCTTCTGTTTAGGTGAGTCAATCTGGTCAATAATTTCTTTAAGAGGTCTAATTTTGTTTTTAAAGACTTCCTCTGGAAGCTCTATCTTTTCAAGACTGGTGGGTAGCAATAACGTGTCTGGCCTTGATTCCGGCTCGGACATTTTTTCCATAAGAACACGCGCCTGCTTTCCCAGAAGCACTTCTACTGCTTCCTCTGTGGAAGATGTAGGACGGTGTCTTTTAAAAGGGTTGCTGCTTATGCTCATGCTATACGTCTTCCATTATTTTCTTTATGATCTCCTTAAATTTATCAGGGACTTCCTGGATGGCGTTTACATAGTGTCCGTTGGGTGCGTAGGTATCTTTTACGCTGGTACCTCCTCCAAATCCAATAGCGGCAATTACAAGATTGTCATGCCCTTCATCAGCCATTGCATACAACTGTTTTATGCTTTTTTGTATAGCTTGTGCATCACTCTCGCCGTCTGTCAGGAAAATTATAAGTTTTTTTAGGTTTCCTTCTTTAAGATCTTCTATTCTCTCTTCAGTAAACTGTTCTTCTCTAATGCCGTTAAAAGTGGCTACCTCATAGTTGCCACTGTCCAATCTTAAAAGTCGCTTGCGCATTTGAATACGCTGTATGTGCGTTAGCTCTGGCGAGAGCCTTTTGAGCACTTCATCCTTTTCGTTTGAAGTAAACACCCGTATTTCTGATTTTACCTCCAGATTTACATCTTCTCCTGCTCTTGAGGCAGCGTTTATTTTTTCCACAAATTCATAAAGACTCTCTGTTGCCAAAATGGCTAGACGCCGCTGCATATGACCTCTTCCCTCCAATGTCATAGAAGAGCTTCCGTCGCAGACAAGTGTGATTTCTATCTTGTTAGGACGCTCTCTTATTTTTTCCGCTTTTTCAAACCCTCTATATGCTTCAACTTCCAGATTTCCGGCCTTAGTTTCAATGGGAATGCTGGCAATACGCGCCGGGTGCAAAAGCGGCCCCTCTTTTTTGGGCTGTCTTCCTAGAACTTTTACGTATTCTTTTCTTTCCGTGATAATGCTCTCCCACAATCCTATCATTTCTTCAATGTGTTCTTGAACAACTCTTTTGTCTTCACGATAGTCGTCCATGTCTTCTCTGGTGACACCGTGAAGATCTTTGAATTCATCGTTCTTTTTTTGCTGAATTCTATCGTTAATGGCCTGAGCCTTATCAAAGGCATCCTCATAGTCAAATGGATCTGGAATGGCGTTTTCTAGAGGATCATCTCCAAACGGATCGTCTGGCTCTTCTCCAGGATCTCCCTTGCCTGGCTTTTGATCTCCCTCTTCACCCTTGCCCTTGCCTTCTTTTTGCGACTCCTCTTGCTTTCTATCTTCTAGATCTTTGAGAAAAAATTCCTTGAAGATTTTTTCGTGGTAAAATTTGATTACGTTAAAACGATGCGTAGTCTCACCCTTGGTTCCGTGAGATATACGCGTAGCGCTTCCCTCCGCATCTACGCGTGTTACTAATTCTACGCCAGCAGGACCCAGCTCTTGTTCTAATTTTTTTATTGCTTGCTCAACTTCTGGATCTAGCTTTATTTTCTCATGCGGCAACATGGCTTTTCGCAAAAGGGCATACATAAATTGCCGATGTCTTGGCATTGGTTTGTCTACTGTGATTACATTGCCTTGCATATCTCTCATTGGCTTTCCGTCAGGTCCTGCAATTGCTACTTTTTGAATAGATAAGTCTCTACTGGGAAAAAGTTTAGGATAGAGTGAGTCTTTTCCCTTCTTTCCGGCCTTCCAGCGGCTCATCACCGCTTTGTTCACGAGTACATCATCAATGCAGTTGTACAGCCTAGAGAGCGCATTGGGATATGCTGGATGGACATGGTCTTGAGATCTAATGTGAGCAAACAAGTCCTCATATGCCTCCGGATCCATAGCCATGTCTCTAAAGTGCTCTGCCTCATGAAACGTTGCAAAGAGCGCCTCTGCCTTGGTATAGCCTTTATCTAAAAAAAATTTGGGATCCACGTTTACTACAATATTTTCTAGGTCTATTTTCCACCCTCCTTTCTGTACGGTAAATTGTATGTCTTTGGTGCCGTAGTAGGCATTGATAGTATTTTTTAGGATACCAGCAAATTCTAACCACTCTTCTGAGGCTTGCTGCATGAGCTTTTCTTTCTCAGTGAGCTCTGGTTTTTTGTCATCCTCTGAGCCTGCTATTGCTCTTTTTTCCGCTGTCTGCGGAGTTTTTTTCATAGTTTATCTGGTGTTGTATGCACCAACAAGAAGATTTTTGGCGCCAATCAAACTGGTGTTGCTTCCTTCTATTTCCTGAGCAAAGTCTCCAATGTCTTTCATGGCTTGTTGATATTCATCGGTTCCCATCTCTGCCTGCAGTGTTTTAATTTCCATGTCGCCAATACTGGTTATACCATGCTCCTTAAAAGTTTCCTCTGTCCATCCATCAAAAAAGCCGCGACGTAGGAAAATTTCTACCATGAATCGCTGATCATCAATATTGAAAACTTCTGCAGCAAGGATGAATTTGGCAATAATAACATCAAGTGAATCCTTGTCTACGTCTCGTGCCTCAACTTTTACGCTTGTTTCATTACCATCACCGTCTTTTTTGGTAACCGTTTTTTCTGCTATGTGGATTCCGTTTTTCTCAACTTCAAAATTTTTCTTTTTCCATGGCTGAAGAATCTTTACTACCAAGTCTCTGGTAGAAATTACCGTATCTTTAAGATTGGTACTCTCTGCTTCAACCCTGCCGCGCGCTTTAGACATAAAGGACTTGCCTACGGTTTTCCCAGAGAAATTCTCTTGGATCTCTCGCACCGCCATAGTAAGGTCTGTCATTTTTTCTAGGCCGTTTTGCGGAAAATCTGCAGGAAACATGACGCGGTCTTTTCTGATGAGCATTGCAGTCATAAGATCAAAGGTCTCTGCTGCAGCTGGATAATCTACCTCACGGGAAATCCACCTATTTTTAAATGCTGCGTTGACTTGCTTAATACCCGCGTATTGTTTTCCTAAGTTGAGCGATGCTAGAAATACGGTTCCGGGTTCCAATTCTATTACTTCCTCTCCATTTTCTTGAATTTTTATTTTATTTCCTGGTCGCTCAAGCAGTAGTGCGTTAAGTCTTCCTAACACCTCTGCCGGAATCATATTAATTTCATCTATAATGATGGGCTTTCCTTCTTTAATGGCAGTACCTAGAGGACCGTAGGCAAATACCGTTTCCACCGCCTCATTACCCACGATGATCTCTGCAAGCTTTTCCTTTGGCACGTTTACTTTTGCTATAGCTAATTTTTCCTCAAGTTTTTGCATTTCTTTTTTAAGAGAATCGGGATCAAGGCCATTTACACGTTTTAGTCTCAGAGATCCTACCAGATTATAAATAGATGCTTCTTCTGAGCCAGAGAAAATTTCAGGATTCAAGTTTCTTAGCAGATCTCCAAGAGCCTCTGGGTCATCAAAATCAATCGTGTTAGGATCATATCCAATGCCATTTTCCACCATGAAACGCTTAGCCATTTCCACCAGTAGTTGGCTTTTTCCAGATCCAAGATGGCCAGCAAGCATAAATGGTCTGCGATTGCGCATATGTTCCATGCCGTCCTCAATAATGTCTTTTGCTGATGGGAATTCTACCAGATTGCCGTTGGCAGCTGCCTCTGAATATTCTTTTATGGTGTTATGTTCTATTATGGCGTGCCCATCTTCAGACATGTCCAGTGCTGCAGCTCTCCTCTCATTATCGGCTATTCTTTCTTGCAGCTCTCTTATTGCCATACTATCGCTTCCTGTTACGGCTCCTTTGTTGCTGGCTATGGCGTTGTCAATAAGTTGCTCTACTTCAATTTCCAGATCCATGTTCTGCGCAAGTAGCTCTTCACGTCTTTGTGCGCCTCTTGCAATGAAATAAGCACGGGTAGATTTATTAGCATATGCTTGCTCAAATCCCGGTGTCATGCCAAGTTTGGCGAGTTGTTCTTTTATTTCTGCAAGACGTGCTTTATTTCTTTGCTCTATTGCGCTGCTGTCCATGGAAATTTCTCGGTTGGTGGGGATGCGTACTCTCCCAAATCCTTTTGCTCGTTTTGTCTTTTTTGTCACTACGTTTTTAGTTGCTTTTTGATAATGCTCAGTCAAGTCAAAATTCTCAAGCAGCCATCCAACGTTATAGCCAAGTTTTCTTGCTAGATCATGGTGGGTTCCTAAAGAGGTTCCTCTAATTTTTTTAAAAGCCGCTAGCTCTTGTGGTGTAATGTCTCTAGCGCCGTCTTTTAGCTGCGCACTAATGGTAAGACTACGAGCCTTGTTTCCTGTTTCCTCCTCAAATTCAGCATCGTGAATTGCCATGACTACATCCTTTTGTTCAGCCAGAAGAGAATGCGCGGCAAACATAAGATCTGCCTGCTCTTGCTTATCAAGCTCATTGTAGGTTTCTACATAATCAAAAGTATCCTCAAACCATTCGTAGTCTTGGCCTATTTTTTCCGCCCATTCCCAATACTGGTCTCGGTCAGCAAGCGTTGTCTGAACTTGCTCTACCTGCGATTGTAGCTCAGGTGTTAGGGTAATACCTTCTTTTACTCGGAGACGCCTAATTTGTTTGCTTCCTTCACCAAAGGCAGATTCCGCTCTACCCTTGCCAAGAGCCTTTGCTAGATGAACAGAAGATTCTTTAATGAAGATGTCTTTTTTGGCGCTATTTTCGGCGTTTGATGGGGGATGATTTGTGTCTTGCATAGGGCTTAATTATAGCAAAAAAAAAGCGTTAAAACTATCTCCAGGATACATAATTTCTACCTTGAGCATTAAGTACTTTTCGGAGTTTTCTCATACCTTTTTCAATTTTTGCAAATTTAGCATGTTCACGCGCCAGTGAATTAATGGCAAAAATCTGACCTTCTACTTCAGTGGTTGGCGGTAGGGTGTTAGCGTAGGTGTTGTTTAGTTTAAGATCGCCGCTTATTGAAACGCCTTCTAACCCTTTTGTCCCTATGAGAGGGTTTCCAGAGAGATCCACGCTGCCTCTGATAATTTTAGGAAAATGCTTAATGTGGCTTATCCGATTGTGAGCCAGGTTTAAGTTCCCTCTTATACGGAAAAACTCTATGGGTATAGCACTTATCCCTTTGCCTTCCAGATTTAAATCGGTCTTAAAGGTGATTCCATCAATACCTTGAGAAAGAAGGCTGTCTATTTCTTGAGAGCTTAATTCTTCAGGATCAAAAAAATCTCTGAGCCACTCAAACACAACCCTCATCGCATTTGATTGGTCTTCTACCATTTCAGATAACGCCTCTACAGGTGACACTAGTTTTTTTGGAGCCGGCAGCTCTACATGAGCTTCCATAAGAGCAACACCTTCATCTCCCAATAGAGGGCGGAGACTCTCCCTTATGTCTATGGGGCTGTCTCGTTGCTGTTTAAATGGGTTTGAGCCTATTGACATGGCGGTATGATACCATACTTTTATGGCTTTGAGCAGTTCAAAATCCGGTAGATTTGTGGCGTATACCGTCTCTTTTTGTTTGGGCGTGATCGCTGGTTTTTTTATTTTTGAAACGCGGATTAGTAATGCATATTTGCTTTGGCTCTTGATTCCGGTTCCTTTTTTGGTGGTATTTTGGCGATCATCCAGAGTAAGATTTTTTGTTTTTTTGATTCTCTTTTTATTTTTTGGCGTTTTTCGTAGCGGAATTGCATTGCCTGATGATACACCCATAAGAAATATGGCAAATGCGCGTACGCGCATTGTTGCCTCTGGTTATGTGGCTGGCGAGCCACTGTGGAAAGATGGAAAAATGCAGTACGTCATTTCATTTGACAAGCCAAAGGCGAGGGTGTGGGCGATGGCAGATCCGCATCCGGTTTTGCCTTATGGTACTAGCGTGAGCGTGTCGTGTACTCTCATGCTGCCACAGCGTAGCGCTGGTTTTGCTTTTGACAGATTTGCGGCCATGCGTGGTATTGACGCCTTGTGTCTGCGACCGCAGATAAAGCGTGTTGAAATAGTTGCTGGATCGCGTATATATTCTACTCTTCTAGATGCAAAGTCTCGCGTACAAAGCGTCATAGACAAAACTTTGCCCGAGCCGCACGCCTCTTTTTTGGGAGGGTTGCTCTATGGCGCACGCTCCACTATTCCAGAGGATCTTTCAGAGGCATTCAATAGAACAGGAACGACGCATATAATTGCCATATCAGGCTATAATATAACGCTGGTGAGCAGTTTATTTATGACGGTGTTACTTGGTCTTGGAATCAGGCGTCAGCGTGCTTTTTGGGTTTCAAGCGGCGCAATCGTACTTTTTGTGCTCCTTGTTGGCGCGCAAGCATCGGTAGTACGTGCTGCCATCATGGCCATGGTGCTGCTACTGTCTATGCAGTGGGGAAGAGTTAGCAAAGGAGCGCCGCTTTTGGCCTTAGCTGCTCTTGCGATGGTTTTTCATAACCCTTATGCTCTTTTGTATGATGTGGGATTTCAACTGTCTTTTGCTGCCGTCATTGGACTGATGTATTTAAGTAAGGATCTAGAGCGATTTTTTTCTATTTTTCCTGAAACGATATCTGCCATGCTCGCGCAGACGCTTGCGGCAATTGTGCTTACTTCGCCACTGATTATGTATTATTTTGGTAGAATTTCTGCTGTTGCCCCTTTTGTAAACGCTCTTATTTTGCCTGCCATCCCAACTATTATGTTTTTAGGTTTTTTTGCCGTGATGTTTACTTTTCTGGCACGTCCTATTGGATTGCTTCTTTTTTGGCTGTGCTGGGTTTTACTTTCTTATGTTATTGGAGTAGTGCGTTTTATGGCCAGCTTCTCATTTTCATCAGTCTCGGCCCAATTATCACTGGTGGCGCTTATTGGCTCGTATGCGGTTTTGTTTTACCTTGTAAAAATGCGCTATGAGCAGCAATGATCGCCTAATAATAACGGTTGTTTCGCTCTTGCTGGTGCTTACTCTGGCAGCGTGGTTTTTTGCCGCTACAGTTCAAGAAGAGGGCTTTAGCGTAACTTTTTTGGATGTTGGTCAAGGAGATGCAACGCTTTTTAGCTTTGGTGGGGATGAGTACATGCTGGTGGATTGCGGAAGAGATAGGAGTGTTCTGCAAAGTCTAGGGCGTAGCTTGCCTTTTTATCAGCGTAGTGTTGATATTTTAGCCGTCACGCATCCGGATGCCGATCATTTTGGCGGATGTATAGATGTATTAAAACGGTTTGAGGTGGGTCAGATAATTTTGAGCAGCTTGCAGGGGGATGATGCGCAGTGGGATGAATTTATTGCTCTAGCAAAATCACCTACGGTTATAAAAAAGCCTACTCAGATGCAGCTCGGTAATGCCTTTATTTCTTTTTTATATCCAGATACAGATATAGCAGCAAGTAGCACTGTAATGAGCAACAACAAGTCTCTTGTTTTGCGGGTTAATGATGATTTTTCTGTGCTGCTAACAGGAGATGCGGAGCAGCAGTTAGAGGAGTATTTAGTAGCAACCTACGGATCGCAACTAAATTCTGATGTGCTGCAAGTTGGACATCATGGGAGCAATACTTCTTCAATTGAGCCGTTTGTGCAGCTGGTATCGCCTGAAATATCAATTGTATCGGCCGGACAGGATAATAAATATGGTCATCCTACACCGCGTGTGCTTTCTCGGCTCAAGAGGGTAAGTTCTACAATTATGAGAACTGACAAGCACGGTGATATTGTGTGTGCTTCTTTGGATATGCACACCGTCTCATGCGTTGGAGATAATAATTTGGTATACTAGAGTTGATGAAAGGAATGTATCGTTTTTTTGTTATGGCCTGCGCCCTTTTTATGGGCGTCTCTTCTGCTATGGCTGCGCCCGTGGGGTTTGTTCCTCCAAGTGGGGTGTGGTTTTCAGAGGATCTTTTTTTTGCCGGAGATCAAGTAAAGCTTCATACGGTAGTAGTAAACAGCAGTTATCAGACGCTCTCTGGCGATATAGGATTTTATGATAATGGCATTTTAGTGGGCTCTGTTGCAGTGTCGTTGGAATTTGAATCAGCACGACAAGTCTCTATGCCTTGGCAACCAACAGCCGGAGATCATGATATCTCTGCCTCATTTTTAAACGGTCAAGCCGTAGATTTTGATGGAAGTACGGTATCCCTTTCTGACGCTCAGCTTAATCCAACTGGAAATCCTGTGCAGACCAGTTACTATGTAGATATTGATACTGACGGAGATGACATAGGAGATGATAGTGATGACGATGATGATAATGATGGACTCTCTGACAGCAAAGAAGATGAGATAGGATCAGACAGTAAAAATGCTGACACTGATGGGGACGGCTTGGATGACAAGAGCGAGTGGGAGAGTGGAACCAATCCAACGCTAGCTGACAGTGATGGGGATGGTCACAATGACGATGCCGACCAATTTCCCGTAAACGCCAGCGAGTGGGCGGATATTGATGGAGACGGAACCGGGGATAACGCTGACACGGACGATGATAACGACGGTCTTGCCGATGATAAAGAGGCAGATTTTGGAAGCGATCCGCACAATAGCGATTCTGACGGAGACGGTATAAGCGATGGGCAAGAAGTATCTAGCGGACTTAATCCTACAAAAGCAGATTCTGATGGAGATGGTCTATCAGACGGGGAGGAACTTGAAAGAGGAACAGATCCTCTGAGATCTGATTCTGACGATGACGGACTTTCTGACAGCAAAGAAGTAAATATTGGTACCAATCCTCTAGCGTCAGATAGTGATGAGGATGGCCTCTCAGATGGGGAGGAACTTGCCGCGGGAACAGACCCTTCTAAGAGCGATTCTGATGGCGACGGAAGCGCCGATGGCGATGACGCTTTCCCAACCGATAAGCAGGAGCAGCTAGATTCTGATAATGACGGCATTGGTAATAACGCGGATGAAGACGACGACAATGACGGTGTAAGCGATGAAGTAGAGATTGCGGCGGGCACGGATCCCACCAGGGCAGATTCTGACAATGATGGCCTCTCTGATGTGCAAGAACAAGAGCACGGCACTGATCCAAACAACAAAGACACAGACTCAGACGGTATCCCAGACGGAGAAGAGGTGGTTATTGTGGGTACTGATCCAACCAAGGCTGATTCTGATGATGATGGACTGTCTGACAGTGAAGAGCTTACCAAAAGAACTGATCCGCTTAATGCCGACAGCGATGGAGATGGTACTAGTGACGGAGAAGATGCTACGCCGCTGCATGAGGCATCCTCAACGCTCAGAACGGTTTTGTTATCTCTAGCCTTTATATTTTCTTTAGCAGCTCTTGGGTTTGGCGCTTTGGCCATTTACAACAAGCGACTTTCTGATGTGCTTTCTTTTGCCAGCTCATGGAAAAGAGAAGCAAAAGAAATAGGGGAGTTGGCGCAAGAGGTTAAAAAGGATAGAAAGTTTTTTAGAAAGAAATAGAAGCTTTAAAAAGCCTTGCAGAGGTTTTTTTTGTATTGTAAGCTATGCTAGCTATGCAATTAAAACCAGTGCTCATATTTGGCAGGGGACAGTTAGGCCAATTTTATAGTACGTATTTTACGCAGCGTGGCATGAATGTTGTGATGGCGGACGTTGATATTAGAGATGCTCAAGCGGTGCAATCTGCGGTAGCCTCGCATCAGCCAGAGATGGTAATAAATGTAGCAGGAAAGACAGATATTGACTGGTGCGAGCGCAATAAATTAGAAGCCTTTGATATAAATACTTTGGGCGCAGAAAATGTTGCTTTGGCTTGTTTGCAGTACGGTGTTTATTTTATTCATGTTTCTTCTGGATGTGTTCAAAAAAGCACTAGCGCTGCGCAGGTGTGGTCAGAGGATGATCCCGTGAGCCCCCTGTGTTATTACGCATGGACAAAAGTCTGGGCCGAGAATTTGTTGTTTGACTTGCATCGTAAACGTGGATTACCTCTTTTAGTTTTGAGGCCGCGGCAACTCCTCTCTTCAATGGTTAGTCCTCGTAATGCTATTACCAAAATGCTTACCTATGACAAATTTGTTGACACCCCTAACTCATGCACGATTGTTGAGGATTTGATGGTGGTGACCGATGAGCTATTCAAAAAAAGAGCAACCGGCCTATACAATGTAGTCAATGAAGGCATTACTACGCCGTATCGTATTGCAGAAATTCTAAAGGAGATTGTGAGGCCAGAGATGAAATTTGTAAAAATTGAAAAAAGTGAACTCAATAAATTAACGTTGGCAACCAGGGTTGATTGTGTTCTTTCGTCAAAAAAATTGAGTGACATTGGTATTCAACTGAGGCCGATAGAAGACAGACTAAGGGAGATTGCCGTTTTGTTTAAAGATGCATTAAAAACCACAGAGGGGGTCTATGCTTTGCAACTAACCGCAGAGCAGACCGCCACTAAATTGTCGTTGCGATGATAGACGTATCAGTTATAACCGTAAGCTGGAATGTAGGCCGGCACTTGGAGGAGTCGCTAACGGCTCTTTTTAAGTCAGAGGGTGTCAGTTTTGAGATTTTTGTGGTTGACAACAATTCGTCTGATGAGACTATGCAAAGGTTGGCAAAGTATAGCGATAGAGTTACAGCTTTATTTAATGCAGACAATAGAGGTTTTGCAGCGGCCAATAATCAGGCCATTAGTAGGGCAAGAGGTAGATACGTCTTGCTTTTAAATCCTGATATGAAGGTGGCTCCAGACACGCTGCACTCTATGGTAGCGTGGATGGACACATATCCCAAAGCGGGGATTTCTGGCTGTAAGTTGGTTAATGAGGCGGGGGTGGTGGTTCCGCACGTACGAAGATTTCCGCGCTTGTTTGACCAACTTATGATTGTACTTAAAATCCCGCATCTGATGCCGCGTGTTTTAAATAATTATTTGATGACAGGTTTCAATTACGATGTGCAGGCTCAAGTAGATAGCATACGCGGCTCCTTTTTTATGATTAGATCCAATGTGCTTAAAACGTGCAGGCTAGATGAGCGTTTCTTTGTGTGGTTTGAAGAGGTGGATTTTTGTCGCCAAGCCATGTGCGCTGGGTGGGAGGTTTGGTACACGCCCGCTGCAACCGTGATAGACAAAGTAGGCCAGAGTTTTAAGCAGATTTCAAGATTTAAAGCGCAGCGTCTTTTTTTAAAGTCTATGTATACGTATTTTAGCAAATGGGGTCTATGAAAGTGCGTGTTCAATTGGTTACGTATAACGGAATAGAGTATATTTCTGACCTTTTTGAGTCACTCAAAAAACAAACACTCGGTGGCTGGGAGCTTGCTGTTTTGGATAACAACTCATCAGATGGAACAGCTGAGCTGATAAAGGCGAGTCTTCAGAATTTTTCCGTGCCGCATACATTTGCCGTTGCGCAGAGCAATACGGGTTATGCCGGTGGTCACAATGTGCTCTATGATCCCTCTTATGAATATTGCATTGTGATAAATCAGGACATGACGCTCTCCGAGAAGTGCTTAGAGTCAATGGTAGATTTTTTAGATGATAACCGTATGACCGCCACCGTCACTCCTGCCATAATGAGCATGAAGGATCCCGCGCGCGTAGATACTCTTGGATTGGTTGTTAGCTCAAGCGGACACGCCGCAGACATTATGCACGGCCAATTATTTAGTGATAATCTTGGTGGGCAAGAGCTGAGACTGTCAGTGTTGCGCGGCAGAGCGTATGCAGAAGTTTTTGGTGTTTCGGGCGCCCTTTTTGCAGGTAGAACAAGTGCCATTGGAGAGCAGCTCTATGCCAACAACTACTTTGCCTATAAGGAAGATGTAGATTTGGCATGGCGTGTGCGGCATGCTGGATGGAAGAGTCATGTATTGCTTGATGTATTTGCCTATCATGATAGAACAGCCGGCAAAAGTAGCTGGTTTTCTAAGTCAGCTTTGGTCAGAAGGCTGTCTTACAGGAACCACTTGTGTACTATGGTAAGAAATATACCTGTGCGCGTTTCTGTCCTTTGGTATGAATTAAAAAAATTCGTTTTTTTATTGTTTAGAGATCGTCAGACATTACATTTTGCCTATCACCACCGGCATATGATACGGTCTGCTTATACTGATCGCTCTAAATTAAAAAAGAAGGTATCGTCTATTGAAATAAAACAATGGTTGAT
>CAZSVL010000008.1:0-33817 GCA_964610305.1 uncultured Gammaproteobacteria bacterium | reverse complement strand
TTCTTTGATTGCCAATCTGAGGGATACTGATCTGCGCTACAAAATTATAGTCGTAGATAATGGCGTGCCAGAATTGCGCGCTGCCTTGTCTGAGAGGTTTCCTCAGGCGGACTATGTGCTCTTGGATGATAACAAGGGTTTTGGAGGTGGTCAGAACGTCGCTCTAAAACGGGTAGAGGCTCGTTACTACTTTCTAGCAAATCCAGACTTACTGTTTGATCAAACACCACACGCCGTTGCGCAGCTTGTGGCCTGGATGGACAAGCATCCGCTTGTTGGGATGGCTGGCCCGCAGCTGATTAACTATGATGGATCGCTCCAGTATTCTTGCTATAGTTTTCCAAGTTTGTTTGCTCAGATAGCGCGTAGATTGTCGCTTGATAAAAGGTATAAAAGGCTCAAAAGGCGTGTTAGCCAGTTGCTGATGAATGATTTTGATCACAGCCGCACAGCGCCTGTTGATTGGATTATGGGCTCGGCCATGATGATACGCGCGCAAGCGCTCAGGCACGTTGGAGGCTTTGATGAGCGCTTTTTTATGTATTTTGAAGATTGCGATTTGTGCAGGCGTTTTTGGAGTCATGGGTGGCCGGTTTATTATGTACCATCGGTGCGTATCACTCACGGTCATAGGCGGCAGAGTGCTTCTGTGCCCGGAATTAAGGCGCTCCTACTTAATCCGCTTACACGCGTACATGTGGTGTCGTGGATTAAATATTTTTATAAGTGGAGGGGTCAGTCAAGATGAAACCATCCATAGCAATAATTTATTTGAGTTTTCATTGTGAGCCTTATATAGAGCAAACCGCAGCATCTCTGGCTAGCATGAGCTATCCAAAAGAGCGCGTTGCTTTTGTTATCGTTGATAACCCACATCCAGAATATGGCGGCTCAGGAGATCATATAAGAGAGCATGTCATGTCGCGATCCCGCAAAGATCTGCCGCGTGTTGTCTTGATTGAGAATGAGAAAAATTTAGGATTTGCCGGAGGTAACAATGTGGGTCTTAGGTGGGCGTTAGATAATGATTATGATTATGTGGTTTTTCTTAATGACGATGCATATCTGGGAGAAGATACGCTTGCAGAGCTTGTTGCGCACATGAGTGCTGATGAGCGGATCGCTATTGCGCAGCCCCTGATAATGCTGAGCCCAGAAAAACAGTTGGTTAACTCTAGCGGAAATGCTATGCATGTTCTTGCGATGGGTTATTGCATGGATTATAGGCGCAATGCCGCCGACCTTGCCTTGCCGGCAGTCCGGGATGTGCCATATGCAAGCGGGGCCGCGATGATGATGCGTACCAAAAAGGCTGTGGCCTCCGGCGGCTGGGATAAGGATTTTTTTATGTACCATGAGGATATGGAGTGGTCGTTGCGGTGTAGGATTTTGGGTGGCCGTGTGGTAATGGTACGCGACGGCATAGCGTATCACACCTATAATTTTTCTAAGTCAATAAAAAAATATTATTGGATGGAGCGCAACCGTTTTGCTGTGCTCCTTATGTATTACCGGTGGCCCACGTTGATTTTGCTTGCTCCTATTTTATTGCTAACCGAGTTTGGCCTTTTTGGTATAGCTCTTACGCGCGGATGGTGGAAGGAAAAGCTGGCCGTCTACCGCTACTGGCTTGATCCAGCACATGTAAGACTTTGGCTAAAAAAAAGAGCAATTATTCAAAAGCAGAGGCTCGTTTCTGATCGTTTTCTACTCTCACACGTAACCGGAATAATTGCTTTTCAGGAAGGTGATGTATCTAGTCCTTGGGTTACCCATGTAGCTAATCCTATACTGAAGCGGTACACCGCCTTGCTTAAAAGTATTGTTATTTGGTAAGGTTTGACTTTATGAAAGCGCTCATAACAGCAGGGGGGCGCGCCACTCGGCTACGGCCAGTAACGCAGACAATCAACAAGCACCTTTTGCCGCTGGCTAATAAGCCGCTCATTTTTTACGCCATTGAAAAAATTGTTGCAGCTGGCATTACGGAAATTGGTATCAATATAAATATGGGAGATACCAGCCTGAGCGCTGTTGTGGGAGATGGATCGCGTTGGGGAGCCCGCATTACTTATATTGAACAAAAGGGCGGGGCGTTGGGGCTGGCCCATATAATAAAAAATGCTAAGGATCATGGTTTTTTGGATGGTCCTTTTTTAATGTACCTTGGAGACAATATTGTTTTGGGATCTATTAACGATTTTGTCTCTCGTTTTGAAAGAGAAAAACTCAATTGCATGCTGGCTTTGTCAAAAGTAAAAGATCCACAAAGATTTGGCGTCCCAGAAATTGCAGCAGACGGCAGTATTGCTGGTGTGACAGAAAAGCCAGCCGTCCCAAAGAGTAATTTTGCTATTACCGGCATATATTTGTTTGATGAGCAGGCGCTCAAGGCGGTTGAGTCTATAAAGCCATCGGCACGGGGCGAGATGGAAATAACAGATGTCATTGATTTTTATCTGAAAAATAAGCTCAAAGTTGGGTATGAAGAGATTAGCGGTTGGTGGAAAGACACCGGAAAGCCTTCAGATCTGCTGGAGGGTAATTTACTGTTGCTTAGAGAGATGAAGCGCGGCGATTTCACTATTTCATGTGAAGTTCCGGAAAACGCACGAATCCAAGGAAGCGTTAGTATCGGCGAGGGCACCGTTTTGCAGGGGGATGTGCTTATTAGAGGGCCGGTTACCATTGGCAGAAATTGCACTATCACCGATGCCTATGTTGGGCCCTACAGTTCAATTGGGAACGATGCGACGGTCAAAGATACAGAAATTGAAAACTCAATTGTTCTTCAGGGGGCAACGCTGGCGTGTGGCGGACGCGTGGTAGACAGTCTCATTGGTGCAAAAGCTCATTTGAAGAGTATGAACAATTCTCTGCCTCATGGCAGAAAGATGATTTTGGGGGACAATACTTTTATTGAATTTTAACTTGACAGCACTGAACGGGCATCATAGAGTAGAAGAGCTGACTATTGAGGTTCACCGCTCACTGCAAGGGGAATCGTGCCAGAGGGAAAAGGCTGCTACAGAGTTATAGACGCAGTACGCAGAAACGGAACAGGAAGACCGTACACAGAAGACAGCACCGCCGTTGTCAGGCAGGGGGATTTACTTTTATGCATGGTGGCCGATGGGGTAAGTCCTATTACAGGATCCATGCGACAGTTTGCTTTTGGAGGCTTAGACCTCACCGGCGGAGCATGGCTTGCGCAGCAGGCGCGCCGCTTTGTTCTTTCGCTGCGAATATCGCAGTTTGATAGCGCTCTTCAGATTATGTTTTCCATTGATGCGCACATTAGATCACTCATTGAAGAGCGTGGCGAGGGGTATAGGTATAGCAATGGCGATAAGTGGGGTCTGCCCGCCGCCGCCATGTTTGTCTTGCTCATCAATGAAAGAACGGGTCAGTACAGTTGGGCTCAGGCTGCAGACGTGTTGGGCTACACCAATATGCCCAAGATGAGTCTGTTTAGTCCATCAAATGAACTCAAAACGTTTGATATTAGTTTGGCTACCCAAATGCAGCAAGATGCGGTAAGGCGGGTGGCTGAGAATCAGCGTATTGAAAGTTTGCTGAGAGCAAATTTCAAGAAGCGGAATCTAACCTACGCGGTGGTTGATGGAGCAATCAACATAGAGCTTGTCAGTAGCGGCCAGGACACGCTACAGGACAATCAAGAGTTTCTTATTTTAACGGATGGACTTTATTTTGACACGGATGACATCATGGATCCTGCGGATGTGCTCAGGCGCGATGCCTTAAGATCACGCGAGCGGCCGCTAAACTGCTGGATGCAACACATTCTTGAGCGCGAGGCAAAGAATCCAAAGTGTGATGATCCTCTGCGTGTTAAACCATCAGATGACAAGGCTGGTTTGCTGATTAGCCGCCAATAAACTGCGGGTGGCTTGCCACCCCTTTTTTAAACTATGGATATAAAATCAATTCTAGTACATTACGGTATAGAGCCAGATGCTATCGTAGAGAAGATTACCAGTGGGCTGCTTCACAGCACATGGCGAGCGCGTGATAAGCGGGGCGGCTATATTGTGCAACAGTTGCATAAGGTAATTTCTCGCAATACGTGTCAGGATGCTAAATATATCACGGATTTTGTAAGAGCTCGTGGGGTAAGCGTGCCAGAATTTATGGTCGGAGAAAATGGCAGTCAGTGGTTTGAGCGTGGCTCAGAGCTCTGGCGATGTATGAAAGAGCTTCCGGGGGACTGTATTAATCAGGTGAGTAATCCCAAGCAAGTTTTCTCAGCCGGCACGCTACTGGCACAATTTCATCGCGCTGCTAAAGAGAGTCCTTATTCTTGTTGTGGAAGCATCCCTCACTTTCACGACAGTCCGTATATTTTTGATCTTTTTAAGAAGGTGGCAAATGACCCTCAGAATAAAAAAAAGCGCGTAGCGGTGGAGGCAGAAGTGTCAGATATACTAGCCTTTATGCCACAGGAATTTCTTCCAAATGACCTGCCGCTACAGATTGTTCATGGCGATCCCAAAATTTCTAATTTTTTGTTTAAAGATGGGCAGGCAGTTTCCTTGCTAGATTTTGATACGTGTCTCACGCATAGTCCGCTCGTGGATATCGGTGATGCTTTAAGAAGTTGGTGTAATCCAAAAGGAGAAGATACCACTGAGACTCTTTTTGATCAACATGTTTACGATGAGGCTGTACGTGGGTATTTGTCAGTGGCTGAGCTCACTGACGTTGAGCTATCTTTGGTAGCACAGTCGGGGAGGCTTATGACCATAGAGGTTGCTAGTAGATTTTTAAGAGACTACTTTGAGGACTCCTATTTTGGATGGGATAAGGAGCAGTTTACAAGTCGGGCCGAGCATAATCTTTTGCGCGCTCGAGGACAGCTACATTTATATAAACAAATGAGACTAGCGCAGCTCTAACGTCTGCACAGAGCGCCCGCCTATCGTATAGAGAACGTCACCTTTTTTGTTTAAGGTAAGTGTCTGAATATCTACAAGAGGTAAAATGATGCGGGCTGCCCCGTCTCTATTGTCTAGCTCGCGCACTGTAATTTCCTGATCTGTTTGGATGATCAGGTAAGGTACATCAGTCACCGCAGTGGATGATAAAACAGTACTACTGAGCCGATCAACGAAATCGGCCTTGGCATCATTGTCAATAATCCAAACCTCGTGTTCATTACTGAGAATCCATGAATTAGATGAGTAGGCAGCAACATGAGGTCTGTCAGAAGCCGTAACAGGCATTTTTTTTAAGGTGTGCTTGCTGCTGTCAAAAAGATAGATCGCAGTAGAGAAGTTATCCCAAAGTAAGATATGATCTCCTCTTTTAGCAATCGTTTGAACGGTGCTACCAAAAGGCAATGATGTAAGCGTGCGTTGGACGTTGTCTGCTGAGATTACAACGGTGGGAATGCCGTCCTGCACAGCGGTCATCAGTAATTGTCCGTCTTGTGCAGCCAGGAGAATACCAGAGCCTTCTTTTTGGTACGTTTTTGAGTCTACATCAAATGAAACAAACGTACGCCCAGCTTGAGTGTAGAGTAGAGAGGAAGAAAAAGAATCAAAAATAATGGCAGGATTCAGTGTGGTTTTGTAAGCAGGCACAAGCATGCGTTTGGATTCATCATGCAGGTCAAAGAGTGCAATACGTGTAGAATCGCCCGTAAGTTTTATAGCGGCAAAAGGAAGGTGGGGGTGAGTTTGAACACTCACTGTTTTCACATCTTGGGTAAGAGGGGTAGACCACAGCCTCTTAGGCGTGGCTTCTACGGAACTAACTATGAGTTGCTGTTTATCTACCTCCGCCAGTACAAGAGTATCTTGCAACCAGAAGATTTCCGCTACAGCGCTGATGCTTGCTAGAGTCTTGGGGGACTCTTGCTTGAACAGTACAATTTCTGTGGCAAAAGTGGTTTGGTGGGGCTCTACCTTTAGCCTTTTTTCCCAGGAATGATATCCTTCTTTTTCTACTCTAATGGTATGATCTCCGGGAAAAACATGAGTGATCCTAGTGGGTGTCCTACTATCTACTTTTTTTCCATCAAGAAAAACTTCCGCTGTTTTGGGGTTCGATTTGACCACGACTATACCGGTTTTTATCCATTTTCCGTGCTGTGTGTTATAGCGAAGCCCGTGCGCATTTACTAAAATTCCTGTGGTTAAAAGCGCAAAGAAAGACACAAAAAATGCCAATATGATCCGGCGTGTTCTTACGGAAATGCTATGTATCGCGGTAGGTTGCATAAAGGGGAATATTCTAGTATACTGACGCTCTATGGCACAATTTATTATTCAAGGAAAACAGCAATTAAAAGGCACAATAGCGGTTGAAGGCGCAAAAAATCATGCCCTTAAACTCATTGGCGCCTCTCTTTTGAGTGATCAGCCCATGACGATCAAGCGGGTGCCTGATATAGAAGATGTGCGGCGAATGCTAGAGATTCTGCAGGCGCTCGGAGCGCGCGTAAGTCATGATAATACGGCCGGTATCGTACACATTGATCCGTCTTTTGTCAAGAGTGGAACCATTCCGGAAAACACCGCTGGAAAGATAAGATCTTCCACCATTTTGATGGGCCCACTACTTGCTCGTTTTGGGAAAGTAGATATGTCCTACCCCGGAGGATGCCTTCTGGGAAGAAGGCCAATAGACCTTTTTTTGAGTGGTTTTGAAAAAATGGGAGCAACTATAAAAGAGGGAGATGAGCGCCTGATAATAGAGGCTAAAAAACTCAAGGGAGCTCGTATTTTTATGCCTCTGGTCAGTCACACAGTAACTGAGGCGCTCATGATGGCCGCTACGCTGGCTCAAGGCACCACCATTATAGAAAACGCAGCCGTAGAGCCAGAAGTTGGCGCACTAGCACATTATTTAAACAAGCAAGGCGCAAAAATTAGTGGCGCAGGTACGCCAACGATTACTATCAAAGGGGTTAAAAAGATCTCTGGTGGAACGGCTGTTACCATACCGGATAGACTTGAGACCGGTACCTTTGCCCTGCTGGCAGCGGCAACCAGAAGCAACATTACCATCACTGATTGCGAGCCTGCTCATGTGGGGGCGTTGTGGTCTGTTTTTGATAAGATGGGAGTTCCGTACAAGCTTAAAAATAAGAGTGTTGAGGTAATGGCGGCTGGTAAGAGGCCTTTTGTCAGTGTGCCCATAAGGACACACGAGTATCCAGGATTCCCTACTGATATTCAAGCGCCTTTTACGGTGCTTTTAACACAATGCCAAGGACTTAGCCTTGTGCATGAAACTATTTTTGAAGGAAGGTTGTTTTATACCGACAAGCTCAATAGAATGGGTGCAAATATTATTCTGTGCGATCCACACAGAGCTATTGTACAAGGCCCTACGCCACTGAGAGGAAAGCATTTGGAGAGTCCTGATATTAGAGCGGGCATTGGGCTCATTATTGCGGGTCTGCTTGCTGAGGGTACCACCACCATTGATAACATTTATCAAGTTGAGCGTGGTTATGCTAGAATAGAGGAGCGTCTATCAGCACTTGGCGCACGCATAAAAAGAGTTTCATAGAATGTCACCACTTCACAGAAACAGCAAAAAATACACGCATGTGTATTTGTCCGTCATAGGAGTCCTCCTAGCCTTTGGGGTAGGTATTTTTGTTGGTCAAGGTAATTTTACGCTAAGAAAAAAGACCGTTGATTTTACCGGCAAAGATGGATTTGAGCGTGTTTTAATACAGACAAGAGAGAGCGCCAGAGAAGAAGTGCCTTTTTCACTGTATTGGGACGTATGGGATAGGCTGGACAGCAAGTTTGCGGGAGAGCAACCTGAAGATACGCAGCTCTTTTACGGATCTATAGCAGGACTTGTGGCTGCTATGGGGGATCCATACTCAGCCTTTTTTCCGCCAGAAAATGCAGAGGCTTTTATTGAAGATCTCTCTGGATCATTTGAGGGTGTGGGCGCAGAAATTGGTATAAAAGACGGCATGCTAACGGTGATAGCCCCGCTTCCGGGCAGTCCAGCAGAACGTGCCGGTGTTCTACCCGGAGATTCTATTGTAGCGGTCAACGATGAGGATACGTACGTTATGAGTCTTGATGAGGCGGTGAATAACATCCGCGGAAAAAGAGGAACGGCCGTAACGCTTACCATACGTAGGGAGGGAGTAGAGGATTTGCTAGACATTGTGGTAACGCGCGGTATTATTTCTCTGCAAACCGTAACGCATGAAATGCTTGAGGATGAAGTAGGGCTGCTCAAGATAAACCACTTTAACAATGAGACTATATCCTTGCTTGATAGATCTGTTGGATCTTTACTTTCCTCCGGAGCGAAAAAAATAATTCTTGATTTGCGCAATAATCCTGGTGGATTCTTGGAAACATCAGTACAAGTAGCAAGCGAATGGCTTCCAGAAGAAAAGACCGTTGTTGTTGAGAGCAAGAAACAAGAAAGCGAGGATCGCGTATATAGCTCTAGCGGAGGAATGCGTTTTCTTGGGCTGCCTACGGTGGTGCTTGTTAATGAAGGGTCAGCCTCTGCCTCTGAAATTTTAGCAGGAGCCTTGCAGGATCATGGCGTAGCCACGCTTGTTGGGACTCAGACTTTTGGTAAAGGATCGGTGCAAGATTTTGAGATTCTTCAGGACGGGTCTGCTCTAAAGCTCACTATAGCGCAGTGGCTCACGCCAAAAGAACGGCAAATAGAAGGTGTAGGCATTACGCCAGATGTTCTGGTGGATGAGGATCAGATTGATGCTGGCGCGGGGGAGAGAGAAGATATATTCATAAAGGAGGCATTGGAAATTTTGAATAAATGATTTTTGAGGGCTTTGTTCTTGGAGGGTTGCAACAAGCTAGACAATTGGGGTATCCTACCGCTAATATAGACATAGAGATTGATCTGGAGCCAGGTGTCTACGCATCGTGGGTAACTATTGAGGGGCAGCGCTATGGCGCTGCTCTTATGGTAGGAGGTGATTTTGGTCAAGAAAAAAGCAGCAAGGTAGAGGTTCATCTTATAGATCTTCCAGATAGAGACCTTTATGGGATGCTCATCCGCGTAGAATCTCTGCAAAAAGTAAGTGACATGATAAGCGTCTGCGGTACCGATGAGCTTTTAGACAAGATTCGCGCAGATATAGCGCGCATTAGAGAGATATTAACATTGTAATTACACATCTATTTTTACTGGCATCATACAATCTTTAGCGCTGCTGAGGCGTCTTGAAAATCTTCCCGGAAGAAAGGTTTTAGAATTTGAGGTTTTGCCAGAAATGCTGCAAGGTCTTAATGCCGGAGCAAGTGTCTCGCTTGATGGTGTGTGCATGACAGTAGTAAGAACACGAGACAACAGGATTATTTTTGAGGCCATGCTAGAAACACTAGAGAGAACAACGCTGGGGCAGCTTGCAGTAGGTCATAGAGTGAACATTGAGCGATCGGCAAAAATGGGAGATGAGATAGGCGGTCATGAGGTATCAGGGCATGTACACGGTAAGGCTATGGTTGTGAGGGTGGATAGACCAGCAAATAATCATGTGATATACGTTCGACCGCCGGCTACACATTTTAAATATATTTTTGAAAAAGGGTTTGTAGCCATAGACGGCATTAGCTTAACCGTAGTGGATGTGGATAGGAGTCAGGGCGTTTTTTCTATTCATTTGATACCGGAGACCCTGCGAAGAACAACGCTGCGCGGCAAAAAAGCGGGGGACTTTGTAAATATTGAGATAGAACAAAAAACAAAGGCGCTGGTGGATAGTGGGTCGTCAGTTAGATCAGCCAAAATTGTGGCTGACAATCAAGGCGCTATTGCAATAATCGCAGGAGAGTTCCATAAGGATTTGGCGAAGGTTATGATACGTGGGGCACAACGTGAAGTTGAAAAGTCCGGGCGGACGGCAGAGGTTTTTTGGGTTCCAGGTAGCTATGAGGTGCCGCTTATGTTGGACAGCATTTTATCAAAAGAGAGATTCGCAGGATGTGTGGCGGTGGGGTACATTGAAAAAGGTCACACCATGCATGGAGAAATTATGGGAGCGGTGGTTCATGAGCAGATTTTGAAACTTAGCCTGCAATACAAAAAGCCGGTCGGTATAGGAATTATTGGTCCGGGAGCGCTCCTTGAGCAAGCGCGCGCTCGGGCGCCCCATTACGGAAAGGCAGCCGCAAAGGCTGCAATCAGCATGCTGCAGAGATTGACAAATCTTAGTTGATCCCCTATACTTTTGCCTCATATACCACAGGAGGAATTATGCGTGTACGAGCGTATATTGATCTAGATAATTGTTTGCTTGATACGGATGCTTTGTTTGATCGTTTGGTTGATCGTGCTGTAGATAAGTTGCCAGTGACAGAGCAATTCGCACGGTCTCTTCGCCGATCCACTGAGGATGCAGGATTTACACTGCCGGGTTTTGCGCAAGCGCTCGATTGTCCACCAGAGAAAATGGATGAGGTTTTAGAACTTTTCGAGGTAACGGTAAGGGTTCACATTGCCAATCTACTCTACAAAAGCAGAGTAGAAGTGCTGCGTGCACTTAAGATGAAGTATAGGGATTTACTAGAGTTGGTCTTAATCACCAAAGGTGATATCGCTTACCAATTTATGAAATGGAATGCCTGTGATGATCTTAAGGATTGCTTTGATAAAGCCTTGTTTGTGGCTTCAGAAGAGAGCAAGGGTGAGGTTCTGCTGCTGGAAGGGTGGCAGCGTGGTACCACGGATATCTTCGTTGATGACCTGTGGGAAAATATACAAGAGGTCAAAAGATGTGCTCCGTGGATTCAGGCATTTCTGATGCTTGCCAAAAACGCGGACGCTCCGGCAAGCGGGTGTGAGTATTTAAGAACGGCAGATGACCTGTGCGAGCTCCTTGAAGAGGCGCTGGCCGGAGGACTTACGTGAAGTCACTCGTCATAGCGCGCGAGGGTCACAAGGCGGTCACTAATGATCTCTCTAATTCTGGAAAATGGGAAATGGTGCGTCTGGCAGAGGGGCTTGCAGGTCGTCTCAAGGGGCAGTCATTTCTCGTTATGTGCGCATCGACAAGACATGTAGCGCAATCTGCATATATTGTCTCAGAAGTGCTTGAGGCACGGCTACATGTGTGTGAAGAGTTTGTGCTTAACGGCAATGTGCTAACAAGCTGCAGAAGAGCTCTTAGGCAAATAAAAAAAATCGGGGAGCCCGATAGAGTGTCTATTGTCATGGTTGATGATCAGATGGCGCCGCTGCTTGTCCGTAGAGCATGCCGAGTTCTCACCAGGGGCAAAAAGCTGAAGGTGGCCAAAGGTTTTCTTCTTAAACCCGGAGATGCCGCTGTAATTGATCTGCTGGCCTCTGATATGAGTGTGCTGGCTAATCGGTAAGTCTGTTTACCCAGTGTCTGTCTACATCTACTTGGAGATCCAGGTAGATTTTTTTATTGAGTGCTGCGGTGAGCTCTTTACGCGCTGCTTGGCCAAGCTCTTTAATTTTTCGTCCGCCCACTCCAATAAGCATTTTTTTATAGCGCTCTTCCGTGGTTAAAATGCGCGCAGAGATAACAATAACATCCCCTTTATCTTCAATTGAATCTACTACAACGGTTGTGCTGTAAGGTACTTCTTCTCCCGTACCTAAAAATATTTTTTCTCTTATAAGTTCCTGCACCCAAAAAGCGTCTGTAATATTTGTTTTTTGAGTATCGTCATACATGGGCTGTCCTTCTGGCAAAATTTCTTCCATGCGCTGCAGAAGCGGGACGATATGGCGTGCTTTTAAGGCTGAGAGTTCAAAGACACTATCAAATTGATCTGCAAGGTCTCTATAGTCATCCATGTACGGCTTATCTTCTTCGTCAATTTTATTGATAACCAAAATTTTTCTCTGTTTCAGCGGCGCTACCATTGCAAGCAGCGCTCTTTCTTCTGCGCCAATAGAGCGCGTGGGATCAACAACGTAGAGAATTACGTCTATTCCTTCAAGGGATCGCTCTATAGTTTTAGTGAGTGCCTTAGCAAGCGCGCCGCCACTGCTTTTAAAAAGTCCTGGCGTATCAACAAAAACAATCTGACCTGTTGGCAGATTTCTAACGCCATGAATGGCATTTCTGGTAGTCTGTGGCTTGTGGGTAACAGCGGCAATTTTCGTGCCTACCAAAGTATTGAGCAAGGTAGACTTACCCACGTTGGATCGTCCAATAAGGACGGCAAATCCTGATTTCATGGCGAAAGCATAACATAATCTATCCACAAAGTCAACGGGTTTGCATATAAAAGTGGTCTTTGATAAACTTCTGTTAGATGGAGCAACGTTATGAAAGTTATACTCATGGAAAATGTCCCCTCGCTTGGAGAGCGTGGGAAGATCTGCGTAGTTGCGGATGGATACGCTCGTAATTTTTTGTTTCCACAAGAGTTAGCTAAACCGGCAACAGAGCAGGCAATTGCAGAGATAGAGTCTAGCAAAAACAAGAAGAAAAAACAGGCCGAACAGGAGCTGGGAGCCCTGCAGGATCAAGCAGCCAAGTTAGACGGCTTTGAGGTTCACATAGAGGCGCCGGTGAGCGATTCTGGAACCCTTTACGCCGGAGTAGGTAGTCAAAAAATTGCATCCGAGCTCAGGCAAGCAGGCTATAATATTAAAAAAACACAAATTGACATGGAATCAATCAAGGAGCCGGGAGAATTCGCGGCAAAAATAAACTTTGAACATGGTCTGGAGGCTCAGATCAGTATCCTTGTCACCGAAGCCCCCTAGCAGGGGCTTCTTTAATTCTTGTAATAAGACAACATGAAACATAGATTTATCTTTGTGGTAGGCGGCGTAATGAGTTCAGTGGGAAAAGGTGTGACTAGTGCAAGCATTGGTGCAATATTGCAGGCGCGTGGATTGCGCGTGACAGCGGTAAAGGCAGATCCGTATGTAAACGTAGATGCCGGCACCATGAATCCTACGGAGCACGGTGAGGTTTTTGTGACCAATGACGGGGACGAGACGGATCAGGACATGGGAAATTACGAGCGCTTTTTAGATGTTGAGCTGTCTTCAAAAAATTACATGACTACAGGCCGTGTCTATAAGAGTGTCATAGAAAAAGAACGCAATCTTGCTTACAAAGGTAAATGTGTAGAAGTGGTGCCGCATATTCCAGAGGAGATAATCTCCAGAATTGATCAGGCCGCAGAGCTTAACAGGGCAGATGTAACTATTGTTGAGATTGGAGGAACGGTAGGAGAGTATCAGAATATTCTGTTTTTAGAGGCAGCGCGCGAGATGAAGCTAAAACGGGGGGATGATGTTCAGTTTGTGCTGGTGAGCTATTTGCCAATACCTGCAATGGTGGGGGAAATGAAAACAAAACCTACGCAATACGCCAGCAGATCACTGAACAATGCTGGGATACAGGCAGATTATGTGGTTTGCAGATCAGAGCGCGAGCTTGATAAACCAAGAAGGCAAAAAATCGCGCAATTTTGCGCTGTACCAGAGGAAGCTGCTATTTCCGCTCCCGATGCACGATCAATCTATGATGTTCCGCTTATGTTTGAAAAAGCGGGACTGGCGGATCAGATTCTCAAGAAATTCGGCATGAAAAGAAAATCTGACGTAGAAGATTGGAAGCGCTTCGCAAAAAAGATTAAACAGGCAAAAAAGCCATTGAAGATTGCGGTGGTGGGAAAATATTTTGGGACGGGAGATTTTACGCTAGCGGACTCTTACATCTCAGTAATTGAGTCCGTACGGCATGCCTGTTGGTATCATAACAGAAGACCAGAGCTTACCTGGGTAGATTCGGAGCGTTTTGAAGAGGATCACGAGGCAATAAAGCAACTAGGAGATTATGACGGCATAATTGTTCCGGGTGGTTTTGGTACTCGGGGGATAGAGGGAATCATAAGTGCCATACAATACGCCCGAGAAAATGACATACCCTATTTAGGATTATGCTACGGCATGCAACTAGCGTGTATTGAATACGCACGCAATGTGGCAGGAATAAAAGGAGCTCACACACAAGAAGTTGATAACGACACAAAAGAGCCGCTTATAATTATAAATCCGTTCCAGCAAGACAATGTAAAAAATCAGCGCTATGGCGGAACTATGCGTTTGGGCGCCTATGATTGCATTTTGGAGGAAGGATCTAAGGCAAGAGAGGCGTATGGTCAGCGCAAGATTTCTGAGCGGCACCGACATCGCTACGAGTTTAACAATGAGTACCAAGAACAATTGCAACACGCAGGACTATTATTTTCTGGCGTGAATCCTCAACAGAAATTGGTAGAAGTAATAGAAATACCAAAACACAAATGGTTTGTGGGCGTTCAGTATCATCCAGAGTTTAAGTCTCGCCCCCAAAGACCCCATCCTCTTTTTAGAGATTTGGTGAAAGCAGCATTATAAAAACCAGCGGTAGCTGGTTGTCTCTAGGTGTGATGATCGTTTTTCATTCGTCTTAGAATACGAGCGCCTCTCTCGTGCGCCGCTTTTTCTCCACGATCCGATAGAATAATGAGAGTCACCAGTACTATGGAGGAAACGATGGTGATGACGGATGACAGGCCATTGAGCCACTCATCCCGTCCCATGTTTGTGATGGAGTCAGCAAGTAAATATCCAAACACTGTGGCGGCGGTTATCCATCGGCTCCGTTGCGGCACAAAGTTGCGCACAATTACGTGATGAGATAGAAATACGAATCCCATGCAGATGGACAGCAGAATTATACGCACAGCAGGATATCCAATGACGTAATCCGGATAGGGATAGAAGAAAATACACGCACTGGTGACTGGCAGTGCGAGCGACCATGAGGGCATAAAATAGCCCAAGGCAATGCCGCCACTAAGCGTGAGAAAGCCAAAAATGGCAACTGCCCATGTGGGCGGCAGGCCAAGCCTGATGGAAGTCAAAAAGAGTACTGGGACGAGCACCGAGCACCCCAGAACAGTCACTAGGTGTGATCGCATTCCAGACATGTACACCTCCTTTGGTAGGGAAAGCATACATAAGGCGGCCTGTTATGTCAAGCTATCCTCTTGACAAAAATTAAAGGTTGTGGCTATACTGTAGGTAACACTGAGTAGGTTGTGGGTAGTAAAACGTAGCTTAGAGGTCTCTGCGATGTTTGCGGAGCGCTATGAGTCCACGTGTGGTAGGAAAGCCAGGCAGTATGCATCCGTCGCTGAACTACTGCCACCCCCTAGTAGAACGGCATCTCGCTTGCGAGAAAGGAGGGTTGGTGAGCCCCGCGTACAACATAGGCTTTTCTTTCTACTCTCTCAGTGGCCCCGTCCGATCAGCGGGGTTTTATTATTCATCAGTTGACAACTATGTGCTCAATTGCTACATTCTTCCCAGAAGGAGGTGCGAGTGAAACAGAAACAAAGAACATTCATATTTAGATACGGCTTGGAAGATGGTAGTATCGATCGAGGTCTTGCTAGTTTTGATGAAGGGATCGATGCATTTCTAGAAAAGTACGCTGCACCAAATACGCCACCTCAGAGGCATTTAAGCACAGCTATTCTTCCAGCCAATGACGTCACCAGCGCGCTTGTCGTTACGGTTATGCTGGTTTACACACCAAAAGACGGTAGTAGCTGAGATTAAAAAACGACCCTAGGCAGGTCGTTCTTTTTTTACGCTTGCGCTTTCTCCTGTCTTTTCAGAAGCCATGCAAGCGTCGGTGGCGCCACAAGAGTGGTTAAGATAACCATGATAACAATTATAGAGAATACGCTCTCGCTTACCACTCCGAGGGAGGCGCCAATTGATGCAAAGATAAGTCCAACTTCACCACGAGGTACCATTCCAAAACCAACCAACCATTTGTTGACCGGGCCCGCAGCTATTCCAGAAACTACTTTACCGGCAATCGCTAGAACGGGGATGTCAAGGGCTACGAGGAGAATCTGCTGATCAAAAAGCGTTTCCATGTTTACGGCCATGCCGGTTACTACAAAGAAAATAGGTACCAGGAAATGAGCGATAGGCTCAATGAGGTCTTCAATGTGTCTGTGAGCATGTGGCTCAATAGCTTTGTATATGGCTTTTTTAGTATCCTCATCAATCTCTCGTGCGGCGGCCTTTACATCATCAACAACCTTTGGATCTTTAAAGTATCTAAAGTGTACCGGGTCAAGTACCAATCCTGCGGCAAAGGCTCCTACAATGGCGGCAAGGCCAATGTAGTTTGCAAGAAATGCAAAGATGAGTCCAAAACAAAGCGCAATGGTCAGTTTCATGCCAATGCCGGTTTGAATTCTGGCGAACCATTTTCCAATTTGAGGTGCAAAGATTTGTCCAAGGACGATTGATCCAACCAAGAACAAAAGAGCCTTTCCTGCGATCCACGAGATGGTTCCAAAGCTCACCGCGCCCAGGGTAGCCATGGCAGAAACAACCGCAAGAATAATAAGGCCTAAGACATCATCTATAACAGCAGCTCCAAGAATAATTTGAGCCTCTTTCATTTTGAGTTTGCCCAGGTCTTGGAAGACGCGTGCCGTAATACCAACAGATGTTGCGGTCAGAGCTGCTCCTAAAAAGAGGTATGCATTCGTTGAAAGTCCGGGAAGTAGCCACGGACCGATCATATACGTTCCAGAGACAAAGGGTACAACAACACCCAAGATGGCAACCATAAGAGCCTTGGATCCTACTTTTCTCATCTCTGCAATGTTGCTCTCCAGTCCTATCTGAAAGAGGAGAATAACAACACCAAGTTCTGCAAGAAAGTGAATAATAGCGTTGCTTTTAATAGGATCAAACAGATGAATACCAAGCAGACCCAGGTTTCCAAGTACCACACCAATTACCAACTCTCCCAATACAGACGGCTGGCCCCACTTCTCAACAAGTCCTGAGAGCTTAGCAAAAATAAGAATTACTGCAATCCAAAGGAATGTTTGCGTAATCTCTGCGCTGCCCTCTCCGCCTCCGCCGGCTTGGGCGGTATAAGCGGCAGCAAAAGTAATTAAAATTGCTAAAAGGACTACTTTATAGCGCAGTAGTGGCGCGAAGGGTTCACGCAGGGCGCGAAGCGAGTTGGTTATGATATTCATAGTTTGTTTAAAACGAGCTCTATGATACGGCAAAAAAACGTCTTTGTAAAGATAAAAAAAGAAAGTTATACACAACCAAAAAAGTAGTCTTGTGACTACTTACTTGGTACAACGTTGGCAAATTTTGCCTTTTTGAGAGCGCCGTCAAAGCGTCTGCGTTGTTTGGTGGTAAATTTGACTACGCCGTCCATCATGGCATAGAGCGTATCATCTTTACCTTTTTTTACGTTGTTTCCGGGGTGGTATTTGGTGCCGCGCTGTCTGATTATGATCTGGCCGGTTGTAATGGCTTGACCATCATGAATTTTAACGCCTAATCTTTTTGAGGCGCTATCGCGGCCTAGTCGTGTTGAACCACCCGCTTTTCTGTGTGCCATATAAAGCGAGATTAACTAGTAGTAGGTAGTAGTCTATACCAAGCCTGCAATAATGTCAAGTCTTGAAAAATAAGCCAGCTAGACGTATACTTGAGCAATGAAGTCACTAGAACGGCGCGTAGAAGACGTGCTCAATGAGGTGATAAGACCAGCTCTAGCCCGACACAAAGGGGACACAGAAGTGGTGCGCATTGAAGATGGCACTGTTTTTGTGCGGATGAAGGGCATGTGTGTTGGCTGTGGGGCAGCCCAGATGACCGTAAAGTTGGGGATAGAGGCTGCTCTTAAGGAGCATATTGAAGAAGTGAGAGAGGTGATTGCTGTATGAAATTTTCTCAAGTAAAGCCGCTACTCAAAGTGCGTTTCGTGCAAATACCTCTTGCGGCGATTGCGCTGTCTCAGATTTTTGTATGGACCTATACTTTTTGGTTTATAAGACCAACAGAGGAGCTCATAATTTTGCACTATACCACTGCCTTTGGTGTTGATTTTCTTGGGCCATGGAGGTCACTTTTTATTGTGCCTATTGTGGGCCTTGTGTTCACGGCACTTAATATGGTTTTAGTTCTGTGGTTTTGGGAGAGAATTAGAGCGCTTAGTTGGATAAGTTTGGCTACCAGTGTTCTGATTAATGTGACGTTGGTAGGAGTGAGCGTTATGCTTGTTTTTCTAAATACATAAATATGGAGGTTTCCAGAATTATAGTAATGTTTACCCTTACGGCACTGTCTTTTTTTGTAGGAATGATGTGGGCTCCAGCTCTTGCAAAACATCTACACGCACACAAGTTATGGAAAAAGTCCGTAAGAACCAAAGCGCCAGATGGAAGCAGTACAAAAATATTTGCTAAACTGCACAAAGACAAGGAGACAAAAACGCCACGCATGGCGGGTGTGCTTATTTGGATAACCACGGCAGCGTTTGCCTCTTTGTTTTTCTTTTTAAGCCAGGCTTTTCCTGACACGTTGTTAGCGCGGCTCAACTTTTTAAGTAGATCTCAGACATGGCTGCCCCTCTTTACGCTGATTACAGCCTCTACGCTTGGTTTAGCTGATGATTTTTTGGTCACACGCGGTTTTGGAGCGGTAAAAATGGGCGGTGGTATAAGATTTAGGCACCGGCTTTTGGTGGTCCTTGGTATTGCAGCGGTGGGAGCCTATTGGTTTTATTCTAAATTGGGCGTGGATTCTCTGCATGTTCCGTTTATTGGAGAGTGGTTTGTGGGCATATGGTTTGTTCCTCTTTTTATTCTTACGTTTATTGCGCTTTTCTCCACCAGTATTATTGACGGATTAGATGGTCTTGCTGGCGGTACGTTCGCCATTTTTTTTGGAACATTTGGCGCTATAGCCTTTGCTCATCAACAGTTCCACATTGCAGCTTTTTGCGCCGTTGTCATTGGAGCCTTGCTTGCTTTTCTGTGGTTTAATGTTCCTCCAGCAGTATTTTATATGGGAGAAACAGGCATTTTGGGGCTCACAACAACGCTGGCAGTTATTGCTTTTATAGTAGACGCTGCGGTTTTGCTCCCTATTGTTGGTTTTGTTCTGTGGCTTGAGGCAGGAAGTGTCATTATTCAACTTGCGTCTAAGAGATTTAGGGGAAAGAAAGTTTTTTTGGTGGCCCCCCTTCATCATCATTTAGAGGCAAAGGGTTGGCCATCACATACGGTAACTATGAGGTTTTGGATGATTGCAGGAATGAGCGCATTTATTGGCTTAATTATAGCTCTTGCTGACCCTACGTTTGTTATTGCGCTATAACCATGGCAGCACGAACAAAAAAACCATCTCCTGATTATGTTTTTTTGGGGGCCACCTTGCTTCTTGTTTTATTTGGTTTATTTGCACTTTTTTCCGCCACTACAGCCGTTGCTTTTACCTCACACGGTGACAAGTATTACTTTTTAAAGCGCCAGCTTTTGTTGGGTGTTCTGCCAGGTTTAGCCTGTCTTTTTTTGGTTTTAAGACTGCCCTATGGTGCCCTTAAACGCTTGGCGCGCATCAGCTTCTTTTTTGCATTGATACTTTTGGTTCTTGTTTATATTCCAGGGATTAGAGCATCTTTTGGGACAGCAAGGAGTTGGATTGTTCTTGGTGGTTTCTCGCTTCAGCCCTCTGAGCTCATGAAGGTAGCTCTAGCACTTTTCCTAGCGCTTTGGTTTGAGAGGAGAGATGCAGAAGATATTGAATCGGTACGATACGGCGTGCTGCCGTTTTTGGGATGGGTTGGGCTGGTGGCCGCGCTTATTGCACTGCAGCCTGATATTGGAACGCTTGCGGTTGTGCTGGCACTTTCCTTCTCAATTTTTTTTGCCGCGGGAGCACGGTTAAAGCATGTGGTGGTTCTAACGCTTCTGGGCGCTACGGCCTTCTCTGTTTTGGTGGTAAGTTCTCCTTATAGACTAGCGCGACTCACCACTTTCTTGCACCCAGAGCAGGATCCTCAGGGTGCTGGATATCAAATAAATCAGGCGTTGCTTGCTATAGGATCGGGGGGGTTTTTGGGCCAGGGAGTGGGGCAGTCAAGACAAAAGTTTCAGTATTTGCCAGAGGTGGCCTCTGATTCTATTTTTGCGGTCATTGCCGAGGAGCTGGGATTTGTAGGTAGCAGCGGTGTGGTGATTCTTATACTAATTGTAGCTCTTAGAATGATAAGTATTGCGGGCAGAGCGCCTGATATTTTTGGAAAACTGGTAGTGGTAGGCGTGGGAGGATGGTTTGTAGTGCAGTCTTTTCTAAATATTGGAGCTATGGTAGGCTTATTACCTATTACGGGAGTTCCGCTGCCATTGGTAAGCCACGGCGGCACCGCGATGTTAGCTGCTCTTATAGGAGTAGGTATAGTGGCAAAAGTCTCTCAACACAGCAAAAAAACATGAAAAAAAAGTTGATTATATTCTCTGGAGGCGGCACGCTGGGATCAGTTACCCCACTGCTAGCCGTGTTTACTCGCTTTAAGAAAAAGCATTCATCTTTTGATTTTTTGTGGATAGGAACTAAATCAGGTCCGGAGAAGGATCTGGTGTCTCAGTACAGTATTCCGTTTAAAACCATTTCATCAGGGAAGCTCAGAAGGTATTTCTCTCTTAAAAATGTAATTGATTTTTTTAAGGTGTGCGTAGGTTTTGTGCAGTCTCTTGCCTTTCTTATTGCAAGAAGACCAGCGCTAATGGTGAGCGCGGGTGGCTTTGTTAGTGTGCCTCTTCATTGGGCCGCTGCGCTTTTGCGTATTCCAACAGTAATTTTGCAGCAGGACTTGGAAATTGGTCTTGCCAATAAGCTGATGGCTCCCTTTGCTCGCAAGATTCTGGTTTCCCTGCCAGAGGCGCTCAATTATTTTACAAAAGGCAAGGCGGTTGTAGTGGGGGATCCAGCCAGAGAAGAGATTTTTAATCACACAAAAGAAGAAGGAATTAAGAAGTTGAAGTTAGAGCCAAGCGTCCCCGTAGTACTTATATTTGGCGGAGGAACGGGAGCTGCTGTTATAAATAATTTGGTTGAGAAAGCAGTGGGGCAATTAGTTGCCTTTGCGCAGATTATTCACATTACGGGAAAAGGCAAGATGGGTAACGCGGCAGAGTTAGAAAAAAAATACGCGCGATACCACCCTTATTCGTTTATAAAAGAGGCGTTTACGTACGCCTTAGCCGCATCTGATGTGGTTGTGTCACGCGCCGGTTTTGCCTCGCTTTCAGAGTTCTCCGCGGTGAGCAAACCATCTATAATTGTTCCCATCCCTGATAGCCATCAAGAAAAGAATGCGGCGTTCTTTGCAGCGCGGAAGGCTATTGTGGTCCTTGATGAGCGAACCCTCTCGTCTGATATATTTGCCAATGCCATAAAAGATCTGATAATGGATAAAGAAGAGTGTAGCAGGCTTGCAGACAGAATACATGCCGTTTTTATAGATACCACAGGGGAGAAGTTTATAGAGCAGATGGAAGAGGTGCTAAAGCTTGACGAGCCCAAAAAATAGTGATATAGTAGTGCAGCAAAATAGTTAGTAGCTGGTCCTAGAATGGGGGCCTGCCCTACGAAGATCCGAAGGAGCGTAGTAGGGGCGGTAGCCCCGACGCTTCGGTCGGGGAGCCGACTGAAACGTCGGCTCTCAGCGGTAGAGCAACAGCCTTTTGCCTTCGGCACAAACCTTCCTCGCTCGGGATAAAAATAAGCAAACTCATTTTTGTTCAGCCACGAGGCCACTCCGCTCACTCGTCGGTTTGTAAGCTGATGGTCGTGTCCCACTCATTTGGGTGAATTAATAAAATTAGATTGGGTCGGTAGCTCAGCGGTAGAGCAACAGCCTTTTAAGCTGATGGTCGTGGGTTCGATCCCCACCCGACCCACAACAAAATAACTGGCCCTAGGTCAGTTATTTTGTTGATAGGGTCGGGTGGGGAAAAGAACCCGAAGGGTTCGACGGCTGAGCAGAGAGAGTGGAGAAGAAGAGCTTGCTCTTATTTTCCCGAACGAGCGAAGACAGTATTGTGGCGCAGCCACAATATCCCCACCGTTTACGTCTCGGTCGCAACAGTATAAGATGTACACATGATCAAACGCTTCATAAAAAAAATAACGCCGACTGTCCTGATAAGCACCTACCACTTACTTTTAGCATATCTAGCAGCTCTCATCTACCGATTCCCCTCAAGAAAACTAAAAGTAATAGGCGTAACAGGAACAAATGGTAAAACCACTACGGCATACCTCATAGCTCATATGCTAGAGCATGCAGGCATGAGCTCTGGGTTGAGTTCAACCGCCGTTTTTAAGATAGGAAAAAAAGAATGGCTCAATGACAAAAAGATGACGATGTTGGGCAGATTCCAGAGCCAAAAGCTGTTGCGCCAAATGATATCCGCTGGATGCAAGTACGCGGTAATAGAGACTTCCTCAGAGGGAATCAAGCAGCACAGACATAGAGGCATTAAATACTATGCCGGTGTTTTCACCAATTTAACACCGGAGCATCTGCAAGCTCACGGCGGGTTTGAAAATTATAAGGCAGCAAAGCAGAAGCTTTTTAAACTGCCGCTTGTTCACGCCATAGTAAATGCAGATGACCAGCACGCAGCTGATTTTCTGATAGGAGATGGACACAAAACACTTTACTCAACCAATGAAAATGTTAGTATCCCTGCAGGTGTGGGAGCGATTGTTGCAAGCAATATTTTTCTTGGTGCCAGAACCACGTTTAGTGTGAGCGGTGTTCGTTTTGAGCTTAACATGCCTGGCCTTTTTAATGTGTACAATGCACTCGCTGCAATAGCTACCGTGAACGCAATGGGCGTGCCTTTAGAGTTGTGTGCGGGAGCTTTGAGGTTAATTAAGGGCGTGCCGGGCAGGCTAGAAATGATAGATGAAGGTCAGGATTTCAAGGTCATGGTAGATTATGCTCCAGAGGTGGCCTCTTTGCAGGAGCTCTATAAAGTAGTGGAAGATATTGATCATGAGCGGATTATTCATGTTCTAGGATCTTGTGGCGGAGGAAGAGATGCGGGCAGGCAACCAAAACTGGGAGCCCTGGCTGCGCAGCATGCTGATGTGGTTATTGTTACCAACGAGGATCCCTATGACGATGATCCTCAGGAGATAATTAATAATGTGGCGCAAGGCGCAAGAGATGCCGGAGCAGAAGAGTTAATGGTAGAAATTGACAGAGCAGAAGCGATAAAAAAAGCAGTGATCATGGCCCAAAAAAATGATTTAGTGCTTATTACGGGCAAAGGGTGTGAGCAGGCGATATGCATAGCTGGAGGAAAGAAAATTCCGTGGGATGATAGAAGAGTTGTCAGAGCAGCTATAAAAGAGTTAAAAAAGCGCTAAAATAGGCGCTTTTTTTGTAGTTGCTGATATCAGCAGCACTGCCTTGACAAAAGGTTGTTTTTTGTGTTAGGTTAGTCATAGACATTGAACATTACAATACAGAACTGATGCCGCATTGTGCGCGCATCAAAAAAGAGGTTTCATGGACATAAGAGTTCAAACGCTCGTTAATGACTTAAAAGACAGAAAAAATAGTCTGCAGCCACCGTATCCCTCCTTTGGGGATCACATCAGAGAAATCCTACGCTTCATCAGAGCTCCAGAGCTTGGAGAATTGGTGGGCGTACAGGAGGGAGCTGTTAATGATTGGAGTGCGGATGGAAAACCCGGGACACAGTTGTGGACACCCATCAAGGAAGTGCTTGGCTACAGTATGGTTGAGTATTTCTTTTGTAAGGCTGCACAAGAGGTAGGCTTCCCTGTTTTAGATGAAGCAGACCCGCTCTTTAGGTCCGATCTGCTGAGTATTACAACTGTTGAGGCGTTACGCCGCTATCTGCAAAAGGCAGAAAAGATTGTAATCGCAGCTGAAATTGCCAGAGTGTGTGACAGCGAAAAAACCAGTCTTGCTAACTTTACAGGCCGTGGTGTGAATCCACGTGCAGATATGTTTCCAAAGATTCTCAAGGGCGTCATGAAGCTTGCTTTGTACCTTGATGGAGCAGTACTCTCTACAGCCACACCAAGAAATGTTGCCATCGCGGTTGCTGAACGGGTGCGGCTAGAGCACAAAATAGGAGTTAAGAGATGGGTGGAGCTCTTGTCAGATCCAGAGCAGGATCTAGTCATTACAGAAGGATTCTATAAGCACTGGAGAAACTCTAAGACTGACGGCAAGCCTCTCTACTATAAGGACAGGGAGCGGGCGGAGCGCATGCTCGCACGCATTGATGACATTCGGTATGGCAGACGTGCTATTGTTCCTACAGAGGCTCAAGACATAGAAGATGATTCTGCCGCTGAACAGCCGGCAATGGGAATCAAGTCCTCTGGTGTCAATGAAGAGCTTCTTGATGAGGTACTTGGAGTTCATCGAGAACTTCATGATCACACAAGGAACATTAAGGGACTGCTCACGAAAAACGAGCATAAGCTCAAAGAGCAACTTGGCGCCATTGCGGACACTTTGTCTAAAGTCCACGCAATTATGGAGCAGTACGGTTTGGATCCGTGTCAGCACGAACCCGTGGCTCATGCCAGTCAAGGCTCAAACGGAGCAAAGGAACAGATCACTGTAGAAGTTGCGGTGACTAATGACACTGCGGAACAAATACCTCCGCATCTGCCACCGTTGACGCATGCACGTGGAAAAACACATACCTTTGTTCCGGATAAATACCGGTTGAGGCTTTTGCGTCTTCAAATGCAGGTGATTGCCGAGGAGCTTGGCAACATTCTCCTCATTGAGGATGATGCCGTTCGTCAGAGTGTTTGTGAGGATCTGGCAATAGAACGTCATGAACTAACGGTTGCTGTAAGAGCAATGTCTTTGGGGCATCCAGCTGGTCAGTTTGACATCTGGGATGCGCAAAGACGTCTCATGGGACTACATTCAGATGTAGAAGAAATTCAAAAAGGAGAAAAGGTTTGAGCAATAGATACACAAAGGGAGCGTGATTATGGCATACAAAATTCCGCACAGAGCGGTTAATCCTCTTATGCACTTTAGGCGCGTTGCCAGTATGGCTGGTATGGGGTGGGTGCTCAGAGAAGGCGTGCGCAATAGTGTGCGCTGGGGCAAGGCCACTCGTGTTGAGATTAGCATTGGTGATGATCCTGCTGTTGGTGGCTTGGCCATTTCCATTTTGGATGATGGCAAGGGAAACAACGCCGACGGACGGGACCGCTTTAGCAATAAGTTGGGTCACGTAAATATGGGCGGAGGAAACGGCACTGGAATCAGAGATACGGCGCTAACCGTATGTCAGGTTCTAGAGTGCTATACCATCAGCGTAGATGAGCCCAATGTGGTTTACTACATTCGCCTCCCCATTGTTGAGTGGTTTTTGCGGATTGCGTGCGATGACTGGCACGGGCAGTGGCAAAGCTTCTCGCGCATGAGTGAACGCAATCCTATTCCCGATTCGCTTAAGAGCGGCACCCTGATTCGACTCTCAGACTTTAGGCGCTCTTTCTTTGATGCGCCGTTTGATGAGAGTAAGATGGTTGATACCAGTAAGCTGATTACTCCTGAGCGTGCTGTGCAGGCAATTAAGTTGCATTTGCGTGAGTACGTGGATATTGTTCGTATTAACGATAAGCCCATCAAGCTTGGTGCTCTTCCCGGCTACAAGCTGTGGAAGCCAAAGCCGGTGCAAAGAGAGCACTTAGGAACGGTAAGCGGGCATGTTAATATCGCTTCTGACCCAGAGGGGCACCGTCTCACGATTGGTGGTACTACTAGTACCATTGGTTTTGACAAGTTCCTTGAGGACATCAGCGAGCAAGCGCCAGATCTTGCAAAGCGCATTCCGGTCGTATTCGCTACCAATAGGCAGCTTATCGGCGCAATTCGTATTGAAGCGCTTGAGCCATATTCTGCTCAGCAGCGGCAGTGTTTGCTGCCTGATTTCTACTCCATGCCTAATGCTCAACGCATGCTAGATGAGCTCTGCAGAATTGCCGAGGTAATTGAAAAGGGTTTGGTACGCTACGCTAAGCGTACCTCATCGGATGTTACCAGAGCATGTATTGGATCAGTTGCAGCTAGGCTTAACAAGGCTGCTGGCGTTTCTTTTGTCAGTGGCACTGATAGCGCGGCCAGCGGCGGCGCGTCTGACAGTTCTGGCCCTACGAGTGCAGCTACCTCTGAGTCTGTCCATGCAGATACTTCACAGGAGGAAGGTGTTCAGCAAAGCGTCTCAGCACCCGCAGAGCCGGCGTTGGAGCCTTTGATTGTATCGCCTCGTAGTGTTCGGCTAGAGCAGTGGCGTGGTGAGGGTGAGCGTGATGAGACAACGGTCAGTGTTCAAAATCCCATTGGGGATGAGACCTTTGTTTGGAATGACTTTGACAGTAATCTTGTTTCCGACCCTTATGGCGCGCTGGTTACTATTGCCGCAAGCAGAAAGGAAGGGACACACTTGGTTACGGTACAGTCAAAAGAGCACCCATCTCGTATGGCGCATGTAGATGTCAACATCCACAAGCTTGAAGAGAATCCTGAGGATCCGGGCGCGACGCCCTTCAAGCTTATTCCTGAGACTATGAATATCGTCATTGGTGAGGAGCGGCCGGTAAAGGTCCATCACCAGGGCGAGACTTCTGGCGATTACGTTTGGGGCTGGCACGCACCCGGTGAGGGTATTGTGTGCATTGAGCAGCCCGGTAACAGACGCCTGATGGTCAGAGCCGTGGCGCAAGGTAAGTATACGGTAACGTGTAGGGATAAGCGTGATGGCACGCTCTCACGTACCACTATCATTAACGTAAGGCCACCAAAGGTGAAGCCTCCTGAGGAGGAGGATCCTACGCCTAGTGATGATGCTTCATCTGATGCGGCGGGTGATGGTGATGGTCTAAAGGCTTCGCCTATCACGACATCCGCGAGACCAGAGATGTATCCCGGCGTAATCGGCGCTATTTCCTTTGCGGTTGAGCTTGATGATCAAACGTTCGCGTTTACAGCAGAGGCAACACCAGCTATCAATAGCACCTTCTATGCTGATTCCGAGAACCGTCAGATCTCGATTGGAGATAGGATGGCAAGTGCTGCAGCGCTGGATAATCGCCAGCGTGAGATGCACGTTCTTCATGCCATGGCACATGGGGTTCGCTCCATCATGCTGAGCACGGGAGAGTTGGATCCGCGAGACGCGCGTCAGCATGAGCGTCTAGTAGATTTCATTCTCAGCAAGGGTATCCCAAGGGGATAGATTTACTTTAGTACAGCCTTCTGCGTTTTGCAGAAGGCTTTTTTTAATAAAAAAAACCGCATCATGAGATGCGGCAATACAATTACTCAAAGTACTCTTTCTCAAGTGTAAGCTTTTCCTGCGCAGCAGCCTTCGTGGCGTTAAGAATACCCTTTTGTCTGGTAAGCCACAGATGAGTTGGTGTCTCCACAAACTCCAATGTTCTCTGCAGAGCGTCAGGGGGGACGGGGGGGAATTGCGCAGCCACACTGCGGCCCAACTCCGTAAGAACAAAGCTGCGTTTGCTCTCTCCCTGAGTATATCCAAAGAGCCTTGGTCGGTTTTTAAAGAGACTGAGCAGCGCGGCAATCTTTCCTCTGGCCGTCCCTTCAACTAAGACGCGTGTCAAGGAAGCTGATGCTATGAGTTTTGCCCAAGATACGTAGTCGCGATGTACCGGCAATCTACTCAAACTCAGGCAGAGGGCTAGCATTTCCCTTTTAACATCAGAGAGGCCATTATAGATGATAGCTGGATCGTTACGCTTTCTCTCCCGCTGCGCCTTTTCTTCATCTCGCTTTTGCTTTGCGAGCCTCTTTTGCTCCTTGCGTTCCTCACTCTGCTCATCCACTTGTGCTCGAGCAGATCTTACGTGGCTACAGATATCAGCATGCTTCTGACGCCAGGATCTATTCCAATGCCTTCCTGAGTCCGTGAGCACGTACATGCTAAAGCCCTTACTTCCCTTGATTCTGAAGAAGGAAAGACGCGTGAGCAAGTCTACAACAGCTTCATCTCCAGTGGCTGAATCATCATCCGCATATTCATGCATGATTCGGCAGATTACGCTTGCTGAGAGTGACTCGTTTGGCTTGATGTAGCACAGCACCATTGCAATGGCTTGCGTTTGTTGCATCGGCGAGAGTTCGTCAAAGACCGGTCTGCTTAAATAGGACTGAAGCGGTAGCAGTTGCTTTCGGAGCGCCTCAATTCGCTCTCTTATGTTGCTTATGTCCTGCGCCTTTTCATCCAGCGTGTCTTTTGCTGTTGAGCCTGCCTCAAGAATCCTTAGAACTAGTCGGCCACCTTGCTCTCTTTTAGCTTTTACTTTCTCCTCCGTAGTATTACCCAAATCATAACAGCCTACCGAGAAACGTGAGAAGAGAAGCTGGGATCCATCAATCATGGCGGTGGCTTGCGCTTGCTCCTTCCTCCATTGATTATGATGCCCAGACCAATCAGCTAGATCGGCTTTTAGCAGATTTAGAAGGTCTTGGTGCTCATCTAGCAATTTGTCCATCTGAGATAGAGACACATTGGTATTTTCAATGGTCTGTCCATCCTTTGGTTCTAGACGGTCAGCTCGCGCCCTGATGTCAGCAGCACTGCTAGAGAGTTTGGTGAGACGATCGCTAATTGATTGCAGTCCTGTATGCTCGTCACTGAAAGCTGAAAAAGCCTGCACGCTGATGTCTTCTGCTGATTCCATGAGTTTAAATCCGTTGCTGATGGAATCGTCAAGATCAGAGAAAATTTGCAGGAGTACCCTTACAAATTCACTGCGCATGGTGCCATCGTCTACTGTTGTGAGAATTTCAAATTCTCCGGTTCTTGTGACCTGTCGCTCCACCTCTTTTTGCGCCTGATCAAGTTTCTCTTCTAGTAGTTCACACTTGTGGCGCAGTTCAGTCAGTTCAGCTTGCATGTCAGTGGTATCTTTTGATGCAACAAGCATGGGAATGACAACTTCTGCCACACCAATGTAGTGGCCAAATAGTGCGTTTGAAGTGGTTCTGGTTGACTCCTGATCATAACAGGTGCTGGCAATGGTAGAACGAAGATCCGAAATACCAGATCTGAAGATCTGAGCAACATCTTCTTGCTCGTGAGTAAGACGTTGAAGCTGAGACTCAAGAATAGTGGTAAATTTTTCCGCCAAACGATCAAGTAGATCAATATCTATTGGCATGTTTCTCCTTGTAATGTGCTGTTTTACTTTTACCACAAACTTGACAAGTTGTCAAGTATTTGCTAGGCTAAATTTAGCCAAAAATTAAGAGGAATTAAACATGCCGGTGTGTAGTGGCCTGGAGGCGACTCATGAGAGAGATGAAAATGATGGGGTCAGCACGGTGGCCGTGATGGTAGACCCAGATGTCTTGCAGCAGCTACGGATTCTAACCGAGCGTCTTGAACGCCTAAGGATTCAATGCAGGGCTATTACATCATATAGAAAGGGGAAGTGGATTCCCATTGCGGCACCAACCGTAGAAGAATCAGACAGTGTGGGGATGCTTTTAGCCTCAATGCGACTGAGCATTGCAGAGCTTGAGATAAAAATTGCCAACGAGATTCCAACGGTCTCTAGAAGCAGAAGTAAAACGTATCGGTTTAGAGGCAGTAAAAAGATGGAAAGAGGCGATGGCGAGCGTATCAGATCTGATTCGCGGCATATGAGTAGATCATCCTTGTACCGAAAGTGGTGCGTAGACGAGGCGCACAATAAATATGGATTTCCGGGAGGCACCGGAATTTATACAAAAAGGCAGGTAATTGGAGCTCTGACAAACTGTGTTGGCGGACACTTGGTTAAACGATGAGCACTTGGGTAGCACAGCTACCCTTTTATTTTACCTGAGCCTTGATATACTAATGCCATGAGCGATAGAAAAATATGGCGAGCAATTTTTAGATCACCACTTTTTTTGTGGATCGCACTCATTATTGCCATTGTTTTGGCCGTCTCCTTTGCGCGGGCATACTACAAGGATTATCAAATTAGAGTTCAAATCACGGATTTGCAGGGGCGTATTGATGAGATGGAGAGTAAAAAATTGGAATCACTATCCTTGTTGGATTATGTAAAAAGTGAGGAATATTTAGAAGATGTAGGACGCTCGCAACTGGGGTTGAAAAAAGAGGGCGAGCGTGTTATTATTGTTGACGCTCAGGACGATAAGACTGAAATTTACGCGCGTCCAATGCAAAGGGAATCTTCATGGCGATTGTGGTGGAATCATTTTTTTGGATCGTAGGCCGCTTACATTTCATTATGCCACCGTAGCTCAGTTGGCAGAGCGAGCGCTTCGTAAGCGTTAGGTCCGGGGTTCGACCCCCCGCGGTGGCTCAAGAAACCGCAGAGCGGGCGTCATCCCGGAATTTTGCGAAGCAAAATATCCGGGATGACGCAGAAAAACGTATGTGGCACGCCGCTGCTGTTAGATCCTGAATCAAGTTCAGGATGACAATAAGCGGATTTTTGTAAGAGTTAGATGCCATGGCCTTACAGCCGTAGAGTTTAATTTGCGCCGTTGACAATAAACAGATACTATGATAAGAGGGATGTGGAGGTTGCAGCATGAAATTGAAAGAATCACCTTTTGCGCGTGGCACAGAAGTGGGCCGGGAGGCTCATCATACGATTGCTAGAATTGCCAATAAGATCATCAAGCGCGGCGTTCCTGCCAGTGTTGACGTAAGAGATTTAAGGCAAGAAGGCTGGATGGGCTTACTGGAGGCCCATGGAAGGAGTACGGTTCCGGTTGATGCCAAGCAGTTTTGGGGCTTTGCGACTCCTCGGATTAATGGGGCTATGTATGATCATCTGCGTGGGCACGATTTTTTAAAGAGAGTGCAAAGAACGCGGCGCAAGCGTCTTTTTGAGGCGCAGGGTAGATTTGAGGCTGAGCACGGAAGAGAGGCTACCAAGCATGAGCTGGCGGAACTGCTGGGTCTGAGTTCTGGGCAGATTGAAGAATCACTTGCGCTCCCAGCCACTATTGAATCTATTGAAGGTGGAGAACTGTGGGAGATGCTATCTCAGTCGCATTCTTGTGAAGACGAGGAGAGTGCGGCTGTCCATCGCTTGCATCAGGCGGTTCTTAAAAGTTCTGTGGATGCAACGTTGGCACTTTTGACAACAAGGGACAGAAAGCTACTACTACTGCGGTTGGTTCGCGAGGAAAAAATGCCGCAGGTGGCCAAAACAATTGGTGTCTCTCACACTCACGCCCACGTGCTTCTTTCCAAGGCAAAAATTTCCTTTGTGGAGCATTACCAAGGACTTGCTGCATGACATTTTCCTGGCATACGCCAGGTTTTTTTTATGGTATAATGAGGCCATGATAAAGCTTAAGGGTGTCAGCAAGACCTATCCTGACAGAACTACAGCACTGCACAACATTCATTTGCATATTCGTCCTGGTGAATTTGCAAGCATCGTAGGGGAGTCTGGTAGTGGAAAGACAACACTTGCCAGGCTTTTGATAGCAGAGGAGTTGCCCTCTAAAGGACATATAGAAATTGGCGGCTGGGATATAAGCAAGATATCTCCACGTGATATTCCGCTCTTGAGAAGACAAATTGGTGTTGTCTTTCAGGATTTTAAGCTTCTTCCTACAAGGACGGTATTTGAAAACGTTGCGTTTGCATTGCAGGTTGCCGGAGCTCCACCTCCTCATATTAAAAAGGTAGTACCACAATTATTAGAGATTGTGGAGTTGCAGGATAAGGCGCACAAGTATCCCTTGCAGCTCTCAGGTGGTCAGCAGCAGCGTGTAGTAATGGCCAGAGCCCTGGCTCATCGCCCTAAAATAATCGTTGCAGATGAGCCTACGGGAAATCTTGACGAGTATAACACCAGAGAAATAATTGACATTCTTAAGCGTATAAATTCATTCGGTACCACCGTTTTGCTGATTACGCACAACAGAAGTATGGTAAACCATCTAGGAAAGCGTGTAATTGCACTTGCGGATGGCAGAATAGTACACGATGTTAAACGTGGCAAATATCGTTTGCATTAACGTATGATACTGTATTCAACAGCGCGAGTCTTTAAGTTTGCTGCACAAAATATTTGGCGCAATCTGGGCCTCTCATTTATGACGGTCACCATTTTGGTGGTCACTATTTTATCTGTTAATGTGCTCATTACCCTTAACGCACTCACGCAACATGGCGTAGCGCTCGTAGAAGAAAAAGTAGACGTTAGCATATACTTTAAGCCAGAAGCTACGGCAAACCAGGTTCAGGAGATACGAGAGTATTTATCCACGTTTCCTGAGGTCACTGAGGTGCAGCTACAAACACCAGAGGCGGTCATGCTGGCGTTTAGAGAAAAGCATGGAAATAACGCTGATGTGCTCTCCTCGCTTGATGAGCTTTCAGAAAATCCGTTTGGCGCAACTATTACCGTAAGAACAGAAGATCCATCACAGTATGATCAGGTTTTATCTGGGCTTGATACTCCGGACGTCAATGAAATTGTAGAGAGTAAAACGTTTGATCAACACAGCGACACCATTGCAAAGCTGCAGAATATAACGACGTCTGTCAGTAGATTAATGATAGGGGTCACGGCCCTTTTTGCACTTATTGCATTTTTGATTATATTTAATACCATCAGAGTTGCCATTTATACGCAGAGAGAGGAAATAAGCATTAAGAAATTAGTGGGAGCAAGTAACTGGTTTATTAGAGCGCCGTTTTTAATTGATGGTATTGTGTATACGCTCCTGAGCGTAGGAATTGCCATTGGACTGCTGTTTGCTCTTATGCAGGTTCTGGATTCCTTTGCGCGAGTTGCTTTGAATAATTTTTCAGTTATCCAACTCTTTAAAGATTCACCAATGCTATTTATCTATCAAATAGTGGGTGTTCTACTGCTTACGTGGATTTCCTCAGCGCTAGCCATGCGCAAGTATTTGAGAGCTTAGTTATGAGAAGGGTAGGTATTGTGTTGGTTATGGTGGGGCTATTGGCTCCCTCTTTTTTAATGGCAAAGACGAGTGCTATAAGCATTCCTTTTGTGGTTCAAGCTCCCCATGGTAATTGGGCTCAGCCATATCAGGACGCCTGTGAAGAAGCTGCTATAACAATGCTAGATGCTTACTACGAGGGCGCACGATATGAACACATGTACGCGTGGAAAGCAGACAAAGAGATTCTGGATCTGGTAGCGCTAGAGCGAGAGGTGTTGGGTTATGATAGGGATACAGATTTAACAACGATTGCTCTGTTGATTGAAAGTTACTTTTCATTTGACGCGTTTATCAGCGAGGATCCTAGCCTGCAGAGCATTAAACAGCAAATAGATCAAGGAAGGCCTGTTGTGGTGCCGGCGTGGGGCAGAGACCTGGTTAATCCATATTTTACGCCGCCTGGACCCACCTATCATACGATAGTGGTGAGTGGATATGATGATGAGGCGCAAGAGTTTATTACGCAGGAACCCGGTACTAAAAGGGGTAGAAATTTTCGATACGGTTATGAAGACTTGATGGCTGCAATGTCAGATTTTATTTCTGATAAAAAAGGTTTGCCTATGGCAGGAGGGCCGCGTAGAGCTTTGTTTACCTCAAAGACGCGACTTGTCAAATCTAGTAGTAGTCCAAGGGTCTATGCAGTCAAATCGGGAAAGGCCAGACATATTGTTAATGAGGATGTGTTTATCGGGTCAGGCTACAGCTGGGGGGACATAGAGGTTGTATCTCAAGATGAGTTGGATGAATTGCCAGTTGGACTTGACGTGGCGGCTAATTTGAGGTAATATATTTGCGATTCACTTTATTCCCGGATACCTTTGTATCCGGTCATACGCTCGCAAGAGGAAAAGCAAGCTTTTCCTCTTGCTCACTTTATTCCCGGATCGTCTAAAGGCAGGACACCAGGGTTTGGTCCTGGGAATCGGGGTTCGAATCCCTGGCCGTGAACAAAAAAGCGCC
>CAZSVL010000007.1:54218-77931 GCA_964610305.1 uncultured Gammaproteobacteria bacterium | reverse complement strand
AATATGAGATTATTTGGAAAAGACAAAAAGCAAGAACCTGCAAAAGAGGAAGACAAAAAGCAGGATGTTGCAAAAAAGGCTGACACAGGCGATAAAAAGCCTAAGGCAGCCAAAGCAGTTACACGCAGCACTACCATGCCGGGTATTTTGTTGCGACCACTAGTTACCGAAAAAGGAACACTCTTGCAGGAGCAAGGGGTGTATCAGTTTGCGGTTGCCAGCGGCGCCAATAAAATTCAGATTAAGCAGGCGGTTAATGCTCGCTATGGCATCATGCCAAGAAAAGTTCGTGTTATGCATCGTAAGGGTAAGGTGGTACGATTTGGCAGATATACCGGAAAGCGATCTGATTGGAAGCGCGCTTTAGTAACCCTTCCAAAGGGTGAGACTATTGATGTGCACGAAGGCGTTTAACATGCATCATACAACATGCAGCATACATCAAAAAAAGTGTTGCATGATGAATGTTGAATGATGAATTGAAACTATGGCAGTAAAGAGATACAAACCAACTACTCCGGGAAGGCGCGGCGCAAGCGTTCAGGATTTTTCTGATATTACCAAAAAGCGTCCAGAGAAGAGCCTGACTAAGTTTATAAAGAGGAGCGCTGGCAGATCAAAGCAGACCGGTAGAATTACCACTCGTCATAAAGGTGGTGGTGCAAAACGTCTTTACAGAATTGTAGACTTTAAGCGCCAGCGTTTTGATATGAGCGCTACCGTAGAGCACATTGAGTATGATCCGTACCGAAACGCAAGAATCATGCTGGTTAAGTATGATGATGGGCAAAAAGCATACTTTTTGGCTCCGGCTGGAATAAAACAAGGAGATGTGGTAGTATCCTCCCTCAAGCGAGTGGAACTAGATAGGGGAAACAGAATGCCGCTTGAGAAGATTACCGTAGGAACAACCGTTTATAATGTAGAGTTTCAGCCGCGCGGCGGTGGAAAGTTGGTACGCGGAGCAGGAAACGCCGCAACGCTTATGAGCGTAGAGGGTAAATATGCCCAGCTTAAATTGCCTTCTGGCGAAAGGCGCTTGGTACCACGCAAAAGCATGGCCAGCATTGGCCAGGTAAGTAATGCTGATTATCGTCTTATAAACTGGGGTAAAGCGGGACGCATGCGCCACCGCGGAATCCGTCCAACAGTTCGTGGTAAAGCCATGAACCCGGTGGATCACCCTCATGGTGGAGGAGAAGGCTCTCAGCCCATTGGTCTTAAGAAAGGACCAAAGACAAAATGGGGTAAGCAGGCCTATGGTGTTAAAACCAGAAAAAAAGGCAAGAAATCAGATAAGCTTATTGTAGCTGATCGCAGAGTTAAGAAACGAAAATAGAAAAAGGCATTAGGCATCAGGCAGTAGTGAAAGTGGGTAGAGCATTATCTATCAGCAACACTAATGCCTAATGCCTAATGCCTGACGCCTCAAAAAATTATGAGTAGAAGTCTAAAAAAAGGACCCTTTATTGACGCAAAGCTGCAAAAGAAGGTAACAAAAGCAAAGGCAGCGGGCGACAATAAACCCATAAAGACGTGGGCAAGGGCAAGTACTATTACGCCAGAGATGGTGGGAATGCGTTTTGGAGTACACAATGGGCGTCATCATATTGAAGTGTATGTAGAAGAAAATATGGTGGGGCACAAGCTTGGCGAATTCTCTCCTACCCGCAAGTTCATAAAGCATGGTGGTAAGATGGCAAAGGGTCAATAAAAATATGACTAAAGTAACCGCAAAATTAAGAAGGCTAGACATGAGCCCCAAGAAGGTTCGTCTTGTGATAGATGCGGTGAGAGGAAAAAAGGCCGCTGTTGCGGTGAGGCAATTAGCTTTTTTGAACAAGAAAGCGGCAGAGCCAGTATTAAAGCTTTTAAACTCAGCTATAGCAAACGCTACTCATAATCATAGCCTAAAGAAAGACACATTAGAGATAGCAGAAATTAGAGTAGACGGCGGAAGAACACTCAAAAGATGGCGACCGCGCGCCTTTGGACGAGCCGGAAAGATAAGAAAGAGAACATCACATATCCAAATAGTGCTCAGCGGAGACGTAGACCCAGCGTTGGTTGCCAAGAAAGAAGAAAAGACGGCGCCTGTGGCAGAGAAAGAACAGGTAGCAAAAGTTGAAAGAGATGCAGATGCTGTAGAAACAAAGAAAGAAGAGTCAAAAAAAGAGTCTAAATAAGATATATGGGACACAAAGTTCACCCCAAAATTCATCGCACACAAGTGATCTACACCTGGCCTTCCCGGTGGTATTCTAATAAGCAAGCTTACGCGGGTAGAATACAGCAGGATACAAAGATTAGATCTTTTTTGCGCGGTAAATTTAAGGACGCAGGAATTGATACCATTATGATTGAGCGTTCTGCGCGAGATCTGACGGTAACTATTTTTGCCGCAAAGCCAGGCTTTATTATTGGCCGTGGTGGTCAGGGCATAGAGCTGGTAAGAAAGCACATTGAACGTAGAATTGTTGGTTTTAGGACCAAGGTGCGCTTGAATGTGCAAGAAGTTAAAAACCCTGGCGCAAGCGCGCAGGTAGTAATGCAGCAGATCATATCTGACATTGAGCGCCGTGTTCACTTTAGAAGAGTTATGAAGCACTCAATTGGTAAGGTGATGAAAGCCGGCGCAAAGGGAGTAAAAATTCAGCTTGCCGGACGCCTTAACGGAGTGGAGATCGCTAGAACAGAAAAACTTTCAGCCGGTACGGTTCCTCTTTCAATGCTGAGAGCCGATGTTGACTACGCCAGTGGTTTTGCAAGAACCATCTACGGTGCTATTGGTGTAAAAGTGTGGATTTATAAAGGACAAGTATTTGAGCGGCAGGATCCGCTTGCTGCGCAAAAGTAATATGTTGTTACCCAAGAAAGTAAAACATAGAAAATGGCACAAAGGTCGCCGTCGCCAAAAAGGTGTAGCCACTCGGACTACGACGGTAGCTTTTGGTTCATTTGGATTAAAGAGCGAGAGTTATGCATGGCTAACCAGCAGACAAATAGAAGCTGCTAGGCGCGCCATGACACGCTACATTAAGCGTGGTGGTAAAGTGTGGATTCGCGTTTTTCCTGACAAGCCTGTCACCAAAAAAGGTGCAGAGGTTGGTATGGGAAAAGGAAAAGGAGCGGTGGATCACTATGTTACCGTGGTTAAGCCTGGTACCGTCATCTTTGAGATGGATGGTGTGACAGAAGATTTGGCAAAAGAAGCCATGAGGCTTGCAGGCCACAAATTGCCCATGAAAGTTAGGTTTGTAACTAAATGACCGTAGAGTCATCCTGAGCGAAGCGAAGGATCCCGCCAAGAAGCGGAATCCAATCAAAGCGAGATTCTTCGCTCCGCTCAGAATGACATAATGAAATAATATGCGCTTTGCAGACTTGCAACAATTAGATGCTGATAAGCTTCGCGTGGAGCTTGCTGATAAACTCTCAGAACTTGAGCAGTTGCGTTTTGCAGATGCCAGTGGTTCTCTTAAGCAGAATCATAAGTTTCAGGTTGTGAAAAAAGAGATTGCGCGTATTAAAACGGTATTGAGTCAAAAAGCATAAGTATGACAGATAAAAAAACAACAAAGCGAAAGCGATTAGCTGGAACCGTAGTTTCTATAAGTGGAAGTAAAACCGCTGTTGTTAAGGTAGAGCGAAAAAAGCTGCACCCGGTTTATAAAAAACGATACCCGGTGAGCAAGAAATATCATGCGCATGATGAGAAATCAGCGGCAGTTGTGGGAGATCAAGTTATGATAGAAGAAACACGCCCAATGAGTAAGCTAAAACGCTGGCGTATTGTATAGAATATGATTCAAGCAGAAACAATGCTAAAAGTGGCGGATAATACTGGAGCCAAAAAGCTCAAGTGTATTAAGGTTCTCGGTGGTTTTCAGCCGCGTTATGCTCGCATTGGAGACGTTATTACCTGCTCTGTAAAAGAAGCCACGCCCAGAGGCTTAGTAAAAAAGGGTGAGGTGGTAAGAGCGGTTATTGTAAGACAAAGAAAAGAGACAAGACGCAAAGACGGATCATACATAAGATTTGATGAAAATGCGGCTGTGATTGTAAACAAGGAAACAGGCGAGCCAAAAGGAACCAGAATTTTTGGTCCTGTGGCACGTGAATTGCGTGATAAAGGATATCAGAAAATAGTTTCATTGGCTCCTGAGGTACTATAAAATCCCGTCATCCCGGACTTGATCCGGGATCTCACAGAAAATCGTAGCAGCGTGCGCGTCTTACTGTGAGATCCTGAATCTAGTTCAGGATGACAAATACGAATATGAAAATCAAAACCGGTGACAATGTAAAAGTTATGGCAGGCAAGGATCGCGGTAAAACCGGGAAGGTTATTCAGGTTTTTCAAAAAGACAAAAAAGTAGTGGTTGAAAAGGTAAACATTTTAGTAAAGCATATTCGCTCACGTCAGCAAGGGCAAAGTGGCCAGCGCATTGAGTTGCCAGCCCCATTGTCTATGTCTAACGTGCAAGTAATTTGCCCAGCCTGCAACAAGCCAACGCGTGTTGGATATGAAGGCGCCAAAAAGGACAAAAAGCGCGTGTGCAAAAAATGTAGTAAGGATTTGTAATATGACTACCCTAAAACAGCAATACAAAACAGAAATTGTACCATCTTTGATGGAGGAGTTAGGGTACAAAAATATTAATGCTGTTCCTAAGATAGAAAAGGTGGTAATTAATGCTGGAGTAGGAAAGCATCATAAAGAAAAGGATTATCTGGATAAGACAGAAGCAATGCTTGCCAGAATCACCGGACAAAAGCCTTCCAGAAGGCTGGCCAGAAAGTCTATCGCAGGATTCAAGCTAAGAGATGGGGCAGTGGTAGGAATGCAAGTTACGCTGAGAGGTCCACGGATGTACGATTTCCTTGAGAGGCTCACCCGTGTGGTATTCCCCCGCATGAGAGACTTTAGAGGGATTTCAAAAAAGGGATTTGATGGGCGCGGAAACTACACCTATGGATTAAAAGAAGTAGGAGCCTTTCCAGAAGCCACCCCGCAGGATATAGATCTGGGACAAGGCCTGCAAATTACGGTAAGTACTACAGCAGTAGATAATAAAGAAGGCACAAAGCTGCTGCGCGCAATCGGATTTCCCTTTATAAAGAAGACAAAAAAGAGTAAATAATTATGGCAACAGAAGCACAAAAATCAAAGTCGCAAAAAAAGCCGAAGTTTAGCACGCGGAATGTTAGACGTTGTTGGAAATGCGGTAGAAAGCGTAGTTATATGCGTGACTTTGGATTGTGCAGAATTTGCTTTAGAGAAATGGCCAACGAAGGCTTGCTTCCTGGCATAAGAAAGTCAAGCTGGTAAACATATGTATACAGATCCAATCGCAGACATGTTAACAAGAATTAGAAACGCTGCTATGGCTAAAAAGCCAGCGGCTCTTGTGCCATACTCAAAAGTTAAGTTTAAGATTGCTCAGGTTTTAAAAGATGAAGGATTTTTGAGCAGTGTTGAAAAAATAGAAGACCGCTTTGGCTCCATTAAAATAGAGATAGCGTATAAAGGAAGAAGGCCAACGCTTCAGCACTTGCAGCGCGTGTCTAAGCCAGGGCGCAGAGTGTACGCTAAAAAAGATACGCTTCCATTTGTTTTGAATGATTACGGAATTGCAGTAGTTTCAACACCAAAGGGTATTATGACCAACAAACAAGCTAGAAAAGCAGGTCTTGGTGGAGAAGTTATTTGCGAAGCCTACTAAACACCCCCGTCATCCTGAGCGAAGCGAAGGATCCCGTCAAAAAACGGAATCCACTCAACGAGATTCTTCGCTCCGCTCAGAATGACTCAAAAGAATATATGTCTAGAATTGGCAAAAAAGAAATTGTTATCCCACAAGGCGTGACCGCACAGGTGACCGAGGGTGTTTTGGTTGTTAAAGGTCCCAAGGGAGAGCTAAAGCAAGAGCTTCATCCTGTTGTTAGTATTGATATTGCCGATGGCGTGGGTCGCGTAAGTGTTCCGATGCCAGAGAATAAGAGTCAGCGTTCATTGTGGGGACTTTTTGCTAGTCTTTTTCTCAACATGGTTCAAGGTGTTACAGAAGGTTATGAGAAAAAGCTAGAAGTGCACGGTGTTGGTTACAAAGTGGCCAGCAAGGGTAATGATATTGAGCTAAAAGTTGGTTTTTCTCATCCCGTCTTGTTTAAGATTCCGGAAGGTATCAGCGTATCGGTAGAAAAAAACAGTATTACGGTTTCTGGAATAGACAAGCAATTGGTTGGTGAGGTGGCCGCTCAGATTAGAAAAATTAAAAAGCCAGAGCCCTATAAGGGAAAAGGTATTAGATATGAGGGCGAGCAGATAAGGCGTAAAGCTGGTAAGACTGCTGCAAAGGCATAAATATATGAAAGCAATAGAGAAACAACGCAGAGCACAGAGGCGCAAAGCACGTTCCCGCAGCCAAATAGTGGGAAGCGCGGATCGTCCAAGGCTAAGTATCTCCCGCACCTTGCGCGGTATGTTTGTGCAGCTTATTGATGATGAAAATAGCAAAACGTTGGTATCGGTAAATGCAAAAAAAGTAGCCGATGTTGATGCGGGCGAGCTTACGGGAAAACAAGCAAAGGCATTTTCTGTAGGAGCAGAGCTGGCAAAGTTAGCAAAAGAAAAGGGAATCAGTGGCATTGTGTTTGATAGAAGCGGATATAAATATCACGGCCGTGTGCAGGCTTTGGCAGACGGAGCGCGCAAAGGCGGTTTGCAATTTTAAATATGAAACCACAGCAAAACAACCAAAGACGTGGTGGCGGAAGACGTGGCCGACGCCCGGACAGACCAAAGGATGAGTTTGACTCACAAATGATTGATTTGTCCCGCGTAACGCGTGTTACCAAAGGTGGTAAACAGCTTTCTTTTAGAGCCTGTATTGTGGTTGGTGATAGAAAAGGACGTGTGGGAGAAGGAACCGCTAAAGGAAAAGATGTTCAGATCGCTATTGAAAAAGCTACACGCCAGGCAAAGAAGAATTTGTTTACGGTAACATCTGTTAATGGCACTATTCCGCACGCAGTAATAGGAAAATTTGGCGCAGCAAAGGTATTGCTAAAGCCCGCGCCAAAAGGCAGTGGTTTAATTTCTGGTGGGCCCGTGCGCATGGTTTTTGCCCTGGCTGGTATTGAGTCTGCATCATCCAAAATAATGGGAAGCAACAACAAGATTAATATTGTAAGAGCTACACTTAAAGCATTGCAATCTTTGCGCGCGCCCATGGTGGCGCCCAAAAAGAAAGCGCAAGCTCCAGCGCCTGAAACTAAGGAAAAAGTAGCGGCATAATTATATGGCACTAACGGTTGGAACAATTAAAAGAAAAGGCGTTTCTGATAAAAAAGTTCGCGTAGGACGCGGTAACGCTTCTGGAAAAGGAACGTATGCAACGCGTGGACTGAAGGGTCAGCGCTCTAGATCTGGTGGCAGAGGCGGTCTTAAGTTACGCGGATTTAAACAGACGCTGCAACGTGTGCCAAAGCACAGAGGTTTTAAGAGTGGAAAAATTAAGCCAGTAAATGTTACTCTTGCGCAGCTTAATGAGGCTTTTGCAGAGGGATCAACTGTAACTGCTATAAAACTTCAAAAAAGAGGACTGGCTGAAAGTATCAGACATGGCGTAAAAATCATTGGTAGTGGTAAACTAACCAAGAAATTGGTAATCTCAGGCTGCAGCGCAACAGCTGGCGCAAAGGCAGCTATAGAGGCTGCGGGCGGAAATATTGTAATTAGTAACTAGTAACTCGTAATTGGAAAAGTAAGATTTTTCCGTGAGTGCTACAAGTTACTAGTTACGAGTTACTAAAAAATGGATTCAGTAATAAAAAAATTAAGAGCGATTTGGAACGCAACGGAACTGCGCAACAGCATAGCTTTTGTTATTGCCATGCTTATTATCTTTAGAATCGCCGCACACATACCCATTCCTGGCGTAAATCTTGAAAACTTGCGCCAGTTTTTTAGTAGTAATCAAATTTTTGGCCTTTTGAACCTATTCTCTGGTGGAACGTTAGAGAATTTCTCAGTGATCATGCTTGGTGTGGGGCCGTATATTACCTCTAGCATTATATTCCAGCTTTTGGCCATGATTGTACCAAGCCTAGAAGAGCTGCAAAAAGAAGGAGAGAGTGGTCAGCGAAAAATAAACCAGTGGACACGCATGCTTACCGTACCGCTTGCGTTTATTCAGGCGTATGGAACACTGGCACTTTTGAGGCAGTCATCTCTTCCTATTATAGAAGACGTAAACGCCATGAAGCTGATGATTATCATGCTTACGGTTACGGCTGGAACCATGTTTTTGGTGTGGATAGGAGAGCTTATTTCAGAAAAAAATATTGGAAACGGTATATCGCTTTTGATTTTTGCTGGTATTATTGCGGGATTGCCAACGGCATTGCGCAACGCTTATGTGACGTTTGATAGGTCTCAGATGGTTAACTGGATACTTTTTGGCATCATTGGTGTTATCACCATTATTGGCGTGGTGCTTCTTAATGAAGGGCAGCGTATGATTCCTATTTCTCACGCGCGTAGAATTAGCGGTGGAGGGCGTATGGCTGGTGGCGTGAAAACCCATTTGCCGTTGCGCGTAAACAGCGCCGGAATGATTCCTATTATCTTTGCCATCTCTGTTATTTTATTCCCACCAATGCTAGCTCAGTTTTTCATAAGAGCCAGAACAGAATGGATTAGAGATTTTGCCTTTTGGACTATTGATATTTTTCAGAATCAGACTATCTACGGTATTTTGTATTTTGGTTTGGTATTTGGTTTTACCTATTTTTACACCAGCGTTATCTTCCATCCGGATCGTGTGGCAGAAAATTTGCAGAAGCAAGGCGCCTTTATCCCCGGAATTCGTCCCGGAAAAGAAACCGCTACGTATTTAAAAACAATATCTAACAGAATTCTCTTTTTTGGAGCCCTCGCTCTATCTTTAATTGCCGTCCTGCCACTCGTTGTGCAAGAAGTTACAGGAACCACATCGTTAGCACTAGGCGGAGCCAGCCTTCTAATTGTGGTAGGTGTGGCCATTGAAAGCATGAAACAGATAGAATCTCAGCTGACTATGCGGGAGTACGACAAACTGTAAAACAATATCTTTTACGAAAGAACTCGGCTTTACTCAAAGCCGAGTTTTTTTGTTAGATCAGTCCGACGTCCGCGTCGGGCTGATTGCTTGTATGCCTGAGAGCTTACTCATGACATATTCAAGCGCCCTTTTGGTATCAGCAAACCGCATAAATTCACGTTTGGTTCCCCAGACTGAAATATCATACAGATCAGCCTCAAAGAAAGTGTCAGAAGATCCATAGGTGCTTGAGCCCCATTGGCCAAATGCAAATTCTTCGTTCTCTTTTGCTGCAAAGATAATGCGTCTGAGCATAGACCGGTGGCAGCACGTAAAGGCAATTTTAGATCTATTTAATGGCTGCATGGCAGTTTTAACGGGGATTCTGTACAGACAGCCGCAGTTATCACCCATGCTGCTTGATGAGATCACATCAACCTCAAGCCGGTAGTTAAGCATTTCAAGAATATCTACTAGCAAGCAAATGGCGGCACTCCTGAGCAATAATGAGGAGATGGTGGTGTTGGAAGCGAATGATACTTGTATGCCAAGACGCAGTATTCTTCCTGTCTGAGGGTTTTTGTCTTCCGTCGGAAATGAAACAAAGTGTTCTGGTTCGTTGTCCAGAAATCTACCCACATCCACCTCATCACCTGTCTGAGCAAAGCGTATTTGCATCTCTTGAGCCAATGTTGGAAGATCAACTTGTATGTCATTGGTCGCTTTAGCTAAGCTACGGTACCCTTCAAGCCAGCCATTTTTTGCTAGTAAGAGTGCGGCTCCAAGATTTGGTGTTCCGTGCCATTCTGGTCTGTAAATACCCTCAGAAGATCTGATGTCTTTGGGGCATTGCTTGAGTTTTTTATTTTCTGCAAAGTTGAGAAAATCTGTGAGATTCTCAAATTCTCTAATTAATACTTTTCTATGACCTATTTTTTTGAAGCTTTTTCTCAAGCCGGCTATTTTAGATTGTTGAGCACTTGAATGCGTGTGTCCTGATCTAGACCCTTCCAGATAACCAGCTCTTCAACTAGAGCTCTCCCAATTCCCTGATCAAATAACGCTCTGCCATTAAGGGTGGCGCGTGGCGAGACAATATGACGGATACCTTGATTGTCCAAGACTTCACGTATCTGGCGGATAAAGGAAAGCCATTCTTCCTTTGGGCATGTGCCGCCCTCAGAAATGTCTAACTTTTGAGGAGTAGCTTTTTGTCCGGAAAGCACTGCCTCAAGGGCTTCGTCTACGGGCCAATACAGGTTAGCAAATCTATCCAGCGTTGCGCCGTCTAGTTGATTTCTGCCAACCATAATCCTATTTGCGCCTGTGCCCCATGTATTGGCGCAGGCAATAACCACAAAGTCACGGTGAACCTCAAAGGTCCCTTCAGGTGTGCTGAGAACACCGTTTGCAAGTGCCGCGTTCATAATGGTCAAAACGCCGGGATGTCCTGCGTCTAGCTCGTCAAGGTTAAGGATTTTTCCTTCTTTTGCAGCTCGTGTAAACGCCGTACTATGGTAATTTCCATTGGCGTCTTTGTAGCCAAGAAGATCTGCTTTACTGGTTTGTGGTCCAACAGAAATTGCCTCAAATCCTCTACCAAGTGCCTTTGCCGCTAGCATTGCAGCGGTACTTTTTCCCGTTCCGGGAGGCCCGACCAACAAGACGTGCACCTTAGCAGCAAGTATCTTTACAAGAAGCGGAAACTTGTAGTGCTGTACGCCCTTAAGTTCAATAGTCTTGCTTTTGTTTTGATGTATCTCAAGAACGTCCCTGGGTGGAAGATGCGGAAGTACCAGTTTTGCCACTAGAGGCGCATCTAATTCTTGCGCAATGAGCTCGTGCACATGCGTTGCATCAATAAGACCAAGGCTTCTGCCCAGCACACCAAGTGCTTCTAAGGCATCTTTGCTTTTGAGTGGTCCTGCCTTAATTTCTTGCTTTTTTCCGTTCGCTTTCTTTTTCACTGTCTTTTCAGGCATTCTATGTCCTTTTTTGTGTTTGAGTTGTAAAGAGCTGAAGAGCAGTTCTAGTATCTTTCCCATGAAATCCACCTTGTCCTTGTAGGATTAAGGCAGATTTTGCGGTCAAAAAAACCGCAGTTATAGAAGGATGCGGCTATGCGACTTTACAAAAAAATGGTGTAGTCGCCGAAATATGGGGGTATAAAAATCGCCCTATTTAGGCGACGTATCAAAACTTTTTGCTAAGTTTAGCGCATCTTTCCCGTTGCCCACTAGGTGGGCTGGGCTGGATTTCGCACCTTATCTAACGTTTAGACAGGTTGCGGGCAAAGCGTGGGCCAGTTCCCTTTTCAGCTTCGCTCTCACGGATACGTCGAATTGTTCCTTACTCGCTGTATTAGTATACAGTGCCACCGTAATTCTGTCAAGGGTTGGTACTAAAAAGCCCCGAAAAAGCTCGGAGCCGGCAGATTTACGCTGCCATCAGGTATTTTTTAACGCGATTTTCCCAGGTATCCGTGTGGAAGATACGACGCACAAACAGATCGTTGCCGCTGTTGAGCACCTGCCACTTGGTTTGCGTTGCCAAGTCAATCCACCGCTCTTCTTCGTCAGCGACAAAGACGTACAAAGCGTTGTTGGACTCTAACGACTCCAACAAAGCAATGATGTTCCCAGATGGTGCTTGTACCACGAAGGCGCGATATCGTCCGCGCTGTCTGGTTCCAAGAGCTTCCATGTCTACAATTTTGTGTAGTGCTGCAAGACCTTTCAAGAAGGTAAAGCGACCCCAGTCCAGGAACACTTCATTTTGTTGCCTTTTCTGTGGCTCCTCTTGAGGGTCTCCCTCTGGCCAGTAGCCGACGGGAAGAAATTCAACAGTTCGCTCCTCAGTGATTTGCTTGATGCGTCTGCAGTGTCTACACCCTGGATTAAAGGCTCCGCCTCCTTTGCACAAGGCAATAGTAAGGCTGATACATGAGTTTGCGTTTGCGCTCACGTTTCCTCCTAGGAAAAAAAGTACCTTCTCCGACCAAACAGTATAACACGTAGCACCGCTTTTGTCAAGAGTTCGGAATAAAAAAACGGGCAAGCGAGGGCTTGCCCGCAACTCAGTGACCACGAGGATCTCCGAGCACCTGGTTGTGCTAGATGAGTAGCAGCTTGGTCTGTCCATCGATGGGCTGGCCGATGCCGCCGCAGATGATTCGTCCGCCATCTGGCTTGTTGATGCCGCCGAAGATGATTCCAGGGTAGATGATGCGGTTCTGGTTGTTCGTCTTGCGCATGGTGCCTCCTGTGGAGTTGTTACTTGAAGTATGCATTAGTGCGGCCATTTTGTCAATAAATTGTGCATAAGTATGCTTTTTTTCTTGTTTTTCTTTTGGCGGAGGTGTATTATTCACTTAGTTGTGTCTGGCGCAAGCCAAGACCCTTTTCAACGGCTTCGGCCAAGGACAGGAGTGTGCTAATGCTAGGTGAGCCGCGTGAACTTGATGGGACCGTGGAGGTCTCCGAAGAGCCCGGCAACGAGGAGGACGCCGGGGAAGAGCAGCAGCCTGAAGAGTCTGGCGAAACGGACGCCGACGGTGACTCGGGTGGTGACGACAAGGGCGAGGGATCCTCTGGTGGAGAGGATGGCGAGGGGTCCGAGGAAGGGTCGGACAACGGTGACGGTGATGGCAGCGGCGACGGTGAAGATGAGTCTGGCGCTGATTCAGACGATGATGATGAAAACGGCGATGACGGTGAAGACGAAAACGGCGGAGACGACGGTGGCTCCGACGATGATGCCGGTGACGGATCTGATGACGATGATGACGCCGGTGAAGACGGCGGGGACGATAACGGTGGTGGCGATGATTCTGGCGAAGACGCTGGCGAAGGTGAGGAGGATGAAAACGGCGGTGACGATTCTGACGGCGACGATGAGCCTAGCGGTGATGACGGCGGCGATGATGATGGTGATGATGATTCTGACGACGGAGATGACGATGACGCTGGTGGTGATGACGATCCGCCGGATGACGAGTCCGACGACGCGCCGAGCGTAGCAGACCGGCTGCGAGATCTTGCCTCTGAGGCTCTTGCGCTTGCTGACGAGCTTGACGGCGGTGGAGACGATCCCGATGAGGATGAGGATCCTGCTGAAGAGCCCGAGGCTGAAGATGAGCCTGAGGAAGATGACCCGGAAGACGACGGGGATCCGGAAGGTGGCGACGATGAAGAAGAAAGCGGCGGAGACGATGAGCCCGCTGCTGATGACAACGACGCTGACTCTGACGAAGGTGGCGACGATGGAGAAGATGGCGCCGACGATGAAGGCGAAGGTGGCGAAGATGATCCCGAGGAAGACGCCGGTGAAGGTGAGGGTGGTGACGGTGAAGACGAGCCTGAAGAGGATACCGGCGATGGCGGAGACGATGAAGGCTCTGAAGAAGACGCTGGCGGTGACGACGGCGGCGACGATGAGGGTGGTGACGACAACGGCGGTGAAGACGATGGCAACGACGATGATGAGTCCGAAGGCTCTGAGGAGCCCAGCGAGGACTGACGCATGATCACGCTCCAGCGGATGGCCGAGAAGCTGGCAACAGTGGCTATTCTGGAAGCGTGCGATTCAGGCGCCCTGGCTCGCTATGGGCAAGTAGGGGAGTTCGCCAAGGAAATGTGCAGGCGCCACAGTGTTGCCACCGTGGAAGGCAGCGCGTGGTGTGTTATCAGCAGATTTGTCTGCTCAAATAAATACGATCATTTAACCGCTAGTCAACTTGGAGAGCTGGCCGCTGTAGCCCAAAAGCTCAGCGAGCAAAGCATTACCTCTGAGGAGGCGCACAATCGGCTAAAGCTAGCAGGGCTGAGATCTTTTGTCTCAAAAAAAGCTAGCCGCGCAGCATAAATTACCCCGGCCCCTCAAAAGGCCGGTTTTTTTATTGACGCTGGTGCCTATATGTGCTAGCATGATCTTGTGCGCCAAAGAGGCGTCGCGCAGTGCCAGCGTGTGGCATGGCTCATGTCCTAGACAGATTGGCCTTTGGCAAGGCTGTCTTTGACACTTTCTGCTTGGCAGTATTTGGCTGCTAAGTTAAGGGAGGAGTGATGAGGTTTCCTAGACAATGTGATCAGTGTGTGGGCGGTGGTGCTCCGGGTGTTCCAAAAGTAGCTTTTTTTGGCTCTATTTTTGCTCTTGTCGTCTGTTGGGTCTTGCTCTTTCTAATTGGCGGGAGCGTGCCAGCGATTAGACCTCACGCTTTAAAATCGTTTGTTTCTTTGATCTGCCTTTTGTTGTTTGTGGTTGGCATTATTCTATGTCTTTTTAATGCGCTGATCGCTTCTTCTTTTGTGAGGGTAAACATACTAAGGAAAAATCGGGATTGTTACGTGTTTTTGGATGAAGACGGGGCGGCTCACGGTCACAGAAGCATTGAGCTTACCTCTGATGTTGCATCAAATTCACTTATCGTCGGGTTTAATGTTGGTGGCTGGTTTTCCAAGAACGTGGTCTTTGGTGCAGCATCAGAGGACTGGACACTTGTAGGGGATTATCCAGGGCCTTATTACTTTGAGGATTGCAATGGAGAGCGTATAAACTACGACTCCCCGCACCACTCCTTGCCTCTTGTTGAGCGGTTTGAATCAGTAGGCCATATGCGAATGGTGCTGAATGCGCAGGAAGCGTTGACCGGTTATTTTGCCGCTCACGTGCTTACCGTACTTGAGAGAATCAAGCTGGACAAGGAGCGTCTTGGGCGCTCCAAGCATGCCAAGGCACTGCGGGAATACTTTGAGCAGATGTTTGTGGATTTGCAGGGAATCGTTCCTCAATATGACATTTTGCTAGAGTTGTGGAATGAAGGAGCCGTGGAACAGACATGGCAGGTTGGGTCAACGGAGTCTTATCAGAGAGAAAAGCTGATCGCTCACAGGGATCTTGTTGGCAGAATTGGCTGCATGCTCCCACGAGTGTGGGATATGCGTTGGGATGAGGACGAAGAGCCAGAAGAGCCGCAGGAAGAACCACAAAGGTCGCGTATTGGCATCAGAGGTGTCGTGGACGCCGCTCAAAAAGCCGCCGAGCAAGCAGTTTAAGTTTTGCCGGCCCCTCAAAAGGCCGGTTTTTTGTTATAATAGATTGCATGATATGGATGTGGATAATAATATTTGTACTTGCCGTGTTGGCTTTGGTTAAATCCGCTGATTTTTTTACAGAAGCAGCAGAGGAGGTTGGCATTGCCGTGCGTATCCCGCCTTTTATTGTTGGTGTTACTATTGTGGGATTGGGAACCAGCATGCCAGAGTTTGCTACCGGTCTTTTAGCTACGCTTAAAGGTGATCATGCTTTTGTCTGGGCGAATATTTTAGGATCAAACATAGCCAATATTTTACTTATTTTGGGGTTGGCCACTCTTGTTGCAGGCGTGGTTAAAGTAGAGCGAGACATCATAAAAGAAGATTTGCCGCTACTTGTTGGTGGTACGGCGCTCACGCTTTTTACTATATGGGATGGGAGCGTTTCCTCTTTTGAGGCGCTGACGCTTTTGGGTGGATTAGGTGCCTATCTTGGGTATGCTGTTGCTGGTAGAAATGAAGAGAGAGAAGTAAGAACAACGGTAGATGAAAGTGTAAAACAAGCGCGCGCCAATCTAAAAAGAAATCTGCTTCTTATTGTGGCAACCATGATTGGCATATATTTGGGCGCAGAGTTCACGGTGAGATCTGCCACCAACATTGCGGAGATTTTGCATATTCCTTCTGCCATTGTGGCTGTTACCGCCGTTGCCTTGGGTACCAGCCTTCCAGAATTGGTGGTATCTATCCGAGCCGCGCAAGCTAAAAAGTTTGAATTAGCTATTGGAAACATAATTGGCAGCAATTTAATGAACATGTTTTTTATTGGAGGTATTGTGGGGCTACTCAGACCAACGGTTATTGAAGGAGTAATCTTTACCCTTGGTATTCCGGTGCTCATAATTGCAACCATACTTATGGCTTTCTCTGGAATCTCAAAAAGTTACCACCGGTGGAATGGCGCAATCATGCTCTTGATCTATATTGCATTTATTGCTAAGCTGTTTGCCTAACGTATGTCATCCCGACCGGAGCGCAGCGAAGTGGAGGGATCCCGCCTCTCACTGATCGGAGATACTTATTTATGATTTTAATATTATTTGGCCCTCCTGGCAGTGGTAAGGGTACGCAGGCAAAGCTTTTGCATGAACGATTAGATTTTGCTCACTTGTCTACGGGGGATTTGCTTAGATCACTCAAAGATATTCCGGATCCAGATGATGAGACAAGCAAAGCATTAAAGATTATGTCAGAAGGCGGTATGGTGCCGGATTCTTTTATTTTTAAAATTTCTTTTGGGGCCCTAGATGCTCTGCTTGCGGATGATAATAATGTTATTTTGGATGGAGCAATTCGTAATGCAGATCAGGCAGAAGCATTTTGGAATCATTTTGAGCGCAGCGGTGTAACGGATCAAGTGGTTGCTGCGGAGCTGGCGCTTTCAACAGACGAGTCTTGGGATAGAATAAAAGGAAGAATGGAAAAAGAGCATAGGGCAGACGATGATCCGGAGGTGGCAAAAAAACGTTTTGAGCAAATGGGAAATGAAACGCTGCAGCCTTTGAGGGATTTCTATACCCAAAAAGGCGTGTTTCAAAAAGTGGATGGCCATGGGAGCGTGGAGGATGTATACAAGAGACTGGAAGCAGTAGCAAAAAAGGTATGAGCATGGTAAAGAAAAAAGAAGAGCTAAAAATTATTGCAGAGGGTGGCAAGAAATTGGGCGCCATTTTGTTAAAACTTTCAAAAATGGTGGCGCCTGGTGTGACGCTCAGGGAATTGGATGAGCAGGCTGAGCGCTTGATTATAGAAGCTGGCGGAAGGCCGGCTTTTAAGGGTTATAAATCTAGACCTACAGATTCGCCTTTTCCTTCAACTATTTGCGCCTGTGTAAATGAAGAGTTGGTTCATGGGATTGCAGACAGAGATAAAGAATTAAAAATCGGGGATATCTTCAGCATTGACATTGGCATGGAGTATCCAGCCAAGAATGGGTTTTTTACCGACACCGCGCTAACGGTTGCGGTTGGTCCTATTGATAAAGAAACGCAGTTGCTTTTGCAGCGTACTCAAGAATCCTTAAAACGCGGAATTGCGGCAGCGGCGCCTGGAAATTCTATTGCAGACATCGGAAAAGCAATAGAAGATTACATAAAGCCGTTTGGATACGGTATAGTGCGCGGCATGGTAGGTCACGGAGTGGGTTACAAAGTGCACGAGCCACCGCAAATACCAAATTATTACAACGCAGCATTGGAGCATATAAAAATAGAACCAGGAATGGTTCTTGCTTTGGAGCCTATGATAACTTTAGGCACACATGAAATAGAAACCGCAGAAGATGGCTGGACGGTGGTGCCAACAGACAGATCTCTGTGTGCCCACTTTGAGCACACTATTATTGTGACAGATGGTGAGCCGATTGTGGCAACAAAACGCCCCGTCTAGCAGGGCGTTTCTTAGTTCTTCCAGGTGAACTGAAATTCTACTTCTTCGTTGTTGCCCTCTCTTTCGTGTTCAATGTTAAAATTGGTTTTTGCGGGAATATAAACCCGCTCTCCTGCCACTTGTATTCTATACGCTTTGCCGGCCTCCATGGCGTCTGCAAGACGGCGCAATTTAGCAATGGTTTGGGCCTTGGTGTAGCCTTTTTGGATGTCTCTATTTTTCTTTTTTGGCATAGTAGTGTTACTATACAAGCCTATGAGCATTCTCGCAATTGATTACGGTGAAAAAAATGTTGGTTTGGCGCTTGTTCCGGAGGGGACTACTACTGCTGTGCCACTTGATACTATAACCAATTCTGGCAAATGGAATCTTAGGACAGATTTAGAATTTTTTGTCGAGCAAAAAAATATCAGCAAAATTGTAGTGGGAATGCCGCTTTCAATGGATGGAACACGCGGACCACAGGCAGAGCGTGTTCAGGTTTTTGTAGATTTTTTGCGCGAAGAGACGCCGTGGGAGGTGGATACTATAGATGAGCGTCTCTCTACCGCAGAGGCGCAGCGGTATGCAAAAGAGGCTGGTGTGGATATAGACAGTGCGGCAGCGGTGATGATAGCTCAGAATTATGCTGATGCGTTGTATTAAAAAAGAGGCTTGCGCCTCGGTCTTTATCTTATGACGATTTGCTTTACTCCGTGACGAGTTTCGATTTGCGCTTTCCATCCGTTTTCTCTATACGCTTTCGCTACCGTTTCGGCTGTTTCGGCGGTCATCGCAGCTGGTAGATTCTTGCGCATCATGAATGAATGGTTATAGTCATTGAATGCGAGTTCAATACTCTCAACTAGATTGGCGGCAAGTACTCTTTGAATACCATTTTTTGTGGGCATTCGTTGTCTACGCTCTTCTTGTCTTCGCGCTTTATTTCTGATCGCTGGAAGTTCTCTTCTGGTGAGTCCCACATCACCTCCTGTGTGATTATACATACCATAGGATATTTTAATTTTTTTGTCAAGTGGTTAACGCTATAGTTTTAAAAAGGGAAGATTTCAAGGAGAATGATCAGCGAATTTTTATGTTTACCCTGCAAAAAGGGTTTGTGGTTGCTAAAGTAGTGGGGGTAAAAAAAATTGCCAGCAAGCAATCTACCCGACTAGAGCCTGGTGTATTGTGTTATGCGCATCTTCATAAAGGTAGGCAGGGTTATAGATTGCTTACTGTTGAACCTCTTAGGTATCACCGTAATGTAAGAAATAGCTATGTCAAGAGTATGATTGCGCTTTATGTATTGGGATTATTTTCACAGATTATTAAAGTACAGCAGCAAGATAAGCAACTATTTTTATTGTTAAGAAAATTTTTGGAAACTCTTGATACTATTGACGAGAGTCAGGCCTACGTATTGCAAGGTGTCTTGCTCTGGAAACTTCTAGCTGTTTTAGGGTATAATACGCGCCCATCGGAGCGCTTGTCTGATTGGCATAAGCAAGCGCAGTACGTTTTAGAAAAATCACTCCCTTTGCCTCCCTTTCTCCATGAGTCTTCTTGATAGAGTACGCTATTTACTACCCGCCGCGATACTACTTCTAGTATCGGTTTTTATTTTATTTTATAGATTGGGAGATGCGCCGCTTCACGATTGGGATGAAGGAATTTACGCTAACATAAGCGCAGAGATGGTAAGGTCTGGAGATTATCTGCATATGAAATTAATGGGCAAGGATTGGATGGAAAAGCCGCTTTTGCCTTTTTGGTTTCAGGCCGCTAGTTTTAAATGGTTTGGTTTTACAGAGTTTGCAGCGCGTTTTTTCCCGGCACTTGCGGGAATAGGAGTTATTTTGCTTTTGTATGGCATAGGCAGGCGGCTCTTTTCTTGGTTTGTCGGCCTTTGGACCTCTTTGCTCTTTGCGCTCTCTCCGCTTTTTTTGGATTATCATATGGCTAGATCTGCAGATCACGATGTTCTCTTTTTATTCTGGTTTTTGTTAGCACTCTACTGCTACGTAAGAAGTTGGGAGGATGCCCCTGCGTGGTTTGTTTTGTCTGGAATTGCGGCTGGATTGTCTATTTTTACCAGGGGCGCTCTTGGGTTATTTGCTGTTTTAATACCACTTTTTACCCACCTTTTGCTGTATGTAAAAAGTGTGGTGAGAAAGCAAAAGTTAGCCGTCCGCTACCATTGGTATTACTGGGTGCTTTGGGCAAGCGCAGCTTTAATAATCGGCGGAGCGTGGCATTTGTTTGCGTGGAAGATTTACGGTCAGCAATTTGTTGACATCTATATACTTGAGCAGTTTTTCTCTAGAATTAATGGTCCTCTGCAGGGACACACCGGGCAGTGGTGGTTTTATGGGCATTATTTATGGAAGACTGTTCCGTTTGTGACCATTGCATCTGCTCTTATGATTTTGTTTTGGGGTGGTAGATATGCTGCGGCGCTGGCGTGGCCAAAAAGGCTTCAGAGAAAGCATTTTTCTGCATCTATTTTTTTGCTTTTTAGTTGGATTGTCTTATTTGGCATCGCGCTTATGGTTATGCAAACAAAATTGAATTGGTATGTCTTAGGTGTGGCACCGGCGCTGTTTCTTGTCTCTGGTTCCGCGCTTGCCATTAAGGGAAGTCCGCGCGGTTTTGCAACGGTTGGTGTGGTGGCTCTTTTGGTTTTTTACGGCATTCAGCTGCCTCATTGGGATGAGACTACAAATGAAAAAAGAGCTGTTTCTGATTCGCTCTATACGCAGGAAACCACTCCATTGGTTGTATATGAAACACAAAATTGGAATTTTGGACGCGCATTACCTTCTTGGCATTGGTATTATTACTATAGATCAAACAGAGATGTTCGTGTTATCACCAGCGAAAACAGAAATCATTATTTGGCAAGAGATTACGATCAGTGGATTGTCCCACGCGGCAAGCAAGACGGTTTTGAGGGGTTTGAGAGGGAGTCCTTTGGGGAATTCGAGCTGCTTTCTAGGTAGCCTTAGAGCGGGAGACTTGCGGCTTTCTAGCTTTGTTGCTATGCTAGAGTTTCGCCAACTTAAGGGGGTCTAATGACCGATGAGGCTTTTGAACTTTTTGAAGTAGGGGATTACGACATTAGGGCTCGTAGGAAGGGCCGCAAGAAAAAGAAGAACGGGGTGGCAAGTAACTCTCGTGTGAATGTGTTTATTGTTTTGCGTGCGGGAAGTAGAGAAATCAAACACTCGCGCGATGGTGTTGGAGAGATCGAGGCCATGGACAGCGCTGTACGATGCGCGCTGATGGAGATTTTTCCGCACGCGCCGCTGTTGCTTACCGATTTCTATCCCATGCCTGCGCCATTTGAAGCAAAGTCTTCACCTTCAGAGTTGGGGCTCAGAGGTGAGGCTGTTGCTACCATGCGCTATACCGATGGAAAAAGAGTGTTTGAGGGAAAAGCAGATTCTGTTCAAACCATGCATGCCATTTTTATGGCTGTAGTTGGTGCCTTTAGGGCGTATCTGCTGCATCTGCGCAATGAAATTCCAGATAATCTGGAGCAGCGGAGCGCTACGCTTGATACGGTACCCGATTTGAGCAACGCACCGCATTGGAGTGCTACTCCGCCACCTGATCCCTCTGGTGATGTTGAACCGGCAGCCTAACGTTTACCCGTCAGCAACGGCGGGTCTTTTTATTGCTCATAACCGTTGATTTTGATAGACTACAGTGCGTATGGACAGAACATTAATACTAGACACAACTAAAAAAGAAGGAGAAAAAGTGTTGATAAAAGGCTGGGTTAATGCTCGGCGTGATATGGGAAAAGTTGTTTTTGTGGATTTGCGGGACATCTCTGGCGTTGCGCAAGTTGTTTTGGTCCCTTCAGAGTTAGATGAGAGTTCACAAGAGCTTTTGCCAACACTCAGAGATGAGTTTGTAGTAGAAATAGAAGGAGAGGTAAAGACGCGAGGAGAAAAACAAGTAAATAAAAATTTACCTACCGGAACAATAGAGATTTTGGCTAAGCGTGTGGTAGTACTTAACAAATCGAAAACACCACCTTTTGAGATTTCAAAGGACACGGCGGATATAAACGAGCAGACACGTGGAAAGTACCGATATTTGGATTTGCGCACCGCGCGGATGCAAAAAAATATCGTGCTGCGTAGCGACTTTGTGAAAGGATGCAGAGACTTTTTGTTTGAGAATCATTTTAAAGAAATAGAAACGCCGCTTTTGTCTAAGGCTACGCCAGAGGGATCACGCGATTTTGTGGTTCCATCCAGGCTCCAACCTGGAAAGTTCTTTGCGCTACCGCAATCTCCGCAGCAGTACAAGCAACTTCTTATGGTGGCAGGATTTGAACGATATTTTCAGATAGCACGCGCGCTCAGAGATGAAGATCCACGAGCTGACCGCGGTTTTGAGCACACACAAGTAGATATTGAGATGTCTTTTGTTAAAAGAGAAGATGTGATGAGTTTGATAGAGAAAATGATGACCAAAGTGGTAGAGGATCTTGGGTTTACGGTAAAAGAAAAACCGTGGCCAAGAATTGCATATAAAGACGCCATGGAAAAATACGGAGATGATAAGTTTGATTTGAGAACAGAAGAAGAAAAGGCTGCTGGGAATGTGCTGGCCTACGCCTGGGTTATAGATTTTCCTTTCTTTGAGAAGACGGATGAGGGCGGCTGGACGTTTACGCATAATCCATTTTCAAATCCACTTCCGGAATTTCGTGAGGATTTGCTTGCCGGCAGAAACATAGAGGGAATCCTGACGAGTCAATACGATATTGTGTGCAACGGCTATGAGTCTGGCGGTGGAAGCATTAGAGCGCATGAGCCGCAGATACTAGAGGCGGTTTATAAAGTGATGGGTTATACTCAGGAGCAAACGGATGATTCTGTTGGTCATATGATAGAGGCCTTTTCTTATGGTGCGCCTCCGCATGGTGGCATTGCGCTTGGGGTAGAGCGCAATCTTATGAACCTCACGGGAGAGAAATACCTAAGAGAAGTGGTGGCATTCCCTATGACGGGTTCTGGGAATACCTCTGTTATGGAGGCTCCCGGACCGCTTGATCCAAAATCTCTTAAGGAGCTTGGTATAAAGTTTGACTAAAAAGCGAGTTACCAGTTACTAGTTACTAATTACTCTATAATGTTTACGGTCCAAACGGTACAATTTCAAGGTCCGCTTGATGTGCTTTTGGGTTTGATTGAAAAAGAAGATTTGGACATATCAGAGTTGAGCTTATCTACCGTCACGGATACGTATCTTAGATACGTGGAGCAGCTGGATGACTCTCAGACAGATGAAATTGCAGATTTCCTTGTGGTTGCTGCAAAACTGGTTTGGATCAAGTCTAAAAAAATGTTGCCTCAGATAGAAATTGAAGAGGAGGAGCAGTCACTTGAGGATCAACTAAGAGCTTATAAGCGTTTTGTAGATGCTGCAGCGCATTTAGAAAAGCTTTTTACCTCTGAGCATGTGAGTTATTTAAGGCAAAAGGCGCCTTTAACGGGTGTCTTTGCGCCACCAAAACATATCAGCGGTGGCGTTTTGGAACAAGTAATGCAGAGCATTGTTGCAGCGCACGCAAAGAAAAAGGCTGTGGTAGAGCGTATCCGTGTAGAAAAAGTAATTTCAATAGAAGAGTCAATCGGAATAATAAGAGAAATGCTGTCTCTTGGAAAAAAAATGAAGTTCTCAAAGTTAATGAAAAAATCTGCGCCAAAGGGTGAGCGCATTGTTCATTTTTTAGCGCTGCTTGAGCTAGTAAAGCAAAGGCAGGTAAGCCTGAATCAAGGAAATCATTTTGATGATATTCACATAACGGCGGCACGCGTATGAGTGTTCAACTATCTGCAGAATTAGAAGCGGTGTTGTTTGTGGCTGTTGGTCCTCTGTCTTTAAGTAAGCTAAAAAAACTTTTGGGCTGCACCATGAAAGAATTGCAGCAAGCTATTGAGGAGTTGAAAGAGGGCTATGCTGGCGATGAATCTGGTCTAGAAATTATGGAAAGCGGTGCCGAGATTGTTTTGGGGACAAAAGCAAAATACGCTGACGCTACGAGCAAGCTTCTTAAAGAGCAAACGCAAGGAGAGCTTACCAGGCCGCAGCTTGAAACGCTTACTATAATTGCCTATCGGGGGCCGGTGAGTAAAATTGAATTGG
>CAZSVL010000007.1:0-54208 GCA_964610305.1 uncultured Gammaproteobacteria bacterium | reverse complement strand
GATGATTCGGGGCGTAAACTGTACACTTATTGTTAGAAATCTATTGATGCGGGGCTTGATAACAGAAAAAATGGACAAAAAAATGCATGTGCCAATGTATCAAGCCAGCTTTGATTTTGTCAGGCATCTGGGAATCCAAAATGTGGATCAATTGCCAGACTATGAGCAGCTTAGCCAGAGATCGGAAATAGGATTAGCATTGGAAGATTAATATGAATTCTGGAAAAATAGTTTTAGGAATTTTGCTTGGTGTGGCTGTGGTGGGCGCATGGACTCTTGTTGGCATGAAAGCGTTGCAGGGCAAAAGCGTGTCGGCGCAATCGGTGCTCTCTGGGGTAGGACTTGTGGGAAACGCTTTTCCTCACTTGCAGAAAGTAGAGCCTTCTGAGGTTTTTGAGTTACCAGAACGCCCGGCTGTTGCTCATAGAAATGAAGACGCAACCGATGCTCCAGAGATTACGGCAGTGAGCGCCCTCGTTGTTGATCCTCTTTCAGAGGGTGTTTTGTATGAGAAGGCCGCAGATGAGCGCATTATTATGGCATCTCTTACTAAGCTGGTAACCGGAATTACAGCAGCAGATGATTACCCGTTTTGGGCAGCCACATCAACTTTAGACAAGGGTGCTGGTGTTGAGGGTAGAAGGTTTTTTTTGCAGGGAGATAACATAAGCCTTAGGGATCTATTATTTGGAAGTCTGGTTGGTTCATCTAACAGGGCCACTTACGCGCTTGCTGATCAGATCAAGCCATCCTCCAGTGCATCTTTTCCTGCTAAAATGCGTCTGAAGTTGCAAGATTTAGGATTATCTAGGGTTCAGATTGGTGATGCCGCCGGGCTTTCTGTTGACAACAAGGCAACCGCACGGGAAATAATGACAATGTACTCTAAAGCGCTTGAAAGGCCAATTGTAAAAGAAGCTCTGGGAACGCCGTTGTTTGTTGTGGAGACAGAGGATGGGTCAAAAAGGGCCGTGGAAAGCACTAATGCGCTCCACGAAGAGGTACAGCATGTTTTTTCTAAGATAGGCCCTTCTAAGACCGGCTATTTGCCAGAGAGCGGCTTTCATTTTATTACAGAAGTTGAAAATGAGAATGGGAATAAGCTTTGGGTGCTTGTTTTGGGGTCATCTGAGCATTTATCCCGATTCACAGAGGCCAGAGATCTTGCCAGTTGGGCTTTTGATAATCACACCTGGAAATAACATATGGATCCACACATATTTATAGATTGGTTTTCGTCCCTGCCGCCGCAGCTGGCTACTTTTTTAATTGCCATGATTCCGGTAACAGAGCTGCGTGCATCAGTGCCTATAGCTATAACTATATATGATTTGCCGGTTTGGCAGGCTATATTTTATTCTGTTGTGGGAGATTTGATTCCTGCCCTGTTTATTTTGTATCTAATTGCTCCCGCAAGCGAGTGGTGCTCTAAAAAATCTAAGACATGCAAAAGGTTTTGGGATTGGGTTTTTGCGCGCACGGATCGTAAATTTGCTAAAAAACATGCTAAATACGGAGCGCTTGCCCTCATGTTTTTTGTCGGAATTCCCTTGCCTTTGACCGGTTCATGGACTGGCTCTGTAGCGGCATGGCTTTTTGGCATTCCAAAAAAATTGGCCCTCCCGTTTATTTTAGGCGGTATCATTCTTGCAGCCTTTATTGTTACTGCAATCACTTTGGGGGCAGACGGTATATATGATTGGATAAGAATGAGTCTATGAAAAAGAAAAAATGGATACTGATGGGGGCGCTTGCCCTTGTTTTTTTGGTAGTATTTATTTGGATTGACGCGCGTGGTGGTGTGGTGGCACCGACCGCTCAAATAGAAAATTCTTTAGAGGAGGATGAGCCTATTGTTGTTGTATCTAACAATGATATAGAAGTCACGCTGCCAAAAGCTCATGCACTAGTGGCTAGCCCTCTTATTGTTACGGGACAGGCTCGAGCATTTGAGGGTACCGTAGTGATCGGCATTAGAGACCAGCAGGGAAATGAGGTGGGCACCTCTTTTGCAACGGCGCAGCAGCCAGATATGCATATTCCTGGTCCCTTTTTAAGAGCGGTTGAGTTTCAAGGAGAGCCTGGAGATCTCATTACGCTTGAGGTTTACGAGGAGTCTGCAAAAAGCGGTTTGCCTATAAATATGGTTAAGGTGCCATTGGAAGTTGCAAGCGAGCAGGTTCCGTTGCTTGTATTTTTTGCGCCAAGAGAAGGTCATTGCAGTAAGGTGCAGGCGTATGAGCGTATGGTGCCAAAAACACCGGCGGTAGGCTCTGCGGCATTAGAGCTTCTTTTTGCTGGTCCAACACAACGTGAAAAAGACGAGGGTACCTATACCGCCATGCCCTTTGGGGTAAGTCTAGAGAGCCTTGTGATAGAAGATGGAAAAGCAAAGGTGAGATTATCTAACGCTTTTGACGAAATAAAAGGTCAATGTGATAAAAGGTTGGCACGGAGGCAAATTTTAAAGACTTTGCTTGAATTTGAGACGGTTTCGTCCGTAGAAATACTCTAAAATGTGGATAAGTTGCATAGATTGTCATTGGTGATCAAAAAAATTGGCGCAAGAGGCCAATTTTTTTGTTATATTTTAGCCAAAAAATAGGTTATCCACATGTAATACTTGACACCATATTGTAGCTCATGTAGTATAACTCTTGTCGCCAAAAACGGTTACTGCCGTCAAAAGCGATGGGGAATTGGCTTCCCAGACGCAGCGTGAAACAAAGCTGCTCTAAAGATAAGCACAGTGCTAGCAGACATTGCGGCCTAAAAAACCGTAGTGGAATCTGGAGCGTACGGCGGCCGATGCGTGGGGGTAAAACCTCCGCAGCGGTATCACCGAGGCTCTGGGTCACCTGGGGCAATAGCAACAGGTTCAGACTAGTTAATGTGTAAGCCGAGTACGTTGAGGGTTTTGATGAAAAGGTTGACACCCAGATCATTACAACCGTGCAAAAACCATTCGTGAGAGCGAGCGGAAAGAGCACTCAAGAGGCAACGCGGTGTGTTTGAGCACCTGTCTGTAGTAAAACACTGTGGTCTTCGGACTGCGGATGTGGAGCTGCTGGGTAAGATCGGAACATCTTGCCAAAGACGTTTTCAGAAGCTGAGCTTTGCTTGGGGGAAACCTTGGGCTACTCTGGGGGAAACCTTGGGGGAAAGAGTTCTCGCCACTGGGATCGTTGGAACAGGTTATCAGAAGAACAAGCACGCAAAAGCCAATGCTGATGATCTCTCTGTGAGAGGAGAGGTACGCATCTTTGAGAGAGTGAGGTTGCTGCGTTAATCCTGAAATGTGAGACTTCGGTTTCATCTAGAGGGAGACGCGCAGACGCACTACTATAAGTTTCGCAGCCCCGTAAAAAGGGCCGTGATTCTAAGTAGCGTGATCGTTTAATCAAGGAAGTGAATAAAAGTCAGTATCCATCGTTGATGCCAGAGAAGTCCGTTGCGCTTGCGCGGCGGAGGACAATGGCAGAAGTTGACCGGAAGTGCATCCGATGCACCAAGGTATAGGAACTTTAGCTGCGCAAGTGGCTGGAGGACTGAAAGCAGATGGGTAAAAGAGGAATTCCATCCTCACGCCTCAAAACTTTGGATGTGATCTGAAGATAAAGAAGTTTGCGCTTGCGCAGGCAGCTTAATCTGAAAACAGGCCGTAAAAAAGCCTGGAGAGCATTAGGAACCACGCAAGTGGACAAAGTAAAAACGGAAAAACCGATATGACCAATGATTTGGGCAGAGCTACTTTGCGGGAAGTCTTCGGACGTCTTGCGATCAAAAGTAGTGGTGCATCTGCGGAAGGTGGTTAGTCTCTGGTAAACGGCGTATTCTTCGGAAGACGCGGTAGCGACGAGAATGATCAGCTCTGTAGTAGTAGCGTATCGGAATCTGGTCCCGAGGACTTGTTAACGCAGGTTAAGGGTTCGGTGAGATGTTTGCCTATCAAAAGCGTTGTCAGCGCAAAAAGGCTTACCAAATAAAGAGATGATTCTGCAAGATATGACTAGGGCGTTAAAACCTTAGAAACAGTCTAGCAGGACCAGAAGATGGTGAACTTCCTATCACCTTCATCTCCTGCCGTGTATCTGAGATACGGCATTTTTTTATTTCGCGTTAGCGAAATAACCCTCCGCGATGCTGATGTTAAGTCCCCGGAGTCCGGCGAAGTCGGACGAAGGTATGTGCAAAGAGAGAGGAGGGTTCGTCAAATTATATACTACAATTCTTTTCAATTTTTTCCCCAAAGAGTCCGCGCGGTTTCCCACATGGCCGGCTTGTTGTGAGAAGTTTTCAGCCAATACCACCACTCCAGCCCCCAGAGGTATATTTCATCAAAACCAGCCGCTCTGGAATAGGCGAGTGTGTCTTCAAAAACTTCTGAATTCATAGATCTGTATTGCTCATCAAAGGGAATATCTGGTGGCGCTCCTGGAAGCCACGGTTCTGCCTGCATCTCTGAGAGGACAATTTTTGGTACGGTGCGCATGGTGGCTTTTGCTCTGAGGGTGTAAAACGCAGCTGGCAGAGGGTAGTCAAAATAGCCAAGCAGCGGCTTCCAGATGGTTCTGTAGAGCGATACGCCTAAAATATCTACATGCTCTCCTGTACCGTCCCAATCGCCTAATTCGCCACTTGCCGTGCTCATTATGGGTTTGGTGGAATCCATGCGTCTTACAAGCGCAATTTCTTTTTGCAAAAAGTCCTCGTCGGGACGTGGACACTCGCCAAACAGTCCTAAGAGCGGCTCGTTTTCTACCTGCCATCTGATTATGGTAGGGTTGTCCTCATATCGGGAAATCACAACGGGCAACATCTGAAGAATTTTTTGCTGCTGAGCTCCCGTGTCCAAATTTTCTGCCCAAGAAGGTATGTGGCATTCCGGCCATCGCGGTGTGCGCTGGCCAACCGCCAGAATCACGGTGCCGCCTCGCTTGCCTATCTGCTCTATCTGCCAGTCAAGTGCAGAAAAATCAAACTGATCGTCCACGGGTTCTATTTCACTCCAATATGCTGGGATTCTAAAGTGCCTAATTTCTAGATCATCCAGTGCAGCTATGAGATTGTCTTGCCAATTAAGCTGCAAAAATTCTGCGTGTTGTTTGCTGAACGTAACGCCATAGGTAATTTCTTCATTGGGCTTGCTAAAATCAAGTTTAAACATGAGCGCCCAAATTACAGCAAAGAAGATTAAAAAGATAACGCTGGCCATAGCAACGCGATGCTTGTGGGAATGATGCCACAGATGAGAGATCATCTTATCAATTCTGTGGATCTCTATCTGCGCAATGCTCTTTTTTTTGCTTTTTTTAGGCATGTTATTTTACGGCTGGTTCATCTTTTGCATCATGGCCAATAAATCTGAGCAGATCATGGTTAATAGCATTTTCTTTAGCGATTCTGGCTAAGACGTTGGCGCTGTTGCGTGGGGTTCTTTTAAAATTATTATCGTAATCAATGTGTGTTAAGCCAAACCGAGGCGCAAATCCTTTGTCCCATTCAAAATTATCCGTGAGTGACCAATGGTAATAGCCTTTTACATCTACTCCGGCTTTTATTGCGTGGTACACCTCTTTAAGGTGCGCCACAATAAAACGCGATCTTCTGTGGTCATTTACGGAAGCTAGGCCATTCTCTGTAATGTATATAGGCAAATTATGCGTTGAGAGCTCTATGAGGGCCCTAAATATGCCTCCTGGGTAGATTTCCCACCCCATGTCGGTTACGTCTCTGTCGGCATCTGATGCGGAATAGGCACTGCTTCCTTTTTTTATACGGTGATAAAAGTAATAGTTAAGACCTATAAAATCATGGGTCCCTCTAGTTTTTCTGTAAAACCAGCCATTCCAGATGTTGTTGAGGAGCCATTCAAATAAATAATCCTTGATACCGTTTCCGTAGTGCGTAAAGGATATGTGGTTATGGGCAAAACCTACGTGCGGCCTTTTGTTTTTTGGATAAGCGCGATGGATGGTTTTGTATGCCATATAATGCGCGTCTGCCATATGAGAGAGTACTCTGCGTGTAGCCCAAAGACTCTTTTTCTGAGGCGGCCAATTACCTTGTATATAGCTATTTGATGCGTATACAAACGGTTCATTAATAGTGCACCAAAGGGTTGCATATTTTTTGTAGCGTTTAACTACTTTTTCTACATAGCGGTTAAAATAATGTGGACTTGCGTGCTTTTGCCAGCCACCCTTTTGAGAAAACCAAAGTGGATTGGTGAAGTGATGCAGCGTTACCATGGGCTCTAGTTTTCTTTTTTTGAGCGCTTTTAGCACGTCTTCATAATGATCTAGCGCTGCATTGTTAAATACGCCTGGTTTTGGTTCTATTCTGCTCCACTCAATAGAGAATCTATGTGTGTTGTGTTTGAGTTTTTTTGCGAGATCAAAATCTTCTTCAAATCTATTGAAATGATCAGTAGCAGCGCCAGAGGTGTCGTTATTTTTAATATGCTTTCCCTCTTGTTCCCATGCCCACCAATCATTGTTATCATTTCCTCCTTCTACTTGATGAGCGGATGTGGCTGCACCCCACAAGAAGCCCTTAGGGAATTTTAAAGGTTTGTGATCGTGCGTGTGGCATGTGGCGCAGATTGCTTTTAGTTTGTCATTGTTCATATCAAAAGCATGGCCACACCAGCGGCGATTAATATACTAGAGCCTAGCTTTTGAGCAATAAGACTGGGACGCAGATCTTCTTTGAAAAATTTTGGAAACCAGTGAGACAGAATTACCACAATACCAAAAAGGAAAACAAATTGAACGCCTTGCAATGCGTGTACCAGAGTTGTGTTTCCAATAGCAATCGCGTAGGTGAGTGCTATGGTGGCAACGGCACTGAGCATTTTGTTTCCTATAATGAGTCCTCCAGAGTGTACTTTTAGTCTTCGTTTACCATGCAATATTTCTTTTCTCAGCCTGCCTCCAAATAAGAGGAGTAATCCTCCTGCCGCCGCACCCAAACGGATCCATATGAGTCCGTTTATGAAATTTGTGTCCAAGAAGACACGTTTAGAAAGTGTGCCCCAGCACGCAAACAGCAGTGCCGCAAAAAGCATCTCGCCAATGATGGCGGGTTTCATGTGGTGCTTGGTATTTCTATGGAATGGATAGGTAATTAAAACTGTACCGGTTACCAAAATAACAAAAGACAATATCTGAGTGGAAGGAAGCTGCTCCGGAAGAAAAATAAACGACAGCGCAAAGGCAAAAACCGGAACCATGCCGCCTACAACGGGTACCACACGAGAAGCCTCGTGCACGTGAAGAGCGCGATAAAAAAAGAGCGTTCCAAAGGTAAAGGCTGTGCCGGCAAAGAGCGCCGTGATCAACGTTGTTTGCCTAACCATCTCAAATCCCCACGGAGCCAGCAAAACTGCAAAAAGTCCCAAAAGAGAAACAAAAAACGCATATGACGTTGCGTTTTTCAAATGTTTGGTAACAACAACAGAGTCTATTGCAAATACAATAGCCTGTAGTACGTAGGCTCCAAGCGCTATGTACACCCAATCCATGCGGCCATTATATCAAAAAAACTCCCGGGGTGGGAGCGTCTTAAAAAAAACCGTATATCGTAAATATAAAGAAGAGTCCTACCACAATGGTATTGTTAAAGAGGTGGTAAGAAGAAGATGTCAGGAGAGCATTTTCATGAGCCAGGTGAGCACCTTCCACGCCTACTGAAGCAACGTAGGCTCTCCTATAAACCAGTGCGTAAAACAGCCCCACCCACGATAGTTCCAGGCCAGCCCTTATGGGTATTCCTGCAACAAGGGCGTGAGCGAATCCAAAAGCAATGCTGGCCGGCAGTATTGCTGCCCAGCTGATGCGTTTATGTCGAAAGATACACTCTTCCGCGTACGCAAGTACTGGAAGGCAGGCGCATAAGACAGGTATGAGCCAACTAAATAAAATGAGTCCGAGTGTTGATTCTTGGGCTGCCTTCAGTGGGAGCGCTAAATTGACATTGCTATGTGCGTCTGTAACAAGTCTGGACCAGCCCAGATTCAGCACATAAGGTGTTTTTGGAAACAGCACATAGATTAGCATTAACGGGCCGTAGGAAGCAAAGAAGCCAAATACGGTGTTTAGACCAAAGGCACGCACCATTTTCTTAGTTTTTTCTACGCCGCCCATATCTTTGATCCAATAAAAAAGGATCACATGGGCCATTACCAGGTTTACTATTACAAATGTGATAGCCACCAGACCTCCTACCGTGTTGGGCGGTGCTTGGATTTTCCTACTTTCTCGTGTCAGGGGGGAGGATCGAACTCCCGACCTCGGGGTTATGAGTCCCGCGCTCTAACCATCTGAGCTACCCTGACATGGTCTGTCATCGCGAGTGAAGCGAAGCGATCCCGTTGCTTAACAGTCTGTGATATTCACGGGATTGCCACAGGGGCATGCGCCCCTTCGCAATGACTATTGTATAGTCAGTATTACTATCTCTGGCAGGTTGAAAAGGCGAACCGGAGGGCCGCTCTCTCCCAGTCCAGAGGTAACGTATAGCGGTACACCATTGTGCTCGCTGGCACCTTTGTAATACTTTTTTTCAAGTCTGGTGGCCACGTCTGTGCTGGCTCCGTAGAAGGGAAACCGCACCTGGCCACCATGAGTGTGGCCTGATACTACCATATCTGCGGTGCTGGTGTCAACCAGATACACACCGTCCGGATTGTGTGACATTACTATTCTGGGATGATTTTTTTGTGGTAGCGTAGGCTGCTGGAAAACGGGGTTCCAGAGATCATCAAAGCCATACAGTTCTAGCACGGTCTCGCCGTTTTTTTCTAAAAAGACAAGCTCGCTAACCAGCATATGAACGCCAAGTGATTTCATGTAGTCATAAACTACTTGAGAAACATTGGGGTGAACAGCGGGCATGATGGGATTACTAATACCGTATTCGTGATTTCCCAAGACAGCGTACACAGGCACGTTTTGCGCTAGCGTCTTTAGGGGGGCTAAGTGCGGCAGCTCATCATCTAGAGGGAGCTCGTTGTTAATCATGTCCCCCGCAAAAAAAACAGCGTCTACGTCTTGTTCCAAAATGCGATCAACAACTTGTTGAATGTAAGACTCTCTTTTATGTAGTGTGGTTTGCGTATCAGCAATCAGCGCAATTTTGAGAGGCTCACCAAGATTCATGTTATAAGACACGTTTTTGACTATGAGCTGCTGAGTTTCAGAGATCATGTACAAAAGCAGAATTGAGCACAGAAGCGCGCTAGCAGACAAAAAACCGGCAAGGTGAGTACGACCAAACCAAAGCGACTTATAATTTTTTACCCCACGTTGCGACCAAACAATAGCAAAAAAAGCCGCTGAGAAGAGCGAAATTATGATAAAAATGAAAGACCAGTACGTGATGAGATATCGCATAGAGAAGGTAGTATAGCGCGGCTTTGCGTCCTTGACAAGATGGCTAAAGTGTGTTAGAGTTTCAGCAGATGTGCAGTGTCACCAGAAGGAGGCAAAATGAGAACTTGTGTATTCGGAAGCAATGTGGCAGGGAACTTTGTGCTGTCAGCAAGGGAAGAATCGCGGGTAAGCTACTCGCATGATCCTAAGGACGTCGGCAAGGATCTTGGTGAGGGAACTCACGCGGTGATGGCACGAGAGCACATCCGTGTCACTTGGGTTTGTGTGCCAGCCTAACTTGGCATGGTTGAGTGCTTGGTGCCGTTTGGTGCCAAGTTTTTTTGTGGATAACTTTTTGACAATGAATCTGGTGCGCACTATACTATCGCGGATGCCTAAGCGCCACAATTTAGCGCCGCCGCGGCTTGCTCAGCCGCAGGCATCGTATTTCCAAATTTCGCCTGAATCCTTTCACCGTCATTCTGAGCAAAGCGAAGAATCCCCTAAAGAGGGGATATTTTTTTATAGACAGAAAGTTCCCTAGTTTCAGGCCCAATTATTCATTGCAGCTTGGATCTGGTAGCTGCGGGATCCTTTGCTGCGCTCAGGATGACATATACTATGACAACACAAACAATAACAAATATTAAAACAATAGAAACAAAGAAGGATCCGCATTTGGTAACAAGAGTGGAGGCTATCGCCTTTAAGGCGGGAAGAGATTATTTAGAGGGAAAAGGGTATTTAGAAATGTTTCCTCCACGAATGGTAAGGGCAAGTGGCGCGTGCGAGAATGTGGACACGCTTTTTACGGTAGCGGGGCAAGGAGAGAATTTTTGGTGGAGAGACCAGAGCTCATACAAAAATATTCCAGCGTATTTAGCGCAGACGGCTCAGCTTTATCTGGAGGCGTATGTTCCAGACTTAGAAAAAGTCTACTGCGTTGGGCCCAGCTTTAGAGCAGAGCCAGATGTAGATGGCAGGCATTTGTCTGAATTTATGATGATTGAAATTGAGTTTGCGGGAGGATTTGAGAAGCTTTTGCAAGAGATAGAAGGATTCATAAAAGCTGTGGGAAGTGCCACATACCGATTGACCAAAGCTCCGCATTTAGCGGATTTTTCTAAGCCTTTTGCACGGCTTACGTATGATCAGGCAATTGATACTCTCAAAGAGCTGGGAGAGGATATCAAATGGGGAGATGATATTAGCAGCAAAAGAGAACAGCAGCTAGTGCAAAAAATGGGGGGCGGCCCGCTGTTTATTACTCACTTTCCCGACCCCATGCATCCAGACGGGCAAAATATAGAAGTAGAGAAGTTCTTTAACATGTTGCCAGATCCGGATCATGCGGGAAGAGTGCTCTCCTCAGATCTGATTCTACCGTTTGCGGGCGAATCTGTAGGAGCAGCGGCGCGCGTGCATATTCCAGAGGTGATGAAGGATCGGTTGTTGAAGTCCAACATGTTTAAGCGGCTTCTGGAAAAGGGCGGCTCAATAGAGGATTTTGATTGGTACATGGATAGATTAGAGAAGAATGGAAGCGTACCACACGCCGGCTGCGGATTTGGTATGGCAAGAGTAATTCAGTGGCTTCATGGGGCGCAAGATATAAACAAAGCAGTTACGTTTCCGTGTAGTAGGGTGACCTTGATATAACTGTTGACAAAAAAGGCAAGCGCTGGTAGAATAGTCCCGCGGGGTAGAGCAGTCAGGCAGCTCGCCAGGCCCATAACCTGGAGGTCGCTGGTTCAAATCCAGTCCCCGCAACAAAATACAGCACATTGTGCTGTATTTTGTTGCGTAGATTGGGGGATTTGAACCTAGGGGGATGGTAAGGGGGAGTATCCCCCTTACATTGCGGAGGGTGACCTGAGCGAAGCGAAGACCAGAGGGGCGGAAGCCCTTATGGAGCGCAGCGCGCAGCGGCGAGCAGTGAATATCCAGTCCCCGCAACAAATAGAAACCGCCGCCCGGCGGTTTTTGCGTTGTATAAAAACTGCATTATATTCAGGATGTCCCAAGTTCACACAAAAAGAGCTTTCCATTGTTTGACGGTCGTCAAGAAATGGAAAGTCTATTTGCCAGGCCAAATTGTTTTAATATCGGCTGATCTCCGTGAAATCTATCAGTTTGGATGTAAAAAAGTTTAACTGATTGCAGCTTTGCACCCTCTTGCAAAAGTTGTAGAATTGATTGGTTTGGTGCATATGCGTTTATCCAGACACTTTTTTGTAGTTGAGTAAAGTTAAGATGAAGGAGTTGTCTGCGTAGAACATTTCGTATTCCTCTTTTATCTTCGTCTACATCAAACATTATGATGTGCCACTTTTTATTCCATTTTTTCTTTGACTGTTGAACAGATTTTGAAGGTATTTTACCTAATAGGTGTAAAAATCCTTTTTCGGTGATGGAATATGTATGAGCTCCTGGTATTTTGGAATGATTGTTGAGATAGCCCGCTTTTTTGAGACGGGTGAGCGTACGTTTCCAGTTTTTATTTTTGTACCTGTACCTTTTCTTTGTTGTCTGCGCAAATAGCTGGATGGCATTTGGGGCTACAACAGCCACAGTCAATACCCCTGTAATTGCGGCAACCGTCAAAATTGCAGCGGCAAGACGACGCTCTTCCAGGAATTGGTCTACTCTATCATGAAAGGCGGACATGGTTTTAGTATACTCCTCTTTCCATAATTTGACGACCGTCAAGCTATGGAGAGGAAAGGAGTGGTAAATTTTTTTGATCACGTTATGTTTATTGACAAATTTTATGGAATGTATTATTCTCTACGGCAAGGAGGTGTTTATGGTTACGGGTATTCCCGTTACACGCACGGTTAGGATTAAGCAGGGTGCTCGTCATGAGAATTGTTCTTGTGGTCAGAAGGCAACATGTGAGATGCAGTACGGTTTTGTTCATGTGTGTAGCTGCAGTGATGCAGCTTGTCAGAGTAATGCTTCCGCAGCCGTCCTTGAGTTCTGTGGCGGAGAATCTAGCAACTTAACAAGAGCAAGTGTATAAAAAGAACCGGCAGAACATTCTGCCGGTATTTTGTTACACCGTAATTCCTTGATCTCCCGCTAGTCTGCGGAAGGTGGGGGAAGTCTTAAAGAGCTCATCAAAGGATGTGGCGATTGCCTCAACCTGAGGATCGCCATTTACAAGCTCAGCTACAGGACGGAGTACTACGAATTTATCGCAGATGTCCCGCACGGTAGAGAGGCGGTGAGCAATAATCAGCGCTCCCATGCCGCCGTTAAGTAGTTCTGCCAGGCCATGCTGAACTTGCTTTTCAGTAGTTGAGTCCAGTGAGCTAGTAGCCTCATCAATGATCATAAAGTCTGGGTTTTTGATAGCCGCTGCGCCAATCATCAGGCGTTGCGCTTCTCCACCAGAGAGTTTAAGACCATTTTTCCCAACCTTGGTTTGAAGGCCTTCAGTAAGGCGCTCACCAAAGTCAATCTTGAACTGCTCCATAAGCGCCCAGAGTTGCTCGTCGGTAACAAGCGCGCGTTGCTCTGGCTCCAGGCCATAAAGCAAATTATACTTTACTGTGCCATCAAGCACCGCTGGTTGCTGCGCAATGTAGCCGGTTTTGGACAGCCAGCTGGAGAGCTTAATGTTACGCAAATCACTACCGCAAACGCTCACCGATCCCTCTTGCGGATCCATAGCGCGTTGCAAAAGCCGCATAATAGTGGTTTTGCCAACACCACTTTGCCCCAAAAGCGCCACGACTTCTCCCGGCTTTACATCAAAGGTGATGTTTTTGAGTACGGGTTGGGCGGGTGTTCCATTGCTCTGAGGATACTTATGAGAGATTCCGCTAAAGCTAACGCCGATGGGCTGATTTGCCTGCAGTGTTATAGCGTCATCTTTGTCTACCACATCTGGCGCAATGGTCAGCGCCTGCATCATGGCTCGCACAGAAGGCATGGCTTCATTAAGGCGGCGTTCCATGTAGTCAACGCGCCAGAGATTATCAACAATTCCTTTGCACCAGAGATAAAGCGGGACAAGTATGCCCATTTCCCAAATACCAGCGCGCACGTTCATGCCGGCGTATCCAACAACGCCAATGAGGCAAGAAATATTAATGATGGAGCGGGCGTTCATGTGTTTGATGACCCAGAACCACAGTTTGCGATCCGCCATGATGGTTTTCTCAAGCCACTGATTTTGGAAGGCAACTTCTTCGTCTTCTTTGCCAAAAGCCTTAACGCGCTCCACCCTATCCATGCGCTCAACTCTATGCCTGTTTACAGCTCTAAAGTCTTTATCAATGGGAATGCCAATCTGGGCAATCTTCTGATTGATCACAAGCGACCAGAGAATAAAGCTGATGAATCCAGCGCTCATAATCATCCCGGCAACGGGGCTCATCATCCACACAAAAACGTATGAGATAAAGAGCATGTACAAGACTTCAACCATTTCAAAGAGTAAGACTTGTTGCACATCAAAGAGGCGATTCCTGCCCTTTTCCATGTTAGAAGCCGCAAGTCTGTCTGCTTGGCTTAAGTGCTGGCCAAGAGATTTTTCCATGAACAGCTGATTTGATCTCCAATCAAGCATGCGAACATTCTCTCCCCAAGCCACCTCTCTGAAGAGGCCTTTAATGAAGTGAAAGATGCGCGAGAGTGCAAAGCATGTGGTCAAGGCGCCAAGATGGTACCAATGCATAGGATTTGGATCCGCAAGTGCATCTACGTATAGTCCTAAAATCCATGGGCTGGCCATGCCAATCCCTTGACCAAGAACGACAAAGAGAATCATCCACTTGGCAAATCTTTTGCTTTTTTCTGAGAGAAGTTTTGTCCACACCCATTTGTACACTTTTACACTTTCTGCTGTTCCTGATAAATGCTTCTTCCATGTGCTAAACGGATTTTTCAACGCTAACTCCTTACAGGTGAAAGAACGATTAAAAATCCCCTGCTGGGCAAGGGATCTAAAACTTTTAGCTTATTTTAGCTTAAAATCTTGGATCCGGTTGCTCAGCGTTAGTGTTGAAATTAAAGGTACCATCAACAATAGCACGCACGATTGGCGCCTTTCCTGACACGTTTGAATTGATGGTTAGAAATGTCATATTTTGTTTATTACTCCCAAAAATGGGTAGCAATTAAAGAGTTTACACTATTTGTAGCACCTTGTCAAGGGGATAACAAAAAGGCGCCATAGGCGCCATGTCTAGTTTTCAGAGATGACCGCAAGAGCTCGCTCTCCCCAAGGGGTCAGTTTGCATGCAGAGCCATTGCAGCCCTCTGCCATATGAAAGTACCATTCTCCGGCTGAGAATTCTGCGCTTTCAAATAAGGTGTGAATTTGTATAAAGGTGCTGTCTCCCTTTGGTGTTACGATTCCAACGCGCGACTTGTATTCTTGTAGCCACGTTTCCATTTTGTCTGTGGATCCGGATGAAAAGCCTACTTCAGAAACGCCAATGGATACGTCATAGACGCCATACAGCTCAGAGAGTGCCTCACCAAACCAGAAAGCGTTGGGAACAAAGTTGTGATCTGGCAGGCTCATGGGAACGCCATCTGCAATGTTCACGGCTGCATCTGTTGCAGACATGGTTCCGTAGAACGTAAGACCTATCTCATCAATCGGGCCTACTTTGTCACGATTGCACAATCCAGAGAAGTTATCATCATTACATCCCATGACCACGCCGTTAAGCAGCCACCAGTTGCGAACCAGATCAAGGGTTTTAGCTTCATCGGTATCTTTGCTAGTCATAGGCCTGATGTTTACTGATACTGCCGGAACATGTCCTGCGCCATATACCTTAGAGCCAGCGCGCTTAAAAGCGTCTCGCATGTTAATCAGCGCTTTGCCAAGGCTTTTGCCGGCGGCCTTTCCTCCTGGTGGCCATTTGCCCTCGCCGTTTAGATATCCCTCAAATAGGGCAGAGACCGGTTCGTTGGCTAAGTAAATGCGTGTGAGCGGTGGCAATCTGCCATATAGTTTTTCTAGAACACGCTCTACGTAATCTACAAATTCATCTGGCGCGTTATCATGTGCCCAGCCACCAAGGCCAAATCCATCGCTACCGTGCAAAGATGTGGGGTATGAGTCTCGCTGTAGCAGTGAGAGCTCTACTGTCCATCCTGCCTGTTGCAAAGTGTGAATAGCTTGGTCTACGTGCCCTGGCCAGTCTGCACTAGAGCTCCAGCATGGCCACATAGTTGAAATTCTGATAATGCCTATGGCTTCTCCTAAAAGCGGCTTTACATTTGCAGCCGCTGTTGCAAAATCTCTTAGTGTCTCAAATCGCTTTACGTAGTCCTTTTGAAGCGGGGGCAAATGTCCCTGGCTTTTGCCGTCTAGATCCTCTTTTAAACGTGTCCAGCCACTTTGACATATTGCCGGATCTAATACCTCATTTACGAGCTGAGCGGTAGAACTCACTAGCCCCCAGGTAATGGGAGCAGGCTCTGTTTGCTGCGGATCTGTTGGTGGATCGGAAGAGCATCCAATCAAAAGCAAAAATAAAAAAATCCCCCGTACCATGGTGCCTCCTGTGAAATGAGCGGCAGCATAAGTATAAAAAAACCCTGCGTTTGGCGCAAGGACTGTGACAAAATAGTTTAACGGGTGTGCTCTTTTAGATCTACCATTTCTGCAAGAAGTCGACTGAACATTCCAGGGCCTTCCACAAAAAGTTGCGTTGCTATCTCTACATAGTCTGCGCCTACATGCAGATAGTCCATAACATCTTTTCCGCTGCTGATGCCACCAGCGCCACCAATGGCAATTCTCTCTGGAAGAGCCTCACGCCACTGCATTACTTGTCCAAGTGCAATGGCCTTCATGGCTGGCCCGGATACGCCCGCGCGGCCAACACCGGCAGAGATAACAGGCTTGAATTTGTCATCCAATGCCATGCCCTGGGGAAACGTGTTGCACGCAATGACTATATCTACGCCGGCCTCGTGCACAATTCTGGCCATTCTTTGCAAGTCAGATGGATTTGAATATGGTGGGACTTTTGCTGCGATCAAGAGATTTGTCTTTTTTCTAATTGCTCGAAGTGTTTGATCCGTAAGAGCAGGGTTAAAGCAATAAGGCGCGCCTGGTGTGCCAAGAGTTTCTATGACATTGGGACAGCTTAGGTTTGCCTCAAAAATGTCCACTTCTGCCTGTTGCGCAAGCGCAGCTAGTCGCACAAATTCATCTGGTGAGAAACCAGCTCCGCTAAATTTAAGGAGCGCGCCGGTAGCGTGAGCTTTTCTTACCATCTCGCGCAAGTACTTTATGTAGTATGACTCTCCAGAGTTTGGCATTCCCAGAGAGTTTAGTCCTTCGTGAGGTCCGATATAAAATACATTTCCTGGGTTTCCTAGTCTTTCAGGAATGGTGGCAGAACCAACGGTTATCACGGCAGGTTTTGCTCTGCAGAGCTCTTTTACGCTCAACTCGCCTTCAAGTTTTTTGCATGTTCCCGCTGCATTTGCTAGCGGGTGTTCTAGTTTGTTTCCACAAAGATCAACTTCAAACATGATCACCTCCTGGCGCGCAGTGTAACAAAAAACGCTGGAGTGTGTCCAGCGTGTAGTTTAATCAGGATTTTCTACCAATACCCAATTCTGCGGCTGCCCAGCCCAGAAGGGGACAATGCCATCATATTCTTGGGGGGTGATCCATGACTTTTTTTGGTACGTAACGGTCTCTGTTGGCGGCTGTAGTCCGTAGAATGAGGCCATATTGCCAGAGGTGAAGGCCGTAAATTCATTTGGATAGCTCAGAGACCAGCCGCTTTTGTGACAGAAGAGCGACAGAAGCATGGAGATAGCTACTGGAGCAGAGAATACACCGTTGTCTACATCCGCACACTCTTTTTTGTCTCTAAAGTGGGGTGCGCTGTCTGTTCCCAAGAAAAAGCACGGGTGTCCGGTAAGTGCGTAGTGGCGCAGTCGGATCATATCCTCAAATGTCTTGGGGAACGGTGCGCAGCAGTGATGTGGCTTTACCTTGGGGTAGATCACGTTGCCTTGGTAGAGGAACAGGTGATGTACTGTGATGGTGGCAACAAGCCGGGATGGATCGCTAATCTGCGCAATGTAGTCAGCTACCAGAGCAGAGCTTACATGTTCGTAACTGATCTTAAGCCGCGGGAAGGTTTCAACCATCCACTTGAGTGTAGGCAGGAAATCTTTTTCTTCATCCAGTGGGTTGCGGTGCGCGAGCGGATCGTAGGGGAGCGTTCCGTGCAGCAGCACGGGCAGTCCTTCATCCTGAGCTACGGCAAACATGGGCGTACGCTTTTTGAAATCAGTAACACCAAATTCTGACCCGGTGGTCATCCCCTTTGGAATAACCTTGATGCCTACCGCGCCGGCCTTTTTGGCAGCACGCACATCTTCTGCGGTGGTCTCATCTGTAGCATAGAGAACCATCAGTGGTTCAAAGAGAGGGAACCCCATCTTAGCAGCTTTTGCATCTAGGTATTCTCTGTAGCTGATAATCCTCTGTGCTGTTGTGGTGGGTGGGTCGTCATTGCCCATACAAACCACGCGCTGAAAGTGACGCGCGCTAAAGGGTAGCGCTACATCAGTTCTACCGTCCCATCTTAAATGGCAATGACCATCACTTGGCTTGGGAAACCTTACGTAGATCGGCCTGTCTGTCATATCACCTCCTTGGGGCAAAGCCTATCAAAAAAGCTGGAGGGCGTCCAGCTTGTTATTTTATGCTCCTGGTCTAAAAACCGGAGGATTTTTTTTGAGCTGCCGTTGAAGGGACCCATCCATGCTGGAATAGTCCAGTTGACATTGCGTGCAAAAGTAAATCATATGAATGTCTCTTCCGTGTTTTTCTATCTTACCACTCCAACCGGCATCATGACCACAGCGTACGCAGTCTTTTTTGTAGGTCATATCCAGTGCCTCTGCTCTTACGGTGTTGCCGTTTGTCGGTTTTACCGCGTGCAGTGGCTTCAGGCGGATATGGCCAGGCGTGTCGTCAACTTTCATGATTTGCTCGACATGCCACAGAACATCACCCACGACCACTTTGCTGCCGGCTCCTACAGGAATATTTTTTTCTGAATCAAAAGGAGCTATAGTTGCCGACAATCCTTGTTTAGCGGTGCCATCTGGTAGCGTGTATGTACCCATGCTGATTTGTCCCATGCCAACGCTAATACCCGCAAGAGATCCTACGGTTCCCTCGCTTATAGTCTCCATGTTGTCTCCTGTGTTTGTCATTTGTGCCGCGGGAGAGACTCGAACTCTCACGAAGTTTACCCTCACTGGATTTTGAGTCCAGCGCGTCTACCAATTCCGCCACCGCGGCATTATGTGTTACGCAACATGATGCGTAAAGTTGTTTTACCTTTTGATGTTTTGAAGTAGTTCTCTCTTCTCAAAGCGTCCTCTTTTGATAAGAAAGCTTCATAGAAGACAAGTGTTATGGGTCTGCGATGGCGAGTGCTTTGTACTTTGCCGTTTTTATGTTGCAATATTCTTTGCCTGAGGTCACCACTGGATCCTGCATAATATTGACCGTTGCTGAGTTTTAAGACATACACGTAATGCATAGTATTGGATTTTGTCCTGCACCACAAGGGTGCAGGACACCATGAACCCTTGTGGTTCATGGTGAGTCCAGCGCGTCTACCAATTCCGCCACCGCGGCATTTTCTTAAAGCCGATAGCTGACAGCTGACAACTGCGTATGCTATAATGCCACCATATTATGGCAAAGATCATCTCGGTTGTCAACCAAAAGGGAGGAGTGGGAAAAACTACAACAGCCGTGAACCTTGCTGCTTTTTTGGCTGAGCACGGGCGTTTTGTGTTACTGGTAGATTTGGATCCTCAGGCAAACGCTACGGCGGGTATGGGCTTTAGGCAAGATGATTTGCAGCACGGTCTTTATGAAGCGCTTGTGGGGAACAAGAGAATGAGAGAGGTGGTTCGTAATTCTTTACATGATGGGCTGCGTCTTATTCCCGCCACGCAGGATTTGGCCGGCGCAAATATTGAGCTCGTGAATGAAAATAGACGTGAGCATAGATTGTATGACGTGCTGCAAGAGGTTCATCACGCCTATGATTATGTAATCATAGATTCTCCGCCGTCTCTGGGGCTTTTAACTATTAATGGCCTTGTGGCGGCAGATGAAATTATGATTCCCGTGCAAGCGGAGTATTACGCGCTAGAGGGTTTGGGACAGCTGCTGGAGACCATCAAACTTATTCAGGAGCACATTAAGCCAGAGCTTAAGATTAATGGTGCGCTGCTGACTATGTTTGATACCCGCACAAAACTCTCAACAGAGGTATGGCAAGAGTTGTATCGGCATTTTCCTGGTAGTATTTTTAGATCCGTTATTCCGCGGACGGTGCGTTTGGCAGAGGCGCCCAGCTACGGACAGAGCATTTTAGCGTACGATCCACATGGCAAGGGAGCGCGCGCGTATGATCGGCTTGCCAGAGAATTATTAACCATGCATAACGCTTAATTATTTATATATGGCACTAGGTAGGGGACTCTCTTCATTAATTCCGGACAAAACAACCGCAGACGTGCGAATGCCGGTGGTATCTAAAAATGATGATGGTCTTGTTATGATTGCGATAAGCTCTATTGAGCCAAATCCGTATCAGCCAAGAAGAAATTTTGCGAAGAAAGAGCTTCAGGATTTGGCTGATTCAATAAAAGCACATGGATTGCTCCAGCCCATTGTGGTTACGCCAAAAGATGAGAATACGTATTTTGTTATTGCTGGAGAGCGGCGTTTTAGAGCTTCTCAACTTTTAGATCTTGCAGAAATTGCCGCCGTGGTTCGCTCTGCAAATGACCAGCAACAGCTTGAGCTGGCTATTATAGAGAATGTGCAGAGGGAGGATCTTAACCCAATTGAAAAAGCCATGGCCTACAAGCAGCTTAAAGATGAGTTTGGGCTAACAGGTGTGGCCATTGGAAAGCGTGTTGGGTGTCATCCTTCAGTGGTGAGTAGTTGTTTGAGTCTGTTAAAATTGCCGTCAGATATGCAGGATGCGGTAGCAAAAAGAGAGTTAAGTTATAAAAAAGCGCGCGCTATTGCGCTATCTTTGGGAGACGAGCCAGAGGAGAAAATAAGAGAAATCTGGGAGCAGGCAAAAGACATGGATGCAGACTCCTTGGAGCGGGAAACAGCACGCACATCTAGAAAAAAGAAAAAAAGGACTACTCTGGATCCCGTGTTGGAGCAAAAACAAAAAGAGCTTGAGGAGCTCTTTGGTACGCGCGTGAGGGTTACGTGCAGAGGTGGAAAGGGCGGCATTATAATGGATTTTAGTTCTGAGCAGGAGTTGCGTGATGCTATTGAGAAGATGCTTGGAACATAAAGTCGACACCACAATGATGCCGACTAGCTCACACGCGCACTCTTGAACTAGCACTTTAATCTTGAGCCAGATAAACGATAGCATCAGTATTATAGAACGTCAAGTGCTTGCGCATTTCTTTTTTTTGTGGTGTGATGGTAAACAAGTAATATGACACATGGCTACAGAGATTAAAGTAGATTTAGAGAAACAACTAAAGACGTTGCTTGACACGGCTACACAGCATAACCCAACGGCGGATACTGATTTAATCCGTCTTGCTTTTGATTTTGCCCAAAAAGCCCATAGTGGTCAGAAAAGAAAATCCGGAGAGCCTTATATTATTCATCCCGTAGCAACAGCGCAGCGTTTGGCAGAGATGGGAATGGATACTAACATTGTAGTGGCAGGAATACTGCATGATGTCCCAGAAGATACAGAGGTAACACTGGAAGAAATAGAAAAACACTTTGGAAAAGACGTAGCCAGCATGGTAAACGGTATTACCAAGCTTGGAAAAGTTAAATATAGGGGCGTTGAGCGCTATATAGAGAATTTGCGTAAGATGTTTGTAGCCATGGCAGAGGATGTGCGCGTTATTATCATTAAATTTGCTGATAGATTGCATAATTTGGAGACGCTGGACTCACTTCCCCCAAATAAACAATACAGAGTTGCACTAGAATCGTTAGAAATTTTTGCTCCTATTGCAAATCGGTTGGGTATTCATGAGATGAAGGGGCAGCTAGAAGATGCCGCCTTCAAATACGTATATCCAAAAGAATATGCACGCGTAGATAAATTGGTTCAGGAAAAAGCAAAAGTACGCGAGGAATATTTTGACAAAATTTCCGCTAAAACGGAAAAAGAAATTAAAGAAGCAAAGCTTAATGTTGATGATATTCAGTGGCGGCGCAAACATTTGTATAGTTTGTACAGAAAGCTATTACGCAAAGATAACGATATTAATAAGGTATACGATATCATGGCCATGCGTATTATTGTGCCAGAAATTCCTGATTGCTACGCCGTGCTTGGTGTGATTCATAAATTGTGGCGGCCGCTTAAAGGTCGTATTAAAGACTACATTGCGCAGCCCAAGCCAAACGGGTATCAGTCTCTACACACCACGGTTTTTTGCGATGATGGTCAAATTGTAGAGTTTCAGATAAGAACCAAAAAAATTCATGGTGAGGCAGAATATGGTATTGCTGCTCATTGGCATTATGATGAGCATGGATCGCGCATGCCAAACAGGCAAGTGCAGTGGATTCAAGAGCTGGCAAAAGTACAAGAGGATATTCTTAAGAAGATCAAAGATATTGAGTTGATGAAAATTGATCATTTTAAGAATAGAATTTTTGTGTTTACACCAAAGGGAGATGTGATGGACTTGCCAGAGGACGCCACGCCGGTAGATTTTGGCTATTCGGTTCATACAGAAATTGGGAACACGTGCTCTGGCGCCATTGTAAACGATCAGATGGCTAGTTTAGACACGCCGTTGCGTAACGGAGATGTGGTAGAGGTTATAACTGATAAAAATAGAAAAGGGCCTAGCCCAGATTGGATTAAGTTTGTAAAAACAAACCATGCACGGACGCAGATACGCCAGCATACAAAATCTACTATAAAAGATTGGTTTAAGACTATTGGGAGTTCATAGGGTTGACAAGGGATTTTTGCCATGGTTTACTGAAATGAGCAAGGAGGTTTCCGTGTCAGATAGAAGGGCTTATTGTCAGATTGTTTTTAAAGATCCGAAGATCAGTGGGGTGGTGACTAGGATTTGGTTTGAGACAGAAGAGGCCTACGAGCTGTGGTCTAAAAGCGCCTTACACGATCCAAACATTAAGAAAGTGCTTGAAAATGGACGCGTTCTCATGTCCCTCCCGTTTGACCCAGATTCGAAAAGTTTTCCGGCATTTCCCGGAATACCGTTTATAACTGCTGATGATCTTCTGGTGCATGGAGAGGGTGGCATCTCAATAGCTGAAGCTGCACGTATCCTAGATATTCAGCCCAAGAGTGTTCGCTCCGCAATTAGCAAGGGACGTCTACAGATATGTGGGGACGGCTCTATTGTAGATGTAACTTCTTTGCGTGACTACATGGAATCTACGGGCAGGCATGTGCCACCTAGGCAGCCATGGGAACCGGTCTCAGAAGAGCATAAAAGAGAAACAACAGAGCTAAGCCGTCATTTTGATAGAGGACTGTAATTGCCTGGGGATTTACTCCCCTTTTATATTTGACAAACACTTAAGGGTGTGCTATATTGATTATGGTGATGTTTGGGTTACATTCGTAACCTTAGCCAAAGAAAAGATCCTCGCTTGCGGGGATTTTTTCTTTCTGGTAAACTATCGCCGTGGTTCTGAGAATCCTCGGCCCTACGGTGTGGTACCGGAAGGGCCCAAATATCACCATTGGCATTGGGGTTACCATTTCCGGACCACATTAAAAAATCGCATACGTGCGATTTTTTTGTTTGACAAGCCTGTTTGTGTTACTATATTGGGCAAGGAGGTGCGTCATGCAAGACAGTAGTGTGTCGAAAAAAAAGCAGGAGTGCGACAAGCAGCACGCTGATCAGTTGGCAGGAAACGGTCAGACGTCTACAGATGGTGTGCCCAAAATTAGAGCAAGAGAAATCGTCTCTCATGTAGAAATTCAAGAGCTGCTTGGCGATTTGGCAACGTAGAATCCTGATGCCCGTAGCCCGCACTTGCGTGGGTGGCGGGTTTTATTTTTTTTGCGGAAATCTGCGTTTTCCCTTTGCCGGCGCTTTTTCAAGCTCTTCTTTGCATTGCTTGATCGATATTTTCTTGGGGTCTACATCCTTTGGCATTTTTGCGTTTTTTGTGCCGTCTGTTATGTATGGACCATAGCGTCCATTGAGTACCTGAATGCCTTCTTCTTTGAAATCTTGGATAATTTTATTGGCTTCCTCTTTTTTCTTAGCTGCAATTATTTTGAGTGCTGTTTTTAGATCCACTTTATAAGGATCATCTTCTTTAAGAGAGTAATATTTATTGTTTGCCTTAACATAAGGGCCAAATCTGCCAATGTCTGAGATTACTTCATTTCCATCTTCATCATTTCCCAGCACGCGGGGGAGGCTTAGGAGGTGAAGCGCTTCTTTAAGAGTAACGGTTTCAACGCTTTGTCCTTTTTCAAGGGAAGCAAAACGTGGCTTTTCTTCATCATCTTTGGTTCCTAATTGAACAAAAGGGCCAAAGCGGCCGACGCGCGCCGATACTGGTTTTTTTGTTTTAGGATCAATACCAATTTCCCGGGCATGCACCACATCTTCTTTTTTAAGATGCTCAGTTTTATCTACAATAAGTTTATGAAAAGGTCCGTAGAATTTTTTTATAAGCGGTGCCCATTTTCTATCACCTTCTTCAACTTTGTCTAAATTGTCTTCCATTTCTGCGGTAAAATCGTAATCCACCACATCTTTAAAGTGTTCAACAAGCATGTCATTTACCACCATGGCAATATCCGTTGGATAGAGACGTTTGTTGTCATCTCTTTCTACGTAACCGCGAGCTTCAACCGTGTGAATGGTTGGCGCATAAGTTGACGGACGACCAATACCGAGTTCTTCTAATATTTTTACGAGTGTTGCATCAGAATAGCGCGCTGGCGGCTCGGTAAAGTGTTGTTCTGGACGTAGTTTCTTGCAGTCTATCTTTTTGCCTTCCTTAAGTTGGGGCAGAGCATTCTCTTTAACTTTTTTTGGATACAGCTTAAGCCATCCGTCAAAATTTATGAGCTGTCCGGTTGCTCTGAAGGTGTATTTGTCTGCCTTAATATCAATAGCCTCTGCATCTAGTTGAGCTGCAGCCATTTGTGTTGCAAGAGCTCTGCGCCAAATGAGGCTGTAGAGCTTGTATTGTTGCGGCGTTAGCTTGTCTTGAAGAAGTGTTGGCGTGAGCGTGGCGTCCGTTGGTCTTATTGCCTCGTGAGCCTCCTGCGCGCCTTTTGCCGTAGATTTGTAGACTCGTGGCTTGTCTAGCGTATATTTGTCTCCATATTCAGATTTAACAAAATCGTTGGCCTCGCCAAGGAATTTAGGAGACATGTTGGTAGAGTCCGTACGCATATAGGTAATCAGACCAACGTGTCCGTGCCCTTTAAGATCTATTCCCTCATACAGTTGCTGCGCAATACGCATGCTCTGGCGTGAGCCCATTCCCAGTTGGTTGTTCGCAGCTTGTTGAAGTGTGCTGGTTCTAAAAGGGGGCGGGGGATTTCTTTTTTGTTGCTTTTTTTCAATGCTGAGAATTTTGTAATCAGCGCCCTTGAGATCCTTGAGTATCTTGTCCATTTCTTTCTTCTCGCCGATATCCAGTTTCTTTAGTTTTTTCCCAGATTTCTCAGACAGCTTTCCTATGAAATCAGTTTTATCTTCTGAAAAATCAGCCTCCAGTGTCCAGTATTCATCTTCTTTAAAGGCTTTTCGCTCGCGCTCGCGCTCTACAATAAGACGGACAGCGGCGGATTGTACTCTTCCGGCTGAGAGTCCTCTGGCAACCTTTTTCCACAAAAGAGGGGAGAGTTCATAACCAACAAGCCGGTCCAGCACACGGCGCGCTTGTTGGGCATGCACCAAATTCATGTCTAGGTGGCGGGGTTTCTCAAGTGCCTGCTCCACTGCATGCTTGGTAATTTCATGAAAAACAATTCGCTTTGCTTTTTTTGGGTCAATGTCTAGAAGCTGCGCAAGATGCCAAGAGATGGCCTCACCTTCTCTGTCATCATCAGTGGCAAATATAATGGCTTTTGCTTTTTTTGCCTTAGACTTTAGATCTTTGACCGTTTTTTCTTTTTCTTCTGCTACTACATAATCTGGCTCAAAAGTGCCGCCTTCTATGTCTATGCCCATCTTGGATTTCGGCAAATCTCTTACATGACCAAAAGAAGAGGTAACGGTATACCCCTTGCCAAGAAATTTGGTTATGGTCTTTGCCTTTGTGGGGCTCTCAACGATGATCAAAGTAGACATAGAAAAGTAGCAAGTAACAAGTAGCAAGTAACAATTTCGCAGTGTGCGACCCGGCGCCGGTTACTTTTTATTGACTCCAAGCATACTCAAGGATTGTTATTGTGTCAAACAAAAGGCGTTCGTTTTTCTAGAATTTTAGAGAGTGGGTGCCATTTTTTTCTTACGTCTCCAATGAGGTAAAGCGAGCCGGTGATCACCACAATATCATCTGGCTCTGCCGTTTTTAAAATCCACCTCAAGCCATCTGTTGGATAGGCAAAAATGCCGGTTTCGGCTTCTGGTTTTATCTCTATGGCTCGCTCTGCTAGTTTCCCTGGATTTGCGGCTGTGCGGTGTCTTGTGGTAAAGCGTGTTGTTGCAATGCGAGAGCTTCTGGCAAAAAGCCTGTCAAACATGTCAGCCTTTCGCTCATTTGCACCGGCTGCAACAAGCACATTCCAGTTTTTTCCTGCGTACAGTTTGTCTAAGGTTCCCACAAGTGCGTCAACTTTGTCATGATTATGCGCGCCATCTAAAATGACCGTTGGATTATTGCTTACTATTTCAAATCTCCCTGGGAGAGCTGCTCTTTTTAATCCTGTGGCAATAGTGCCGTATGGAATGCGCAGAGCGCGCGCTGCTTCGATGGCAATGCGTGCATTTTCAGCCTGATGCGATCCAACGAGTTTTATTTTCCAGGACTTTTTTTGATAAGAAAAGGATGTGCCGGACGTGCTGACAGTCACTTTTGAAACTTTAGGACACCTTATAATCTTCTTTACATTGGCTTCTTTTGCCTTTTTAACGAGTACGTTTTTTATGGCTTGATCGGGTTCCCCGATAATGGCTGTACTACCGGGCTTAAATATTCCGCCTTTTCTAGCTGCAATTACTCTTTTTGTTTTTCCAAGAAGCTCTGTGTGATCCAGCCCAACAGTGGTGACAATAGCCAGAAGCGGAGGAGGAATTACGTTGGTAGCATCGTATTTCCCACCGCATCCCGCTTCTAAAATAACAAAATCGCATTTTTGCCGTGCAAAATGCCACAGCATCATGGCAAAAACAATTTCAAAATATGACGGCATGCCATGGGGGCTATACGCCATGGCGCGCTCCACAGCAGGCAGCACCACATTGGTAGCCTCTACTACGTCATCTGGATGAACACATTTTGTGTTCACTCGGGCTCGCTCAATAAAACTACTCACATAAGGAGATGTGTACGTTCCCACTTTATATCCTGCGCTACGTAGGATCTCGTGGAGCATTATGGCGGTAGATCCCTTGCCGCTTGTGCCAGCAATATGGATGTATCGGAGCCCTTTCTCTGGATTTCCAAGCTCATCAAGCAACCATTGCAGACGCTTAAGATACACCTCACATCCACGAGAGTCTTTCATGTATTGTTGCGTAGAAATATTGCTCAGCGACAGCAATACATCCAGCGCTTGATTGTAGGATCTTACTTTCATTGTTTAGAAAATGTCATATCACCGTGATTATGCACCACGCCCTTGAGTTCCAACATGGTGAGTGTGGTCATAGCGTCTTGCTGCGGGAGCTTTGCCTTTTCAATGATTAGATCAATGTGGAGTGGTTCAGTGAGAATTGACAGTATAGCTTTTTCTGAATCATTTTGTTCTACATATGCGGGTGTAGCATTTAGTTTTTCCTCTAGATTTAGGATTTTTATAACATCCTCTGCACATCTTATTAAATGAGCACCTTTTCTGAGAATATTATTATTTCCCTCTCCTGTCCATGTACCAAGCGGATGGGGGATGGCCATAACTTCTCTGTTGTAATCTAGGGCTAGTCTGGCGGTAATGAGCGCGCCTGATTTTACGGGTGCTTCCATTACAAGTGTTCCCAGTGACATGCCGGCGACAATTCTGTTGCGTGCCGGAAACGTATATTTTGTTCCATGCGTCCCTGCAGGGTATTCTGACAGCAGTGCGCCTCCGTTGTCAATAATGTCATGCGCTAGCTGCAGATTTTGCTTTGGAAAAATGCTTTTGTCATCTATGCCGGTTCCTAGTACCGCAACCGTGGGCATGCCCGCTTCTAGCGCTGCCTTGTGGGCGATGGTGTCTATGCCACGGGCTAATCCGGAGACTATGACAATACCTGCTCTGGCCAGCTCTAGTGATATTTTTTCTGTCCACTGCTTTCCATAGCGAGTGAGTCGCCGCGTCCCTACAATAGCAATGGTAGGCAGATTTTGATCTGGCAGATCTCCACGTAGAAAAAAAGATGCAGGAGCGTCTGCTATCTCTTTAAGCAAGGGAGAGTATTGTTTGCTGCTTGAAAGAATTTTAATCATTGATTTTTTATGGCGCTAATGCTAGTATACAGCACTGCTGTTCATTAAAAAAAGGAGATGAAATGTCAGAAAGTCTGTTCCCGTCTTCCTGGCCTTATTGGCGATTGGTTAAGCATCAATTGTGGACCACTGCGTTTGTCTTAGTTGCTGCCGCTTGCCTGCGCGTTGTGCAGTTGGAAGTGGTAGCCAATATTGGTCTTGTTCTTATGCTGATTTTGTCAGTAGGAATGGTGCGTTGGGGAATGCCGGTTATTGCAGCGTATTGTGCTGCTGTGGGGCCGTTGTGTGTTATAGAGATATTCCCACTAAGTGTTCCATTTTTTACCTTTCTATTAGTGGTAGTTTTGCTATGGCTTGCCATTATTGTAAGCAGTGAGCGTATTGAGATGGCTCTTAGTCAGACCTATATTTTGCTTCTTGCTCAAACAGGTCTAGTAGTATGGTTTGTATACTAAAACCGGAGATGTCTCCGGCTTTTTTATTCGCAATAGAGTGTTGGTGGAGGGCCGTTTCCGGTTATACCTATGAATCTGTCGGTATAAAATTTAGCCATCTCTGGTGGGTAGAAATCAAAGGGGCACTGGCCGTTTTCTCTGGTTCCTGCGGTGGAATTATAAACACCAAAGTCCCAGTTGTGTGCATTTTTTCCACCCACATAACCTATGAGATCTCCTGCATTAAATTCAATTTCATTTTTTAAGTGCTGATCGTGCGTGTCATTGATTGCGGGAATTTGGGGAAGAGCGGTTGCAATAGGGGGCACTGCCTGTTTTATGTGATCAATTTTTAGATATATTTCGCAGGTTACTCTAAAGCGAAGTGTGTAATTGAGCTCGCCAAATTCTTTGTAAAAGGCTCCTCCGCTCAGTGTCATGTCAACGGGCGCATAGACGGCAACGGGGCCAGTTCCTTCGTATAGCCACAAATATGAATGCGCTTTAAAATCTCCTTGTGGATTAGTCCCGCCCGGCGGAGTAACCATCCAAATATCTTTTGTATCTGCGATATGGTGAGAAAATTGAGGAGATGTGTTTCTTTCACAATTTTTGTATTGAGGGTTCCCAAAGTGCCTTCTGTTAACAAACAAAAAAACAGTGGCGAGTGCTACTGCAAGAATTACAAATACCCCCTTTTTCATATTACGCTAGCCAGTTTTCAGTAGCCTCTATCGCTGCACGGATGCTGCTGCTTAGTTTTCGCTTTTCAAAAATGCCAAACCTGCCAAGTACAAATTTTGAGGCGTCTCCTATTTGTCTGGAGGGCTTAACGCCTACACGAATTCTGGTGAACTCTTGTGTTCCTAAATGTTGGATTATTGATTTGATGCCGTTATGTCCAGCTGCGCTTTTATCTGATTGTACTTTGATCTCTCCCAGAGGAATATCAATATCATCATGAATGACCAAAATGTCATCCGGCTCGGTGCCATTTTTGTTGGCAGCGGCAGCCACGGCAGATCCGGATTCGTTCATAAACGTCTGCGGCTTAAGAAGCTGTACATTTTGATTTTCAATGCTTGTTTTAATGTATTCAGCCTTCAGATTTTTGCTTTTTCCCCAATGAGCATTTCCAGCTAGAGCGTCAAGAACTATAAAACCAACGTTATGACGCGTTTTTTCGTACTTTTTTCCTGGATTACCTAGACCAACAATTAGTTTCATGTAGTGTTAGAAGTTCTATTTTTGCGTAGCTTTATTATAATAGGTGCGCCGGTAAAATCAAACTGCTTGCGTAATTGATTCTTGAGGTAGTTAACATAGCTTCTGTGGAGTGAGGTGTTAGATTTTACGCGCAGCTCAAAAACGGGTGGGTTGGTGGCAATTTGAGTAAAGCTGGTAAGCCGTGGGTGCTTTGTTCCCTTTCCGCGTGCTGGTTTGTGCCTGCGCAGTACGTCTCTGAAAAAAGTTTGGAGCTGATCTTCTGAGAGCTCTCGCTTTCTGGCCTCATCAACTTTTTTAATAAGTGGCAAAATAGTATGAACACCTTTTTTGTTCAAGGCTGACGTAAAGGTGATGGGCGCATGTGTGGCAAAAGGGAAGTGTCCTTGCAACTGCTGCCTTGCTGCATTTCTGGCTGGAGCGGTGCCGCCATCAGCAACCATGTCCCATTTGTTTATGATGATGATGGTTCCTACGGCATGTTCCTCTAATTCAGCGGCAAGACGTTTTTCTTGTGCAGAGAGATCATCGGTGGAATCTATTACCAAAAGAGCAATATCAGCTTTTGTCAGCGTTTTAAGGCTTTTTTTAACGCCATCTTTTTCTAATCCAGCCTTCATGCGTGCCGGCCTTCTGATTCCAGCGGTATCAATAAATTTTATAGGTGTTCCATCCCAGACTACAAGAGTATCGTGAGGTTCCCGAGTGGTGTGGGCCATGGGAGAGACAATTACGCGGTCTTCTCCTACGAGCGCATTAAACAAAGATGATTTTCCTACGTTTGGCTTTCCAATGATAGCTACTTTTATGGCATCTTCTTCATCAAAGTCTGGCATAGCTTTTTTTGGAAGTGCATCGTAAACTTCATCTAAAAGATCCCCCACACGGCGTCCGCTAGAGGCAGAAACAAGAAGCGGCTCTCCAAATCCAAGGGCTTGCCATCCGCCAGAGTATGATTGCAACTCTTTTTTTGGGCTATCAGCTTTGTTTCCTACCAAAATGATTGGTTTTTTTAGTTTCCGTAGCCTTTTTGCAAGCTCTCGTTCCTGTGGAAGGATTCCGGTGAGGACATCTACCACAAATAAAATAAGGTCGGCTTCTTTTATGGCTATTTCTGTCTGTTTTATGATTTCTTTTTCCAAAAGTACGGTATCGTCAAAGGTGAGGCCGCCGGTGTCTACTAATTTAAGCGGAGCGCCGCGCCACCAGGCATGGGCAATGTTGCGCGTTCTAGTGGTTCCGGGGACGTTAGAGACTAGCGCCTGCGTAGTTTCCGTTACTTTATTAAAAAGCGTGCTTTTTCCAACATTAACACGCCCCACTAGAGCTATAGTGGGGATTCCTTCTTTTTTTATTTTTGCCTTGCCTGCCATAGCAGCAGCATAGCACTATTTATGTAAAAAAGCCAGACTTTCGGGGTTAATACGGTTCTGTTGCGTCTATTCCCAGGAGTATAAGCGCCTGTACCTCTGGCACAACATCTATTTTTTCTGTGCTGGTGGCAACACTATACGGTGTGCCAAAAAGATCTACTAGATTTTGTGCTGATTCTTTTGCGGTCTCATCCAGCAAAATAATTTCTGTAGCCGGAAACGGGCGTTCAATGGTGTTTCCTATGACAGGAACGCCAAAACCTTCTTCCTGAAGCCATTTTTGCCAACGCGCCGCTAAGCCCCCGCTAACCGTACCATTGTAAACCGCAACATGGAGCGCGCCTGGTGGGGCAGTGGGCTCTGGCGCAAGCGGAACAGGCGCGGCTTCTTGATCAAACATATTTTCTACCAACTCCGCTATAGCGCTATAATTTCCTTGGCCAATGCGTGGAACAAGCAAAAAGTTTCCGTTTATCGTGGCATTTTTCAGCATACCATTTTCTGCATTGGTAAGAACGTGCGTGTGAATGGCATTAATATCTATATTTTGCGCAAGAGAAATAAATTTAACAATGTTGCCAACGCTTGCGTTGGTGCTCATGTGATTTTTCAGCGTGCCCATTATTCTTTTTATCCGAACCGGATTTGCTATGGTCCCCAGTGAGAGCACTTTTTCTTTCAGCGCAAGAAGCACTTTTTGCTGCCGTGCGGCTCGCGCAAAATCTGAACCTTCTCCATTAGTGCCGTGCCGTGATCGGGCAAAAGTAAGAGCGCGCTGGCCGTCCATTTGCTCTGATCCTTTTTCAAAACTGACCACTTTTGTTTTGTCTTTTCCATCAGGGAAGCGTTGATCCACAAATGATCGTTCCACTTGGATTTCCACCCCACCAACCTCATCTATAAGCTCTTCAAAAGCGCTAAAGTCTACCCGCATGTAATAATCTATTGGTTCATCCAAAATGTCCTTTACTACGGCAGACGCCAACTCTCCGCCTTTTCCGGGCTTTTCTTGTTCTCCAAAATGGTTGGCGTGGTTTATTTTATACCAACCGTAGCCGGGAATGGGCGCAGCCGTATCGCGGGGAATAGAGAGCATGGACACTTGGCCGGTAGAGGGTTTTATGCTGGCCATGATGATGGTGTCAGTAAGAAAGGGGCCATCATGTCCCAAGCCTCCCATGCCAAGGAGCAGCACATTTATGCGATCTCTTTTTTCACTTTCTATGCCTGCAAAGCCGCCGCTAAAGAAAGATTTGAGCCTGCGGAAAAATCGATGGGTAGAAGAGCCAAAATCAGCAGCAGCAGAAGGATCAGATATGCGTGTATCTTCAGCCCCGCGCGCTCCAACTACTATGTATCCACCAATTCCTAAAACAAAAATAAGCGCGAGTATAACAACAAATTTCGCGCTGCCGCCTTGTTTTTCCTCTCTGTTTTTTGGTTGCAGAAAATTAGTGCCGTGTTGCATGCTGGCCTAGTATAGCGCAGAGCCGCTATTGCGTAAAGAAAAAGCCGCTGGAAAAGCGGCGATATTTACTTTATTGAGCGTAGCCAGGCAGAAGCGGTAATGATCTTGCCTGCTTGCCAGGCAACACTTTTACGCTCCACCACAATTTGCATTGGGGAAGGCGGCTGAGCCTCCAGAATTGCGCGTGCAAATCCTTCCTCTGGATTAAAGGCGATGGCGTGGGTCATCATTTCTAGGAAAGATTGATCTCCTACGGTGTCACCCATACCAACCGAGCCCTCTAGGGTGAGAGAGTCATCATTCTCAAGAATTTCCCTAATGATTCTATCCTTCCCATCATAGGTAAAGCTGGTACGATCTCCGAAGCTTCCGTCTGGAAGTTCTCTTGCCTCTGAGCAGTGGACTTCATCAAAGCCCCACATGTTGGAAAAGGGGCGTACGATGGGGCCGGGTGAGCCGGAGATAGCTACGCAGTAGTAGTCTGGCTGATTTACAAAGTAAGTAATCAGATCCCGCGTAAAACAGTAGACGCGGAAGCGTTGCCACTCTGCAACCATTTTCCCAATGTAGCTAACATCGGCAATACTGCAGCCCTTAATGAAGTGGTAATACACATCTACCACGGCCATGATGTAGTCATCGTACTCGCCCTGTCGGCGCTCCCACTGATCTCTGGTATGACTAAGGTCTCTGGCAGCTTCTTCTGGGAAGATGCCTCTTTTGATGAGCTCATAGCACAGCTCAATCAAAAGCGAGCTTCTGATAAACGTGCCGTCAATATCTGTTACAAAGAGCTTCTTAGGTGTGCGCATGTTTTCCTCCTTTTTAGCACGACCACAGCTTAGCAAAACTATTTTTTTATCGCAAGGATGTTGACTTTTTTGGCTGTGTTTACTACACTAGCGATGCACAAGCAGCGTTGGAGGCGCAATGGAAGAGCAAAGGGCAGCTGAGCAGATTTTGAAAGAATTGGGTGTGCTTAAGACGGGGCATTTTGTCTACACATCTGGTAGGCATGGGTATCACTATGTTGCAAAAACAAATGCTTTGCCCAACGTGATGGCGGTGCATGATCTTTGTGGGATGATTGCCGATGAGTTGAGAGCACAGGAGGTTAGTGTGGATGTGGTGGTGGGACCTGCAATGGGCGCCATTACATTGGCGCATGCCCTTGCATTTGAACTCTCTACCGTTGCCAAGGTTGTTCAGGCGATTCGTGTGGACAAGCAAGAAGACGGATCTTTTGCTTTCCCGTATGACTGGGCTGATCGTGTTGCCGATAAAAACGTGGTAGTTGTAGAAGATATTTTGACCACCGGCAAAACCACGCGTTTGGTGGTGGACGCTATTTTAAACGCTGGCGGTATGCCGGTAGCTACGGGAGCACTCTGGAATCGTGGCAGCTTGAGTGCAGAGCATGTGGCATCTGCACTGTTGATCTCTACGGTGAATAAAAGTTTTGGTGACTTTGCAGAGGATGAGTGTCCGTTGTGCGCAGACAAAGTGCCAATCAACACCGATTTTGGCCACGGAGAAGCATATCTGGCTCAGGGAGGTTCTTGGTGAAACCACACGAGAGAATCATTGTAGCGGCTGACGTTGATACAGCATTTGCAGCGCTTCATTTGTGGGAGGAGCTGCGCGGTCATGTTGGGGGTATTAAACTTGGCTTGCAGCTGGGAATGTCAATGCTTTTAGACCCTCACATTGAGGAGCGGCTTGAGCGAGCGGTTAGATCTCTGAAGGCTGGCAGAAAGTTTCTTTCCTCAGCTAAGGGAAGAATTATGTGGGATTTCAAACTCCATGATATTCCCAATACAGTAGGCGGCGCGGCTGGGAAGCTTTCAAAAGTAGAGCCTCTTTACGCAACCGTGCATGCCAGTGGTGGAGAGCAGGCCATGAGAAAAGCCGTAAGCGCCTTGGGTGGAGGAAAGGTTTTGGCGGTTACGGTTTTGACTTCTGTTGATAGCGATCAATGCGTCTCTATCTTTGGCGATGAGCCAGGGCAGAAGGTTGCTCAGTTTGCGGCCATGGCAAAAAGCGTTGGAGTCAGAGGGATCGTCTGTAGTCCCAAAGAAGCCGCGATTGTCAGAGAAGCAGGACTAAATCCTGTGACGCCAGGGATTCGCTTGCCAGAAGATGGCACAGATGACCAAGCGCGCATTAGCACGCCCGCTGGCGCCATAGAGGCTGGCGCGCACATGCTTGTGGTGGGTCGCACGATTACGCAGGCTAAAAATAAGGTTGAGGCTGCGCAAGCAGTAGCGGAGAGTATCGCATCCGCACTTTAAAGATTAGCGCTTCGGCGCTTTTTTGTTTTTGCCAACTTTGGTAAGGTGAGTGTGATGAGCAGAGAGAAAAGAATTCTAGGACTTATTGTTTTGTTGGCCGCTGGTCTGCGTTTATTTGCCTTGGGAAGCGACGGTTTAATAGGGGATGAGCCGGCTTATAGCGTGCGCTCCATAGATTATGTAGACACGTTGGGAACGCCGCTACAGACCACGCCGCTGGATTGGTTTGATGTTCAGCCGTGGTGGCAAAAGCTATCTTTTCATGATCATCCACCGTTAGTTTTTATGCTGCAGCATGTTTCTCAGAGGATTTTTGGGTCTGGTGTTGCTCAAGCCAGATTGCCCTCTGCTCTGCTTGATATAGGATCTGTCATTGTGCTGTTTTACATTGCATCTCTTCTTTTTGATAAAAAGACGGGCTTGGTTGCCAGCTCGCTATGGGCAGTAAACGATTTTGCGATCGCTTACGGTAGATCTTCTATGATGGAATCCGTCACGCTCTTTTTTATACTTTTGAGCACTTTGATTTTCTTAAAAGCACTAGAAGATAAGAAGTATGTGCCATGGTTTGGGGCTGCTTTTGGCGCGGCAATTCTGGCAAAATACACTGCGTTTTTTTTCCTTCCTGTTTTTGCCTATGTTATATACAAAAAAAGAATGCCATGGATGCGTGCAATGGTGCCGCTGCTGGCCGTTGTCTCTCCGGTGATAATTTACAATGTAATGCTTTATAAAACGGTTGGGCATTTTGATGTTCAGATTGCCACATTGCTCAAGCAAAAAACACAATGGCTTGTTCTGTTGGGAAAAGAGCAAAGAGGATCTACGCTGGAGCGTTTGGCAGATATGAGATCCCTCTTTTATTATATTAGCCCCATACTATTTATTGTCACTATTCAAGCGATCGGCTTTTTTGCAATAGATAAAAAAAAGAAAATTCATTTTGGATGGAAATTTACCACCTTAATGCTGCTTTCCAGTCTTGTTTTTGTGTGGTTTGCAGATACGGCCGGTAGATTCTTCTTTTATAGTACGGTGTTTATGGCGATGTTGGCTGCGGCTTTTGTAGTTGAACTTAGGCGGAAGTTTGTAATTGGAGCTGTCATAATTTTTGAATTACTCTTTGCGTTTAACTCTATTTTTGCGAATAACTACGGTGGACCTTATGGCTACAGGTCTCTCACGTACGCGTCTGCCTTGGAAAGAAAAGATTACGGTATTTTTGCATTGAATGAGCGTGTGGGAGAGTTGACGCAAGGGCGCGTTAGTACTTATTTGCCCTTTAATCTGCGTCCAAGCGTTACGGAGTTTATTCAAGCAAAGAGATCGGAAAAAAGCGGTCAGCCGCTCCGCTTAATATTTATTTACGATAACACAATGGGGTATCAAACATATTTTTGGGTTTTTTACAGGAGGCTCTTGCAAGAGGGGTGGCCATTGCTCAGCAGCAAGCAGTGGAATCAGCTGGATTTAAACCCGGAGCTTATTGAGCAGCTGCAGAAAGACGGTGAGCTTATTTATATCCATGCTACCGACAAGACCAAGCGAGATGATGGCACCTCTGACGAGTTTGCGCAAGCAGTTAAACAGGAGTTTGTGAGTGCAGAGATAGTGCCTGATTTTGTAAACACAAACAGTGGCGATATTGCCTTTGAGATATACCGCGCAGCGTACGCAGACATTTATGGGCAATAAGTCAAATTTTTGATATACTTGCGTTATGGCTAAGAAAAAGAAAAAGCGTTCTGAGCACCACGGAGATGTGCTTTTGGGATGGTCATTTGAGGAGTACGAGACACCGGAAAGAAGTACTAAGTGGTATTTTATTGCCACATTAGCAGCTGGCCTTTTGCTGCTCTATTCTCTGTGGACTGCTAACTATATTTTTGGCGTTGTTATTATTTTGATAGCACTTGTTTATTTTTTGATGGAGGTTAATGACGCTCCGGACGTAAGTTGCGAGATCACCACAGCGGGAATCAAAATTGGGAGAAAATTTTTGAAATATAGAGAGATTGATGATTTTTGGATAGTATACAAGCCGGGCAATGTGCATCGTGTGTATTTTCAGCCGGGTGTATTTACCATTGGAGAATTTTCTGCTCCTCTGGGGAACTTGGACCCTTTACAGATTAGAGAACTTTTGCTACAATATTTGCCGGAATCCGAAGACAAGGATGACGAGCCTCTGACCAGCCAGCTTGGACGGATGCTGAAATTGTAGTGCGCTCGTAGAGCCGACGCTTCAGTCGGCTCCCCGACCCCTTTGGGCGTCGGGGTTCAACGGATAGAATACGGGCCTGTCTCCCTTCGGGAGATCCCCCAAAGGGGGCGGAGCTTTCGAGTGTCCCCATAGTTCAATGGATAGAATACAGGCTTGCGGAGCCTGCGATGTAGGTTCGACTCCTACTGGGGACACAAAGAAAAGAGCATCACGCTCTTTTTTGTTGACTTTTATTCTGTAGCGTGTAAAGTAGATATAGGTGTAAAAAGGGAGGAGAAGCTGTGTCTAGACATTATGTTTCAGCCAGATTTAGCAATCTTTTTAGGGGCACGCAAGATATTTCTAAGGTCATTGAAAAAGTAGCAAAAGTAAGGCCAGAGCTTGCCAAAAAGCTTGCTAAGATGGATTGGGCGGCTTTGCGTGGACATGTGGCAAAAGAGGCACTGCATAAGGCAGCAGAAAAACTTAATGCTCAGCATAAGACTGACACGTTTAAGGTTGAGCAGGAGTTTCATAGGCCTGTTGCGCGTGGAACAGATAAGGAAGAGCAACAGCAGATTGACAGGGCTTATAAGAGCGCCGCTCTAAATTTTCCGGGATCAAAGTGTCTGGGTGTTTTAAAGCGTGGCGACAGTCAAGTTGGTATCTATCAGCATGGCGAGAATCTTCGTTGTCGAGAGATCAGCGATACGCGTGGAACAGAGGCGGGTGTTATCCGTTTCATGAAAAATGCCATCAATAAAGCCTATACCGAGCAATCAATTGAAGGGGCGCTCAAGATAGTTGGAGATTCAGATGTTAAGACTGCAAGGCAGGAAGACGGCACGCTCATCATGGAAACGGAAATTACAGACAAGCAAAAGGTGATCGCGTAGTGGCAAAGCTAAGAGCCACCATGAAGCCAAATGGTCAGACGCGCATTGATCTGTCCTTGCCTGTTGGCGAGCAGTGCAGCGAGCGAGATGATTTGTTTAACGCTTTGCTTGAATGTTTTGGTGTGAGTTCAGAAGATGAGAAAGATCTAGACCCAAGATTGCCTCCACAGGAGCACAAGCACCATACTTCTGTAAAGCAGAAGGCATGAGCTATCGGAGGTATAGGGTAAATGTAGGCGTCTTTGAGCCGTGCACAACAGCTATGGGCCCAGGCAAACGTGCCTGTCTGTGGGTTCGTGGCTGCAGTATAAAGTGTGTTGGGTGCTCTACGCCGGAGTTAATTCCGGATAAACCCGCCACCGAGCGCGGCGTTATTTCACTCTTTAGAGAAATTGAGCGAGCCAAGCAAGACCATGGTATTGAAGGAGTGAGTTTCTCCGGCGGTGAGCCTTTTGATCAGGCAAAAGCTCTAGCCCCATTGGCGCGCTTTTGCAGATTAATGGGTCTGTCAACACTGAGCTGGAGCGGCTATACCCTTGATCATTTGCAGAGCGATGACGCTCCAGAGGGTAGCAAGGCGTTTTTAGCTCAGCTAGATGTGCTCATTGATGGGCCATTTGATCAGCTTGATGCCGAAAATCAGCCTCTTCGCGGTTCGTCCAATCAGCGTATTCATCTGTTCACTGACAAATACTCGGCCGAGCAGTTAGCTGACGGACGAGTGCAGGTAACATTAAGTGAGGACGGACACCTCACCATTACCGGTGTCACTGATTACACCGAACTTAAAGCAATTATAGAGCTTCTGAGCGCAGCGTAGCAAAGGGCAACACGTGTTGCCCGCTTTTCACTGAAGATCACCGGTCTTTAGTGAAAAGCTCTTTACAAAAAAATAGCCAGGAGGGGCAATGCATTGGTTAAAAAAGTTTGATCAGGCGATGAGGGCAGGGCACCGCGTTTTTTTGTTTACCGGAAATGTGGGGGATGGATTTCCACGATTTGATCTTTCTGATGTAGCAGCTTTTGACAAAAAGGCTGGACACAAAAGAACGGTTGATATGCTGGATCGCTGGGAAACAGTAGTAGCACATACGCTCAGTGAGAGCGGACGACTGTTGTGGCAGTACGATTTAGCAAGAGGATTTCAGTTTCCAAGAGCATTTGATGAAGGTGTGTTTAGGTCTCTGATAGAAGAGCCAGAAGAAGATACCAGCGGTGATCCATTTGCCACTGCGCGCGGTACGCTTAATGAAAAACCTGCAGAGCTTCCTGCCAGACTTGATTTGGCATTTGATCTTATCATGCGCGCTTATCAAGAGGCAGCGCGGCAGCAAAGACCCATTATTGGCGTAATGCCAGATGTTGATAGTGTCTGCAGTAGTCAGAGTCAAAGAGATAAGCTAGAGATTACTATTGCTCTGTTTGCGCTTCAACTTGCTAGCATGCAAGATTTTGCCAGAGCTGGTCATATGCTTTTGATGAGCGCTCCATCGGCCTCGGTAGTCAATGAGCGCTTGGCACGACCAGATTCTCCCGTCTTTTGCATTCGTGTTAATAAGCCATCGGTGGATGAGCGGCAGAAATTTCTTGAGTACATGTGTAGAGGAACGCCTACAGATTTGAGTAAAGATAGGGCTGCAGCTGAGGCGGTCTTTGAAAGTGAGAAAGAGGTTGCGCGCGTTTGGAGTAGGGCGCGGCTAGAGGATGAGAACGCAGAGCTAGAGCGACACTTAAAGATTGATAAAGAAACCTTTCTTGAGCATGACCCGGGGGTTCGGGCACTTAGAGAAGCGGTAACCATCCAAGAGGGAATGGTTAATGATCAAATTCAGGCTCAGACACACAATGCTGAAAAAGAACGGATTCAGCTTGAGAGAGAACGAGAGACCCTAAGAAACATTCTGGAGCACGGAACCTCTCACCCTTTTGCTTCTCTAACAAGCGCAAAACAGTGGCGTCGGCTCAGAGCAAATGACACTATCTGTTTTTCTGAAAAGGGAGACGTGCGCAGTAGCACCTTTAGGGTATTTCGCAAAAGGTGGCGCGGTTTAGTTGAACTTTCTCTTCCCAATGCACCAACTCTTGCGCAGGTGGGAGATGGGTGTAATAGGTTGTTTAGCTTTAGCGATGGGATTATCTATTCACAGGAGAAGCGCGGTGGAGAGAAGAGTGTCGCGTACCAACCGGACGGATTGCTCTGGTGTACACCCTTTGAGATAGCGCAGGCGCAGCAGAGGCTGTTGGAGGTAGATGGATTGCTTAGCTCTATTGGCAATCCGCATACGAGCAGTACTGCAGAGCAAAAGCATCTGGTAGATATGAGGAGGATGCTCTCGGAGCAAGCTGATAAAGCTCTTGATAGCTGGACATCTAAAGCTGCTGAGATTCGGCAGAGAATCGCTTATCATGAGCAGCAGATAGCTAATCCGGATAGTGCAAAAATCAGAATGCTCAGATCTGCTTTGCAGCGTATTGAAGTAGCCATGGCCGCAAGTGGGCCATTGGGTTACTTTGCCATTCCAAAAATGGGAGCGCCCGAGCTTGCGCGTATTGTGCAGGGGTTTGGCTACCGAGATATTGTTAACCTCTTGCGCGACACACGAGCTCGTGGCTCAGCTGTGGATAGGGTTGCTTTGTTGCAACACAGGCAGCAACTTTTGGAGCAATCGTACGGGCATCTGTTTGAAGTGATTAATCCAGTGTTTGGCTTTGATCAGATCTGCGGAAATGAGCACATGCACGAGCTCTTTAGAGAAGTTGCTTTTGATATGCAGGCCGGCAATCACCACTTTGTGCCCATGGGCTGCTTGGTAACCGGACCACCTGGAACCGGCAAAACTATGGCCGCTATGGCGCTTGCAAAAGAGACGGGGATTTTATGCCTGAAGTCTCGTAACACAAGAGATCCGCTGGTGGGGGAAACTGAACGCAAAGACGAGATGGCGTACGAGGCGCTGTTTGATCTGGCGCCATGCATTTGGATTAAAGATGAGGTTGATCAGGGTGGTGGAGCACAGCGTGGTCAGCAACATGGGGATTCTGGTGTAACTGAGCGCAAGATGCAAAAAGAAATGCAGTTTCTCTCTGATCCTGCTATTCGTGGACGCATTTTTGTGGTGCAGATTACCAACCGTCCGGATTTGCTTGATGCTGCTTTGGTGCGATCTGGTAGATGTGATGAGCGTTTGCCTGTATTGCTCCCAGACGATAGAGTGCGGGCTCAGCTGTTTGACATGATGATCCGGCGGCATGGCTTTGCCGTGGCAGAGGACAGCGACATTGATTACTCCCGATGCGCCGCCTCTACGCATGGACTAACGGGTGCCGACATTGAAGTTATTGTGCGTCACGCCGCGCGGCATGCACGCAGGACAAACACGGCTGTGCTTGACCAAGCATCGCTGCTTTGGGCAATCAATGATTTCATTCCTGATTCTGCCACGGCACACCAAAAAGCGTTGATGACAGCCTCAGCGCTTATGTTTTGCAGTAGCAAGTCATACTTGCCCGAAGATCTTGAGAGTACGGTAGAATGGATTCTCAATTCTCTAGATGTGAAACCAAAAGAAAGAGACAGGCATAGAAGGAATCTTTTGCGGAAATCAGATCTCAGTGGAGCCATTGACCCAGAGACGGGTAGACGGCTTTCAATTGAAGAGCTTTTTGCGTCACTAGAAGATTAAAATGCGCCTCCCAGTGGAGGCTTTTTTGTTTTTTTGATACGGTAGAGCCATGATATTAGATACGCCTGTCCGTGAGCTTAAAAAGGTGGGGGACAAACTTGAGAAAAAATTGGCCAAATTGGGTATTGAAACTGCCGGAGATCTTTTGTGGCACCTGCCTTTTAGGCATGAAGACTGGCGAGATGTTACGGCTATTGGAGCGCTTCGTAGCGGTACTCAGACAACGGTAAAAGGCGTGATTAGGCACATCGCCGCGCGTCGCACCCCGCGTAAGCGCATGATGATGACAGAGGCGGTAATAGAAGATGAAACAGGATCAGCACGAGCCGTTTGGTTTAATCAGCCATTTATTGCAAAGACGCTCAAGGCTGGCGAGCAGGTGGTTCTCAGCGGTGCTGTTAAAGAAGATAGGTTTGGTTTGCACATGTCTTCACCGGCGTGGGAGCGCCCGCGCGATAATCGGAACACGGCTCGCATTATACCTATGTATCCGCTTACTTCCGGCGTTACACAAAAGCAGCTTCGGTTTCTTGCTGCCCAGGTTTTGGAAGAAATAGATATTCCCGAGTGGCTTCCGGTAGAAATAAAAGAAAAGGCGGGGGTGCAATCACTTAAGGAGGCGCTGGGGCAGTATCATTTTCCCGATTCTTCCATTACGCTTGATCTGGCGCAGAAAAGACTAAAGTTTGATGAGCTTTTTTTGGTGCAGCTTTTGGGCCAATTTAATCGCGCTACCAATAGCATGCAAACAGCATTGCCCATCCCTTTTGATGAGCTCAAGATAAAAAAATTTGTACAGTCACTGCCCTTTACTCTAACCGATAGTCAGAAAAAGGCAGCGTGGAGTATACTGCTGGACTGTCAGAAGGATCAGCCCATGAATAGAATGCTAGAGGGTGATGTGGGATCGGGAAAAACCGTGGTGTGTGCTATTGCGGCACTTAATGCTGTGTCTGCAGGGTTGCAAGTTGTGGTTTTGGCTCCTACAGAAGTGTTAGCAAATCAGCATTTTTCCACCCTGTGTACGCTTTTATCTAAGCAGACAAGTATTGGCGTTATTACGCGTACTAGCAAGCTTCATAGCGATGGCAAAAGTAAGCCAAATGACGCGCAAATAATTATAGGCACACACGCACTGCTTCAGAGTAAAGTAACGTTTAGTAAAGTGGGTCTGATTGTGGTAGATGAACAGCATCGTTTTGGCGTGGAGCAGCGTAGGCTCCTAAAAGAAAAAAGCGGCATTGCTAGTTTGGTTCCCCATTTTCTTTCTATGACCGCCACGCCTATTCCCAGATCTTTTGCTTTGGCCGCATTTGGAGATTTGGATCTGTCAATAATTCCTGATCTTCCTCCTGGTAGAAAGCCAATTAAAACAAGAATAGTTGAAGCTAGGCATAGAGAGAAGGCGTATAATTTTGTTTCAGATCAAATAAAAATGGGCAGACAAGTTTTTGCTATTGCGCCTCTGATTGAGCAGTCAGATAAGGTGGGTGCTAAAAGTGCAAAGCAGCTTTTTGAGCAGTTGTCCGGTGTTTTTAAAGACTACCGTATTGGGTTGCTGCATGGTCGCATGAAAAGCACAGATAAGAAAGAGGTAATGGATAATTTTGTTTCGGGCAAAACAGACATACTCGTTTCCACTTCTGTCATAGAGGTGGGAGTAGATGTACCAAATGCAAGCGTCATGTGGATAGAAGGAGCGGATAGATTTGGCTTGGCGCAGCTTCATCAATTTAGAGGACGTGTGGGACGTGCTGATCATCAGTCTTTTTGTTTGGTTTTTTCAGAGAGTGTTTCTGAGAAAACCATGGAGCGACTTAAGTATTTTGAAAAAGAAAATAGCGGATTTAAATTGGCAGAGCATGATCTGCAGATGCGAGGTCCGGGAGAAGTATACGGAAAGGCGCAGTCTGGCATGATGCATTTGAAACTGGCCAACTTGCATGACAGTGCGCTGATTAAGACAGCACAGCAAACGGCTAAATGGGTTTTTGAGCACGACGCTACCATGGAAAGGTGGCCGGAGATGGCGGAGTATTTTAATGCGTGGAGAGAGAAAATTCATTTGGAATAATAAAACCGCTTTGTCTCCGAGGAAACAAAGCGGGAAGGATTGCCCCTAGGTGGGCAGGAGCAAACCTAAATTCTGTGTGAACCACAGTGATCATGCTGCACTTCTTCCATGACGTTGCCAAGGGCTCCGCGCAATATTTCGGCGCGATGATGGTCGGCCATGGTAAGCATGTCAATGGGGAGGGGGAAAGTGCGTCCCTGCAAAGGACCGCTTTCAACGCGTACATCAACGCGAACATTGTGATCGTCTGCGCTGTAAGGCATACGAGCAGAATCGCCTTTTACACTCACTTTTGCACCAAATAATTTTTGCGTGGTCGGTGTTACAGAAACACCGCTGATACGCGACTTATCTACAATGACAGCCGGAAATCCCATGTCTTACCCCTTTTGGTGAAATAGAGCAGCAGTAGTATACAATGGCATTTAAGAGTTGTCAAGCATTAAAAAAGCCGTCTCAAGAAAATTGAGACGGCGTGTATTACGGACGTGCGCCAGCGGCCATGGGCCGCGGAGGAATTGGGATGTTTGTCACGGACTTGGCATCCTTGCTGCGCGATCTCATGGCAAAGTTGTGAAGCAGCTCGCGTGTTGCAGCATCAAGGCTTTCAAGCATGTTGATGAGAAGATCAGTCTTCTTACCATCCTCAAAAGTAATCTTTACCCGCAACTTGCGCGGATCACCCTTGAGATAATGGGCTGTGGTAGGATCAATCTTAACCGCAGTGCCAAGGTAAGGACGCAGTTGCCCCGCGCTGGAACTATGCTTTACGTACAAACCAAGTGCGCTGTTCTCGTCAACCATCCGTGCATCAATCAGTTCTTTCTTTCCCACCTTTCCCCTTGCATGTTGTGGTGAGTTAACCCCCTGCCTTTGGTCATCCTTGCCAGAGACAATGCGCACTAGTATACGGCAATTGGATTTTTTTGTCAAATATGGGGATAACCTTAGGCTTTTGCAATCAAATCCTGGAGATTTTTTACAGGAGTTATGATGAGAGAGGACTTTACTGAGTTTTTTTGAGAGGGGATAATAATTTTTTTCATGCCGAGCTGCTCGCATTCTTTTATGCGTTTTTCTGTATGAGACACAGGGCGCACCTCTCCACCAAGGCCTACTTCTCCAAAGGCTACCAGCTCTGCGGGCAGGATTTTGTCTTTGTAGGCACTTGCAATAGCAAGGCAGACGCCCAAATCTGCTGCTGGTTCTTGCGCGCGTATTCCGCCGGCAACGTTTAGGTGAATATCATAGCTCTCTAGTGAGAGGCCGCTACGTTTTTGCAAAATTGCCGTCAGTATCTGCAATCTATTGTTATCAAAACCACTTGCTTTGCGCGTGGGGTAGCCAAACGGCGTCTTAGTGACAAGCGCCTGAATTTCAACCAAAAGCGATCTGGTGCCCTCCATGAGGCAGGTGAGGACGGAGCCAGGCACGGCATCTCCACGCTGCTCTAGAAAAGCTGCAGAGGGATTGCTCACTTGGTGCAGGCCAGTTTCGTTCATAGAAAACATACCTACTTCATCCGTAGAGCCAAATCTGTTTTTTACGGCTCGCAGGAGGCGATACTGATGGAACCTGTCCCCCTCTAAATATAAAACCGTATCTACCATGTGCTCCAGAGTGCGCGGTCCCGCAACAGAGCCGTCTTTTGTAACATGGCCCACAATTAATATGGCAGTGCTTCCGGATTTTGCAGCCGCCAAAAGTTGAGCGGTGCACGCGCGCATTTGCGTTGTGTTTCCTGGTTCACCAGTAGCGTCTGAACTGCGAATTGTTTGAATGGAATCCACAATAGCCAGTTTTGGTTTTTGCTGCGCGATAGTAGCGCAGATGGTTTCCACCTTTGTAGATTCCAAAAAAGAAATGTTGTTTGTTTGTAATCCTAGCCTGCTAGCGCGCATGCCAATTTGCCCAACAGATTCTTCTCCACAGCAATATAAAACTGATGGCAGTGCGCTGGCAAGCTGCAATCCAATGGTAGATTTTCCAATGCCTGGCGCTCCACCCAAAAGCAAAAGAGACCCTGGTACCAGGCCTCCCCCCAAAACTCTGTCTAGCTCTGCAATTTTTGTATGCGTGCGTGGCGCTACTTGTCTCTTATCACTGAGTTTGACGGTTTGCCCTGGCGGACTCAGTGTTTTTTTATCAGGCGCATCACTTGATGCTTGTATCACGGTTCCCCATTTTCCGCATTCCAAACATCTGCCCGTCCATTTTTGGTATTGGGTGTCGCAGTGAGAGCAGTTAAATGTTGGTTGCTTCATGGTCTTGAATTTATCGGCGACTAAACACGGTTCCTACGGCTGTGAGGATGCCATCAACAAAACCATCACTTCCTTTCCAAGAGCCCTTTGCGGCTTCGCAGAGTACTTTAGACATCTTGCCTGATTTAAACTCTTCCTTAACCTCTCCTGCGTTCAAGGCATTTTTCGGCAGCTTTGCACACTTATCAAGGGGTGGGGCCTCCATATCCACAATGCTAGGCGGGCTGATTACGATTCTAAAACTATTTTTTTCCTTTATGTTTATGTTTCCAATAGCCCATCCTTGATTTCCCTTGCAGAAGTCTGAGCCTCCGTCGCCTTTACCAAAGCGGCCCGTTCTTGGAGCTTCATCTGGTATCTTACTACAGTAGTCACATAGAGAGGTTCCTTTTGCATCTTTCACCAGATTTGGACACTGCCCATCTGCAAACGCATGCTTGCGAGCTGCACCACCTCCTGACTGAAAATGTTTTCCTCCACCCAGCGATACCCCAACGTGACCTGGCTGGAACAGGAGGCCTAGCGGCACATCTGAATTATTGCTAAAACTGTCTAGTCTTTGGGATATCCAGCCTTTTGCCTCAAGACGTTTTGAAAGTGTGCCTGCCCCATTGTTCTGAACCGCAGGGCAGCCGATATATTTGAGGAAATGAGAGGCGGTATAGGCGCAGTGGCATGGTCCAACGCAGATGTGCAAATTATGGAGTGCTGTTGCAGCTGCCAGCGCAGCTTCTGGAGAGCAACGCTCGGCGTCGGGAGCAAGCTCACCAATGCTGCCAATAAGTGGCGCAATGGGATCCTTAGTGGTTCCTAGATTACCGTCAACAACATCTTCAAATTCAAGAGGTACGTGTTTGAATATCTGAACTTTCAGTCCCTTAAATTCAACCAGATCAGGATTGATAATAGATAGAAAAACATGGCTACCAAAGAGAAGAAGCATGCCGATGGTGGCGTTCTTCATTCTTTCCTTCGCTCTTCCTACCGCTGCAGAATTGCCACCAGAGGTGAGGTATTCAAAACCAGCCGTTATGTATACTATAAGCACTACAAGGCCCGTGATTCCCAGCATGTATGAATACACTGCAGAAAAATACTGGCCAATCCATGGGAAGATAGCGTAGCGGTTGCCGTCTTCGTCCTCTTCAATGGGAACTCCAGAGAATCCGCCAAATCCAGGAATAGGCACGCTAATTGTTGGCTCCACCGCGGAGCTTAACTCATCTACAATATCCGCCTGTTTCGGTGCCTTTTTTTTATCGGCGCAGACTCCTCTAAAGCGGACGCATTTTTTTTCTGCGGTGTTGCATCCTATATCTGCGCCAGCGTGAACAGCCCTGCATTGATCGGCGTTAGTACACGCTGCGGGACTGGCAAAGGTCTCTATGATCTCAACGGAGCAAATCTCATTTTCTCCACCGCAGTTTGCATCGTCAACGCAGGCTTGGCCAATGCGCGCAAAAGCTGCTTGGGGAGCAAGTAAAAAAAATAAGGCCAGTGGGATGATATATTTTTTTAGTCCCGCCAATTTCATATTTAGTTTCTAGCCTTTTGTATTGCTTGCCGCATAAATGCTTCTGAGCGAACGCCGGAGAATCGCTCGTTTCCTATCACAAAATAAGGCGTTCCTGAAACACCAATGGCATTTGCCAAGATAGAACCTTCATCAATAAGTGGCTTTACAGCTTGTGCGCGATAGCAGGTTTCAAAAGTACTTTCGTTTAGCTGAAGCTCAGTAGCTAGATTGAAATAGAGTGGTTCGCCCAGTTGCTCTTGGTTGGCAAAGAGGGCATCGTGATATTCCCAAAATTTTCCTTGTTTTTGAGCGCAGCGTGCGGCAATATGCGCATTAATTGATGGTACCGGGAATCGGCTAGCTGCCACATCTTTCCATACCAATTGCACATCATCATTGGTGGCAAGGAGGGATTTTAGTATGGGAGCCATTGAGGCGCAGTGCTCACAGCCAAAATCAGAAAATTCAAATATGGTTACCGATGCTCTAGCGTTTCCTCGTGCGGGATCAGATGCCTTTTTATCTAGGGTTGCTACGGGAACACCGCCACGGGTCACGGTTACGGGGTTTGCCTCCTGCTTTGGCCAAATATTTCTAAACATGACAAAAACAACCGCTGCGGCAGCTACCAGAATGATAATAAATGCTTTTTTCTGGTTTTTGCTCATACTTATTTAAGCCGCATCTTATGAAGCGATCCGGTAATTGCGTCAGTAAAGAATAGTTGAGATTTGTCCCCGTCTACTGATACTGAGCCAATACTTACGTTTTGCTCTGGCCTTCCTATTACGGTCTTTGCGCCGTTTCTGATGTCTATTTTGTAGATGGTGTCAGGCACATAGTTAGCTAGCGAGCGCTCAAGGCCTGTGCCGGAGTCAAGTCTGTCGGGAACCGCGCAGAACATTTCAAACTCGCTGGTAAAGGTGCATTTATCTGCCCACGTGATAAGTCCTAAGTCTTTCTTTCCACTTCCTATGGAATCTCCTTGACCATTAACAACGTAAAGCCGTGGGTTCCAGCCATCTTTTGAGTGCACAGTGCTGTATACCAGCTTGTTGCCCCCCGGAGACCAGTTGGGAATAAAACCAGTACCATCTATAATTAGTTTGGGGAGGTTTTCACCGTTTTTACCTATCAAAAGCATGCTTTGCCTCTCTCCACCAACGGGTTCGCCGGTCTGAGAAAAAGCCACGGTTTGGCCGTTGGGAGCGTAAGAGACGGTGACTTTATCTGCAACAGATCCTAGTGGCTCTAGCGCTCGTGCTCCCGATCCGTCGGGGTTTGCCGTGATCAGCCAGTTATCCTCTTTTCCATCCCCAAGACTTTTTGCAGCTACATGATCTCCTTCCTGCGCAAAATTAAATTCCTCCCAATGTTTAGGAAGAGTAACTTGTTTTTGTTTATCAAAATCAAAATACACGTTTGAGCCGTCGGGAAACTCCATGATGGTTTTGTCTTTATCGTTGTTCCATTCCAGCTGCTCTACCCCGAAGAATTTTTTGTCAGACATGGTAACCACGCGGCCGTCTTTTGTTACTTTATAAAATCGTCCGTCATGCGAGTTTAGAAAAGAGACTTCGCCATTTGCTCCCGCCGCCGCTGCAATGGTGCCGCTAATGTTTACCAGCTCTGTTCTGGTAAGGCCGCCAGAAGCTACTGCTGAAGCTGGCAGTGTCTCAATGGTAGCTATTGCTGCAGGTGCCTCTGTTATTTCTCCTGAGCCGGGCAGCGATGCTGAGCCGGGTAGTTGCTCTATTTGTTGATCTTCTTGAATTTCTTCAATAATTTCTGATTTAAAGAAAACAAAATAAAGGGCAAGGGCTATGCCGATGACCGCAAGCACAAAGCCTACAATAAGAAGGCGTCTTTTTGTAGTTTCAGTGAGCATGGTATTGCGTAAATGCAAGAGCTGCCTTAGGCGGTAAAATCAATAGCGCTTATCGCAAGGAGAATGATGGTTCCTAAGCCTCCAAAAATGAGCAGTGTAATTAAAATACTTATAAGGAGGGAATTAGTACCCAGTTTCGCAATTTTTACGACTGCTTTGGTTGCAGGGTCCATCTGAGCACCGCGCGATGGTAGTATACCAGACTTGCCCCCTCCGCGCAGCTTTGCAGCGCGGTCAATAGCTTTTTGTGCTCTGGATTTTGCAGGGCGCCCTTGAGGTCTTCTACCTCTTCTTTGGGCTCCTGTGTTTTGCGGATCGTGCTGAGGGAGCGGGCGGGTATTTGGCTTTACCTGTTGCAAAGGTCCTGATTGCCCGTGCTTGAAGGATTTGGAGAGGCGATGCCTGTTTCTTTCTGAATCTAATTGAGCTTTTTGGCTAAAAGCAGGAGTTCCTGAGCTGGTTTGTATTTTTTGTGCTCCTTTGGGCATATTTATTGCTCTATTATTATGCCATCACGAGCGGTTTTTGCTCTGATGTCTTTGCTGTCTTCTCGCAGGAGGCTTGCTAGCGGATGAGACAAGTGCTGCGCAATGAGTGATCTGGTCATTCTGGCGCCATCTGAGGGTTTTGTGAGAGATAGTAAATGCGGTATGACCTGATCATCAATTGTTAGTGTTCTTCCTTGTTTCTGTAATTGCCTATTGAGCCGATCCACATGAAGCGCAAAAATATTTTTTAGATCATCTGGCGATAGCACGTTAAAAGGCAGTACTGCATCTAGCCTGCCTAAAAGTTCATCTCCCAGTATCTCTTTGGTAGCATCATAAACTCGAGAAGGGAGGCCGCTGCGCAACTGCGCGGATCCAAAGCCGATGTTTCCGGATGAGAAAAGCGATGTCTCTGTTGCCATGGTTAAGATTACAATCGCCTGCTTAAATGAGATAGTTTTACCGCGACTGCTGGTCAGCTCTCCCTCTTCTGCAATTTGTAGCAATAGTCTGAGCACGTCCGGGTGCCCCTTGTCTACGTTATCAAAAACTACAACGCTGTGTGGCTGATGTCTTAATTTATCTAGAAGTGGTGTGCTTTCTTTGTATCCAATATATCCCGCCGGTGCACCCAGCAGTTTTGAGACACCAAAACCTTCTGAGAATTCGCTCATGTCTATGCGCAAAAGCGCGTTTCTGTCTGGGTAGAGAAACGTAGCCAGCGCCTTGGCCATTTCTGTTTTGCCTACTCCAGAGGGTCCCACGAATAAGAGGGTAGAGAGGGGTCTATCTGGTTCGCCAAGGCCGGCAGAGGCTGCGCGCAGATGATTCTGAAGTTGCTGCGCGGCAGCGTTTTGTCCGATCACTCTTTTTTGCAACTCTTGTACCAAGCCATCATACCGCTGTTGCCCGCGGCGCATAATGTGGTCTGTAGGCACGCCACTCATTACCGATACGGTTTTTGCTATGTCCATGGCGGTTATTCTAGGGCGCGGCGTCTGTGCCGACGGCTCATTTTGCACTCTTTTTAGTTGTAACTTGAGATGTTTTTCTTGCTTTTTTAAGTCAAGTGCCTTATCAAATTGTTCCTGATACACAGCGTCTTCCTTTTGGATTTTTATCTCTTCAATAGCTTGCTTGATTTCATGGATAATCCTGATTCTTTTGTCTTTGTGTTTTGATATGCGGGCAGCGGCAGCGGCTTCATCTAGAACATCTATAGCTTTATCTGGCAGTTTGTTATCAGCAATAAAAAGCGCTGAGAGCTCTGCTGCAAGTGCTACGGCTCTGCGCGTAATAGTAACATTATGAAATTGTTCATAATGGTGCTTTATACCTTGGAGTATTTGCACGGTTTTTTCTACCGATGGTTCTGATACAAAGACCGACTGAAATCTTCTCTCTAGCGCCGGATCATTTTCTATATGTTTTTTATATTCGTCCACCGTGGTAGCTCCAATGGCGCGCAGCTGCCCACGAGCAAGCGCGGGTTTTAGAATATTGGCGGCATCTAGGGATCCCTGACTGGCGCCTGTGCCTACAATGGTATGCAGCTCATCAATAAAAATAATGGCGTCTTTATCCTCGCTTATCTCATCTATAATTTGCTTAATTCTAGACTCAAACTCGCCCCGGTAAATGGTTCCTGCAATTAGCAGGCCAATATCCAGAGAGTAAATCCGTTTTGAGAGAAGCAGATCCGGGACTTTTTGTTCTAGCACACGTTTAGCAAGGCCCTCTACAATGGCGGTTTTTCCCACGCCCGGCTCGCCCAAAAGGACGGGATTATTTTTGGTGCGTCTGCAAAGTATGTGGATGAGCCTATCTATTTCTTGCTCTCTTCCAATAACGGGGTCTATGGTTTCCTGGACTTTTGGATCCGTAAGTTCCACGGCAAAATAATCCAGCATCTTCCTTTTTTTCTTGTCAGACTTTTTTGTAGTCGTAAGCGCTGATGGGCTGTCTTGCTCGCCGTGATCCATAAGATCTTGGAGCTCTTGCAAATCAGGAAATCTAGCCGTACTTTGCATGATGTTCTCAACGCCGCTTTCAATTCTGCTGATGGCAATTTGCTTTTCCTTTAGAATAGATTGGATTTTTTTGTCTTCTGTTTTAAGCAATCCACTGAGCAAGTGCTCGGTGCCCACATGAGAGTGTTCATAATCACTGGCAATAAGCATGGCTTTTTCTAGAGCCACTTTTGCTTTTGATGAGAGCTCTGGAATGGTTGCGGTGGGGGCGGGGGCGTTGTCTTTGCTAATGGCAGGCTTGTTAGATTTAACGTACGGCTCAAGCGTTTTAGTAAGCAGTTTATTTTTGTTGAGAATCTCATGAGCAACAGAACCCTTTTGCAAAGACAATGAATACAAAAGATGAAGCGGAGACACTTTTGCAGCGCCCACTTCCGTAGCAACCGCAATAGCGCGCGCTAGACTGTCGCGCAAATGACCGGTGAATTTGTCCAGGATTTCCCAGGGTTGCATATTTAAGATTCTAATAGCGGTGCATGTATTGTGGCTCCCTCTGGTGCCCTGATGCCAATGAGGGCTTTCTTAAGCTTTGGCATGGCCATATTTATGCTGCGCGCAATCGTCTAACGCGTTCCTTAATTGGAGGGTGAGTAGAAAACCAACTTTTGGCTTTTTTCTTGAATGGGTTGCTGAAAAACAAGTGAGCGGTGGCGTGGTTTGCTGCTTTTAGCGGCGCCTGGTCTTGTTCTATTTTTTCTAGCGCTCTGGCTAGGCCTTCTGGATAGCGCGTAAGCAGTGCGCCGCTGGCATCTGCCAAGAACTCTCGTTTTCTGGAAACGGATAGTTTAATCAGCTCTGCAATAAAAGGAGAAAGTACAATGAGCACAATGCCAATTATTGCTAGTGCGCCGCCGCCTTTATCTCTGTTTCCTCTGCCGCCCCATATCATGCTGCGCAGTCCCAAATCTGCAATAAGGCTTATGAGTCCTACTAAAAGAACCACCAAAGTGAGTACGCGAATGTCATAATTTTTTACATGTGATAGCTCGTGCGCCAGAACACCTTCTAGCTCTTCATTTTCTAGCTTTTCAATGGCGCCCGTGGTGACCGCAACACTTGCATGCTCTGGGTCTCTTCCAGTAGCAAAAGCGTTTATGGCAGGGTCATCAATAATATAAATTTTTGGCTTTGGCACGCCGGCGGTGATCGCTAAATTCTCAACCATGCGTACCACATAAGCGCCTTGCTGAGTTTTTCTGGTTGCTTCTTTTGCTCCGCTTACGGCCAGCGCGGCTTTATCTCCGGTGTAATATGAGATAAGGCTCATGACTATCGCAAAAACGGCAGCTACTGCTACAAAGCCAGACTCATAACCCTGAATTTCAGTAAAAATCCATACAAGGCCTACTACAATAGCAAAATACGAGGCTATAAGCAGCCACGTTTTTCTTTTGTTATAAGCTATATGTGCGTAAAGGTCTTTTTTCATTTTTCTGGATACATTTCATCTAATATTTCCTGCGCATACTGCATAAATAGTCTGCTTTCTGGCTCAAGTACATCCTTAATACCTTTTTGCCCCACTTCTGTTTCTGAGAACATTTGCTTTAGGTTAATATCTTGGTGCGTACCATCTTCATTGAGCCCGTTTTTTTGTTTAAATGCTTCTAGGGCGCTGTTTGGCGTGGACTCATTATAATAAACAATTTTAGATGGTCGTCTTCCTGTTTTTTTAAAATGCTCCTCCCAGTATTCTTTTGCGCTGATGGCATTTTTTGGACGCTCCCATTTTATGCCAACATTTGTCATTATATCGCTGAATTCTCCTGACGCATCTAAATCTTCAGAATTAAACCATAGTTTATCGCGCTGTTTTTGCGTTGATCTAAGAAGCTCATTTATTGATCGGTAGGTGCTTGCAGAATCTTCTCGCGTTTCTCCAAAAGATTTGTAAAAGCGTTCATTATGCAGACCAGCATCCAGGAATAAATCAAAGAGTGGTCTTAGTTTTTCTATGTGCTCATCAATTTCAGCTTGCATCTGCTTTGCTTGCTCTTCCATCTGATCAGCTTTGTAGCTGTATCCATCTGCGTAACCTTCTTTAATTCTTTGCTGGTCTGCCTTGCGTTTCAGATCGGCTGCGTCTGCTTTAAGATTGTGCATGGCACGATGCGCGTCTTCCATGTCCTCTTGAATGGTTGCAAATTCAGAGCTCTGCAAAACTTTTTTTAAGGCTTCTTGAGATTGGGTGTCTATTACTGGTTCAAAATCAGCGTCTGTTTCATAGCGGGATCCTGTCTCTGCGCTAACCAGCGTGTCTGCGGGGATAAAGACGATGCCGGCGTCTATGGGTAGGTCTCCTCTTTTTTCGTCTTTATTTAAGAGCCAGAAATCATTGAATACGTCTGTTTTTATTTTGCTAGCA
>CAZSVL010000006.1:0-80434 GCA_964610305.1 uncultured Gammaproteobacteria bacterium | reverse complement strand
CTTGGCTACTTGAACTGGATAGCTACGAAACCGCAGCAGGTTCACTGAGCTTTGAGGACAATGGAGATAGGCCAACTGATTATGCGGCACTTGTAGCAAAAGCAGGAAAAGCTGAACTGCTAGAAGTAGTAAGTCCGGGACAGAGTGACGACGATGATGAAAATGACGATGACGATGAGAATGAAGATGATGATGACAACGGAGACGACAACGAATAGACATTAACAAAGCCCGGCGTATGCCGGGCTTTTGCCTTTTGTGGATATAATTTTGCAACTAGTACTCACCATTACCGTACTGTCTATGCTGTACGGCCTTATGGTGGTGTCTTTTAGTTTAATCTACAGCGTTAGCAAAGTTCTGCATTTGGCGCATGGTGCTGTAGTTTTAGCTGCCGCTTTTAGTTTGATATGGAGCCAGTCCCGCGGTTACCCCCTTGTCGTAGGCATCTTGCTGGCTTTATGTGTTGCCGTCATTTTAGGGGTGGGGTGCAACAGTTTGGTTTATGAAAGAATGCGCGCAAGCAAAACCTTCTCTACTACCGGAGCGCTTATAGCCGCCCTTGCTCTGCTGCTATTTTTGCAAGGCGCTACGCTTGCCTTGTTTGGATCAAGCACAAAAACATTCTCTCTGATTGATAATCTTCCAAGTTGGAACGTCGCCGGCGCCATTGTGTCTGCCGCAGAGCTTATTGTCATAGTAGTCTCTGCCACTATGCTCATTGGCCTTTCAATTTTTCTGAAAAAAACCCGGCTTGGAACCGCAATGAGGGCAGTAGCGGATCATGAAGTGGTAAGCGAGACCATTGGCATAAACATAAAAAAAGTGAGGACTCTTACTTACGCCATAGGTTCCTTGTGCGCGGGCGTTGCTGGCATTCTCTTTTTATTGCGATTTAGCATAGAACCCACCCAAAGCGTTCTGGTTGCCATAAGAATGTTTACTCGTGCCGTCATTGGCGGTGTGGGATCACTTGGTGGCGGCCTGATAGCTAGTTTTGCCATAGATTCTGTGGAAAACATTGGGGCGTGGTACATAAACACCACGTTTAAAGAAGTCTTTGCGCTGGCAATCGCATTTGCCATATTGATAATTAAACCTCACGGTCTTTTTGGTAGAAAATAGTATGGCCTACCTGATTCACATTCTAACCCTTGTTGGCATATACTCTATTATGTCTATAGGTTTTAATCTCAGCGCTGGCATGGCGGGGCTTATGAACCTATCTCATATGACTTTTGCTGCCATCGGCGGCTATACCAGCGCTATTTTAACCACTCAACACGATGTTAGTTTTCTTCCGGCCCTTATCGCTGGAGTACTTGTAGCCACGATAAGCTCAACACTATGGGCCGTGCTTGCAGCGAGAATGCAGGGAGATCAATTTGCACTTATTTCACTGATGATAGGCATTGTAGCGTACATCATTGCTCTTAATTGGAAAGAGGTTACCAGAGGAGCCCTTGGAATTGCCGGCATACCCAGACCATCTTTTGCCCTGTCTATGGAGAGCTATGCTATTATGGTTTGGCTTGCCGTTTTATTGTGCTATCTGTTTGCAAACAAAATACAACGCAGTCCCTTTGGAAGAGCGCTAGCTGCCATGCGGGACGATAGCGTTGCTGCAAACGTCTTGGGGAAAAATATAGCAGCCCTGCGTTTAAAGGTGCTGCTCATATCCGCCGGTATAGCCGGAGCAGGTGGTGTTTTTTTTGCCCATTACATTCAATTCTTGCAGCCTCGCAGTCTCTACCTTGAGACGCTTATTATACTGCTAGCCGCGGTTGTCATTGGTGGTCTTGGCTCAACAAAAGGCGCTATTGTAGGTGTCTTTATAATGTTTGCCATAACAGAGCCGCTTAGATTTCTGCCCATTACCGATGGTCTTGTGGGAGCGCTCAGACTTATGATTTACGCACTTCTTATGCTTGTGGTGATTTTGAAAAAGCCGCGTGGCCTTTTTGGGACCATTTCTTTTGATGTTTAATATGCTTACCCTTACTCATCTAAAAAAACATTTCGGCGGAGTAAAAGCGGTAAACGGCTGCAGTTTTAACGTCAAAAAAAATTCTATTACAGCACTCATCGGCCCTAATGGCGCAGGGAAGACTACGGCTTTTGATCTTATCTCTGGTCTTCTCAAGGCTGATGCTGGCAAAATAATACTTGATGGAGTTGATATAACAAAAAAAGCTCCTCACAAACGAGCGGCTCTTGGTATAAGCAGAACATTCCAGCAAGTTCGCCTTTTCTCTAATCTTAACCTTACGGAGAATCTAAGCTTATCCCTCAACCAAAGCGATGGAGACTTTTTCAAATTATTCCGAAGCGAACCAGATAACAATCTTGCTATTGATGCTGTTCTAAGCGCAGTAGGCTTGTCTGAGCTTCCGCGCAACAAAAGAGGGGCAGAGCTCTCATATGGCCAAACAAAGCTGCTAGGGCTTGCAAGAGCGCTCTTACTACCGCACAAACTGCTTATGCTAGATGAGCCCGTTGCTGGTGTTAATCCTGTGTTGCGTGAAAAACTTAAAGAAATTATTCATTCATTAAAAAGTGAAGGGGAAACGCTTTTACTCATTGAGCATGACATGGATTTTGTTATGAGTGTTGCTGATACCGTTATTGTCATGGCGCAAGGAAGAGTAATTGCGGAAGGTGCGCCATCTAACATACAACAAAATGATCAAGTATTGGAGGCATACTTAGGAAAAGAACTAGCCGTATAATATGTTATCCATAAAAAACCTCAATGCCGGATACGGAAGGCTCAAAATTCTTAGTGATGTATCTTTGGAGATTAGTGAAGGTGAAATTATTGCACTTATCGGACCCAACGGTGCGGGAAAGTCTACCATCTTAAAAGCTATTTTTAACTTATGTGATGTCTATGAGGGGAGTATTGGATTTTCACAACAAGACATTACTAAATCGCCCACACACGAGCTGATTAAAAAAGGAATTTCTTATGTTCCCCAAGGTCGTTTGGTTTTTTCAAGCCTCACAGTAGAAGAAAACATACGCATGGGCGGATATTTAATCCAAGACAAAGAAGAGACGGAGCAAAGAGTGAAAGCCCTCTTGAGACAATTCCCTATTCTACTAGAAAAGAAAAAAGTGCCGGCAGGAGACCTCTCTGGTGGGCAGCAGCAAACAGTAGCTCTTGCTCGAGCTCTTATGCTTAAGCCAAAACTGCTCATGTTAGATGAGCCATCCCTGGGGCTCTCGCCTTCTGCTCAAAAAGATATTTTTGATGCGCTCAGAACTATTAACCGGTCAGGTACAGCGCTGCTTATTGTGGAACAAAATGTGCGTCTTGTTCTGTCATTTGCTCAAAGAGGCTATCTACTGGCCAATGGCTGTATAATTAAGGAGGGTAGCTCACAAGAGTTATCAGCCAAGGAGACTATGCATGAAGCATACTTGGGGGCGTGACATTATTGATTTTATAGCAGATAGAATTTTTCCCATTTTTTGTGTTGGATGCGAATTTGAAGGCTTGTGGGTATGCCAGAGTTGCGAGGATAAACTGACGTTTTCCATTCCTATTTGGAATAATGCGCTCTCGCCGCTAGAGGGTTTAGCCAGCGTTTATACGTATGATCAAAAGGTGGTGGCTGAAATTATTAAAATGCTTAAATACAAATATGCCAGCACCACCATGCGCTGGATTGAGCCAGTTGTTGGCAAATGGCTGGATGAGGGAGGTGCAGGTCTGTTTGAGAGAGGCGCTATTTTAGTACCCGTGCCCCTTCATAAAAGCAGATTTGTTAGGCGTGGTTTTAATCAAGCAGAGCTTATTGCAAGCACTCTGGCTGCACATCTTGATACTCCTGTAGTACCTTTGTTGCGTAGACGCCAAAGAACCACTCCTCAAGCTCAAAAAAACCGCCTAGAGCGGCTTTCTGCAGTAAAAAACGCTTTCTCTTTAGCTGACACATCTACCGTTTCCAAACAAACACCTGTAATTCTTATTGATGATGTTGCTACCACCGGCGCCACGCTTGCCGCTTGTGCCCAGACACTGCAAAAAGAGGGCTATCAAAAAATCTACGGATTCTGTTTTGCCAGAGAGATATAAAAAAACCAAGCAGAGAACTGCTCGGAATTGTGGCATGAAGTCGTTCTTAACTATCAGCAAGATCGTGCCACAGCAAAGAGGCAAACCGAGCACCATTAGTACCATCTTCTTCTTTGCCTCTCATCTTGCCACTTAGGACCACGCTCCTTTTCATAAAAACCTAGTCCTCTTGGCCTCTTATTGTATATCAAATAAAAAAAGACCTGTCAAGTCTAGCTCTTAATCTTGCCAAAAAATCCCGTCTACCAGCCACTCTCCTGCCGTGTAAACCAAGTGAACCTGAGCTTTTTGGTATTCTATGCTGTCTTCTTTATCATCTGCGCTATATTGTCTTTGCGCAGACACTTCTATAACGGCATTTCTTTTTTCATTAAAAGAAATGGTTTTCAGTGAGAGTCCTCTTGTGGTAACGCCCGTATATTCATCGGTGTTTTGCTCAGTTTTTAACCCCTGCGCCCAATCCTGCACGCGAGCCGTCATCAAATCCATCAAATCATCAATATTCTGATAATTGCTCTGGCTAGAATAGCTGCCAATACGCTCTACAAAAATTCTAGCAAGCGACTGCGCTGCATGCTCTGCCGGATCTAGCTGTACAACAGGCTCTGTATTGTCTGAAACGGTAGCTGGCTGAGTAAACGGCGTGCTTTGCTCAACTACTTCTTGCTCGTCACCACCCAACGCTCCCCTCAAAAAAATAAAAATGCCAATTAAAACAAGAACTCCAAATCCTATTAAAGCCAAAAATAGAGTTCTTCTGTTTTCTATCATGCCTTAGGTGGTTGCGGTGGCTTAGGAGTAGCAGCAGGTTTTTTTGCAGCCGGTTTTGCCGGTTTGGCTGCAGCAGGAGCAGTCTTCTTTGCTTCTTTCGCTGGCGCCGCCTTTTTAGGAGCCTGTTTTTTTGGTTCAGCTTTTGGCGCCTCTTTTACTGCTTTTATTTCATTATCAGCAGCCGTTTTTGCATCTGCGTCAGCGGCTTCTTTCTCTGTTTCAATTGCCATCTCTGAGGGCTCTCCCTCTTTTCCTGCGCCAGCGGCTTTTTTGCCCGCAGCCTTATGAGCATCCATAGCTTCCTTAAACTGCTTTTTACTCTCATCAATTCCCAAAAGCTCTTCTGGATTGGTGGTAACAAGCCGGTCTTCATTGTAGGAAGCGATGATTTTTATTGCCGCATGATTCTGGCCGGCAAAAAATATTCCCTCTCCCACGGCAGATTCTAGAAGCAAAAACTTCTCTCCTTGCGTCATCATGAACACCTCCACTATTTTATCTATGGCGGCAGGGGACTGTTTGAGTAGCAGCTGCATTGAGCCGTTTGTCACGATAGCTCTTCCATACTGGCTACCCAAAAAGTCTGCAACGTCCTGTGTGATTGTGGTAACACCAAGCCAGTACTTTCTACATCTTTTAACAAGAGTAAAGATAAATCTGGCACTATCCTCATGCTGCATGAGCCACCACGCCTCATCAACTACCAATATACGCTTTTTACGCTCAGATCTCACCACGTTCCAAATGTAATTCACAATGGTAAAAATTCCCACCGGACGCAACTCATCCTCCAAATCTCTCACCGAGAACACCACCATGTTATTGTCCATAGACACATTGGTGTATGAATTGAGTAGCCCAGAGAAAGTTCCTTCTGTGTATTTCTTAATTTTTGTCTGTAGCTCTTCTGATCCGGTCATTCCCTCTAAAATATCTTGCAAATCCGTAAGAATTGGCATATCAGTTGGGCCCAACTCTAGCAAATTTGTCTCTGGCGTAATATCTTTTTTTGCGTAGGTCTCAAGAAGGGCTCTATCTAACATAGAATCTTCTTGAGTGGTGAATTTTCCAAGCATCACACGCAAAATTCCCTTTACGGTAATAACCGCGCTTCTGATGATATCGTCCGTAGATGCGTCTCCCGTAGTAGGCCGTGGCAAATCAAAAGGATTGATTTTACTCTCAGAGGATAAAGACAGATTAATATACGTTCCACCAACAGCTTCTGTTAAGTCTTTGTACTCCATTTCTGGGTCAATCACGATTACCTCTGTTCCCACCATGAGAGAACGCAAAATTTCTAACTTAACAGCATACGATTTTCCTGCACCAGAGGTAGCAAAGACCACAGCATTTGCATTAGGCAAAGAAAATCTATCAAAAATAATTAAAGAATTATTGTGGCGGTTCACGCCATACAAAATGCCGTTGTCAGAGGTAAGATCAGAAGAAATAAACGGAAAGCTGCTAGCAATAGGGCTTGAATTCATATTAAACGCTACCATTATCTCATCATTTGCTAGTGGCAACGTGCTGTTAAAGCCTTGTTCTGCCTGATAGAGCACACGTTTGGTGTAAATAAGCTTTCCAGCAAACACAGATTCTACTTGCTCGGTAACTTTATCCAACTCCTCTGGTGTCTTGGCGTACAGCGTAATGTAAAGTGCGTACTGGAAAAAATGCTCTATTCCTTGCGTAAGAGAATCACGAAGCGCTTCTACATCCCTCAGCGCGGTCTCTTGCAGCGGATCCCGCGCGGCGCCTTTTTCTTGATCTTGCGCCATCTGAGACTCAAGCGTACCCACTTTTTTCTTGAGCTGCTTAAGAATAACGCTATTTTTTACCGGATACACAAACATAGAGATATCTGTGGTGACACTCATGTTTATAATAGGCGCAAACCATCCAACAGAAATATAGCGTGGATAGGTAACCACATACACGGTTCTGGCCAAAAGCGCTCCCACGTGAACGTAAGATGGGTCTACTTTAAAGGCAGACGGAGCAATGACATCTCTTACCGCAACTACGCCTTGTCTGTAGACGCGCTCTTCTTCCAGAGCGCTCACGCCCTTTTCCACCCCCGCCTCTCTGGCGGCCATATCCTTCTCATATTGCGCCTTTACTTTGTCAGAGAGGTCTCCTTTCTTTCCCTTTGCTAAAACCGTTTTTGATTGTGATGGTTTAAAGCTCATTCTGTTTCTAATTTAGGCTCGGGCTCTACCGTCACCTCTTTTAAATCTCCAAGTTCCTGTGCCTGAGACACGGTTGGATTATAACTATTGTAATACAGCTCTATAAGGCCTTGCGTATCCAGAAGCGCAGACTTGAGCCCCATGCTCTGCAGACTACTAGTAACCTTACCCACACGTAGATCAAGCTGCGTTTTTCTGTCTTCAAACTCTTTCTGCTTTAGTTTTATCAATTTTGAAGGCTTTAATATTTCTCCCAAACTACTAAAAAACCCCTTCTTCCTGTTGCTAATAGGGTCATACATAACTACGACATAAAACCTTTTCTGCATGATATCTCCTAGCGTTATCAAATCCGACACAAAATCGCGATAATCCCTTATTTGCTCTTTAAGCAGCTCATTGGGCAACTTAGCCTCTTGCTCCTTTAACTGATCTAAATACGGCTCAATGTTTGCTCTTCTGGATTGGATAACTATCTGCAGAGGAAACTCTAGCGTGTTTAAAAAGCTTACGTAATTTTGAATCAACCCTTGCTGTTCATCTTCACCCTTAAGAGCAAAGTTAATACTGGAAACCAAAAGCACGGCGCGCAGAGTACCATCTTTCATAATAACCGCCCCATCTCTAATAGACGCTATGTCTAAATGCTTCTGCGTAGATGGCGCAATTCTCTTTTTCTTCTTCTTTTTTCCCATAAACTAATGCCTATTGATATTCCTCTGGATTATATGCGCCACCCGTATTTACTACCAGCGATAGCTCATTGAGCCGGCTTTTTCTTATGTGTTTGCGCGCCTTTTTCTCTACAATTGGCTCTGGAGCAGAGGCGGTGTAAAACTCCAACTCTTCCTTTGAATATTCTTTATACCAAATCCGCAATTTAGGCTTTTTTATTGTTCTTAAAAAACTAAGCAAAAATATATGAAATATTTGTCCATTTATTTTAACAAATGCAAACAACAAACCCAAACCTCCCCAAATAGCAATTAAAAACCCGGCCAGAACAAGATCTGCCAGCTTCCAAGAGACAAACATCAGGAGCACCGCAACAATCATTACAATAAACTGACGAACAGAAAGCGGCCCCATTATTTTTGGCTCGGCATCTATAAATTGTGGAACAGTAAATCTTCCGGCCATAGACTAAAACTGCAATGCCCTATTTAATTGCATAACGGCGGTAAATTCTTCTTTGGTAAATCTGTCAGGATCATCCGTGGTGGTTGAAACGGCATCATCCAACTGACTATCCTCACTAAGGCTCTGATGCAGCGTTTTTACATAAATTCCATAAAGCGGGCTGTCCTGATAGGCCTTTAGGCCAGAGGCAAACTGATCCACACCGCGTTTGCGCAGAAGCCCCAACTTGTCCTTAATTTTTTCTACGGCCGTTCCGGGCACAGGGGATAATCTTCTAAAATCAGTGAGATTAAGACTACGGAGCACCTCTACAGGCCCCATGGTTAGCGGTCTTGCAGCCACATCATGCATTTTTCTGCTTGGCATTACGGTGGGCTTTTTTGCCTTACTTTTCAGCGCTGCTTTAAAATCAAATGACTGATTTGCCACGTCTTGCTTTATGAGCGTATCAATCCTCTTCTTTCCCTCTTGCTTTTCTATTTTTTTTGGAAGCTGAGCCTTGGTATCTACCGGAACTGGCAACTGAGCCTCGTGCTTTTTTTGCAATTGCGAGCGATGCGCAACCTCTAAATCTTTTGCTCTTAATCGTTCTAAAAGACCGGCCACTTCTGCCACTTTTTGCCTAGACAGCCCCATTCCACCCTGATCTGCAGCTAGTCCCAGTAATCGGGACGTATCTGATGGTCGTTTTATCCCTTTAAGTGCAGGCCTCACAATGGTTCTAAAACGCTGCTCTTTTGAGACATCATCAAAATGAAGACCTGAGAGCTGTTCTATCATAGCCACGCGTTTTTCTAGCCTTGAATGTCCGTTTGAATGATCTGTCCCTGCTTTTTTATGAGTTGACAGCTCATCTTGATCCTCTCCGTGATGTCTGCGATGTTGTGATGGCTTTGCTGGGGCGCGGGGGGCAACCTTAGCTGGAGCAGGAGGCGTTTGTGCCGCCCGTACCACCTTAGGACTAGTTGCCACTTCTTTTACTTTGGGCTTAGCAGCTATAGCCTTGCTTTCCTTTTTCTCGCTCTTAGCACTCAACAATTCCGGCTTTATCTTTGACCTCCACGGAATCCTAATGGCGCTTACACTGCCCACAAACGCTTCAAATTCCTTTTCAAACTGCTCTACAATTTTGTCTGAGATGGTATAAGCAAAATCTTCATTGGTTCCAAATCCTTCAATGAGTTCTTGCGGTACATTCCTTAAATATTTTGCACCACCTAAAACAGCCATACCAAAAAGCCTCCCAACGGACAAAACCGTGGCCTTATCATCATAATAAGCCCCTAGCGCCTTGGTAACCATAGGAATAAGCTTTTGCTCTACAAGCTCAGCTTTTCTGTCATCTGCTTGGCGCAGAATTTTCTTTGTTTCTGTTGCTGTTAATAAAATCATATAGTAACAAGGGACCTTTGGTTTAGACGTCTAACTCCAAGTCATCTCCATCGCCTGCTCCCAGATCAACATCATCAAAATCCCCACCTCCCATGCCCGCCATTCGTGCCTGATCATCGGCTTGTTGCGCAGCTGACTGCTGTGCGGCCGCTGCCTCTGCTGCAGCTGCCGCAGCTGCATCAGCAGCTTCTTGGGCAGCAGCGCGTATTTGATTGCCCAACGGACTCTCCCAGGAGTCTGTAGTGCTTTTAAGTTCACCCCACCCCTCTGAATCTCTATTATAGTTGTTATTGACCTCTACTTCAATGCGGTCCAAAAGCGCCTGACTTACGCCATCTACTTTATTGAGACCACGAACCGCTCTAGGGTTAGATCTAATGGCATTTAAGAAGGCCTCCATATTACCTCCCTGAAGCGTATCAAGTCTTACCTTTGCCATCTGCTTAGAACTCATATCTGAAACCGCACCGTCCATAATAGCTCCAGAATCATCTCTGCTCTCAAGTCCGGTAAAGTCTCCTCTTAGGAGTATCTTTGCTTCTGCTTCATTTCTGGTTGTTCGTGGATCTGCAATTTCAATTCTATCAGCGGCATCTGAAACAGCTGTTGCCTGTTCTGGATTTAATTTCTTAATCCAGTCTCCCATTTTCCCACCATACACCCTGCGTGCTGATCCCAAAACCTCCTGATTGATTGCTTCTCTATTTATAGTATTTGGTTTCAAATCTCTCACAAGGTGATCTAGAACCACCTCTCTTGGCCGACCACTTAAACTACCGACTGACAGATCTGGTCTTCCGGTATTCTGCGCATGCACCATTGCAATTTCAACCGGCGCCTCTGCTTGGCTGTGCAACTCTCTTCGCCGATCCCGAAATTGGCGCAAATTAGCCTGCTCTGCGGCAAGCTGCTCAGGTCCTCTGCCCGCCTGCTCTCCCCTATCTAGATCTTGTACATTTTGTTCTGCTGTCAAAATCTGCGCATCCAATTGCGCAATCTGTTCCTGACTACCCGCCGCCCCTTCTACTGACTGCGCTACCAAAGATGGCATTCTATCATTGTAGTTGTCTCTGGTTCTGCGCAGCTCAGACTTGGTGGTCAAATCCTTCAAACCTTCAGTGCCACGCTCCTGCAATGTGGCCTGAACCACATTATCCATCTGAGTATCAGTAAGGTGATTGGAATCAAAACTGTTTTGATTAATGTCTTTTCTATTGAGAAATTCTGCCGCTTGATCTACTGAATCCAAGTTATCCTGAGCAGCTGCATGTGCAGCATTTTGACCTGCCAAGCTCATAAGATCTCGTGCCCCTTTAGTGTCTCCTATTCTCTCTGCAGAGGCTCGCGCTTGCTCTAGACGTTCTGGACTCATTTGATCCTTACGCTCCAGCATTATCTTGGCCATGGCTACTCTATCTACAGGGCTGGCGTTATTCCAAGACTGGCGCAGTTCCTGACTGGTTGACGAGCCAAGCGCTTCCTCACGCTTTCCTCGTTTATCTGCTGCTCTAGAGGCTATCCTGCCCCTTGCCGTATCCCTGGTTGCTTGTGTTCCCACCCTAGCAGCAACAGCGTCAACCCCCTTATTAACGCCACTTGAGTACTTAGCAGCCAAACCGTGTTCCTCTGCATAAGCCCCGTACACTTCTTTAAATGGTTTTGCTGCAGCATCATAGGTGGCAGTTGCTGCCTTTCCTGCAATAGGAATATCTTCTACTAGCCCTCTTAAATTGCCAGACTTGATATTGTTAGCCATGCTACTGGTCTTGCTTGTTATCCAGTCTCCTCCACCTCCACCCATGGTGCTTGCTACTTTTTTTGTCATATCCAGCGCCACCATAAATACAGCAAAAGCAATAAGAAAACCGGACAGATTCTCTATGCTTGAAATTGCGCTGTCTGTAATACCAGATTCCGGCCTGTTAAGCGTGACTGCTGCCTCTGCGGTGTCAGAGCCAGCCTCACTAGTAATTTTTGTGAAAATATTTCCATCTCCCACCATGGCAAGCGCAAGCCATATAAAGAAAGCAGCAACCGGACCAATGAGCAAGTTACCTTTAAGGTATCCCCACCACTCTTGGTAATAACTATCAAACCCCATGCTCTTAGATGGAATAGCCCCCAGCAAAAAAGCTATAGGAGACATAACAATAAGCACCCAAAGAGTTGCCATACGATATATCAAAAGAAGGGCAAACTGACCAATAGCGTACACAGCCATAGCTATCAATATGACAGACAATATTGCCGTAATCAGCATGTCTCCAGCCGAACCACTCACCTGTTGCGCCACTCTAAAAGCATCATTAACTTTAAAAGCCTGAACAAAGTTTCCAGCACCCACCTGAGCAATAGCATTTACAAACGTCATCATGATTACCTGAACCAAATCTATCATGATGCCCAAAAACAATCGGCTAAAGTTTATGAGTATTGCTGTAGCCACAAAGCGACCCAGCGTATTTTTCATGTGATAGCTGTCTCTTCCTAAGATGGTTCCAAATGCAATAACCAGCAATACCACCACAAAAAACATGTTGGCAATATCTCTTACCAGTGTCCAGCCAATTATTACCCCCTCATCATGGATAAAATTATTGTATTGCGCCACGGTAATAAGCGCAGAGATAAGCCACGCTAAAATTCCAACCAAAAAACTAGCAAAAGTAAATACTGTTTTGGCCAACCATCCCGTTACATCATCCAAGGTTGGTCCTATTGCGTTTGCCGGAAGAAACACTGCCAAAGAAGCAATAAAAGAAAAAATAAAAACCAAAAAGACCCGCCGTACCCACGGCGTTTCCCATTGTTGTTTTATCCATCCTGAGGTATGCACAAAGCGTGCGAGCATGTCTTCGCACGTTAATAATATAGATATAGTATAGCACGTTTTTGCTAAGATGATTATGTGGGTATATTACCCTCATACGGTTGACATTTACCCTATCGCGTGATAGCTTATAGCAAAGGAGGAAACCATGAGATTTATCGGTCTTTTTATCATGTTTGCGCTCGGCTGCGGCAGTAACCCTACCCCCATTCCTGAAGAGTCAGTTGAAGACCAAGATGAAGCTCCTCCTGCTATTTCTGAGCAAGAGGGGGACGGTGACGATATATCAGGAGAGGGTGATAGGGCATCTGATCCGCGTGAAGGAGAAGTTGAAGGAAACGACCCGCTTAACCCCTCTGAAGGAGAAGGTGAGGGAGAAGAGGCTCCGTGCCCCTGCCTAACAGATGAAGATTGCCAGGATGGCAACATTTGCAATGGCATTGAAGTATGCAACCAATGCGTCTGTCAGAGAAGCGAACCTTTTATCTGCCCTGATGATGGCGTAGGCTGCACGCAAGGCGTTTGCGATCCAGCAGACGGCCAGTGTGATTACGTTCCCCGGCATGAATGGTGCTCTGAGCATGAAATCTGCGATGTGCAGCAGGATTGCCAAGGAAGACCGCCGTGTCTTAGCAATGATGACTGCGATTCTGAAGATCCGTGTCAGACCGGCATGTGCAACCTGGAAACGGGCACGTGCGAGTACCGTTTGGTAGATTCTGACAATGACACCTTTGCCTCTCTTGCCTGTGGTGGTCAGGATTGCGGGGACGATGACCATGAAATCTACCCTGAGGCCCCCGAACGCTGCAATGAGCTAGATGATGACTGCGATGGCCAGATTGATGAAGGTTTTGACTTTGATTCATCTGCGCGACATTGCGGAGCGTGCAACACAGAGTGCGATGCTCACCTTCACTGCTACGGCGGAAATTGTCAGTGCGTTGAAGAAACTCATACAGACTGCGGCCAGTTCTGCGTTGATCTGCAGATTAGCTTTAATGATTGTGGGCGGTGCGGCAACGTTTGCCAGGCTCCGCTTGTACGGTGTGTGGCTGGAGAGTGTCGGTGCCGAGGCGATGACGATATTTTCTGCAATGGCGAATGTTTTGACTGGCGCTCAACCAATGAACACTGCCGACAGTGCAACAACCGATGCCCCCAAGGCACGCGTTGCACAGACGGACGCTGCAGCTAAGGGAGAGAGATGAGAACACTTACTCTGCTGAGTATTGCTCTGGCAGCCTGCAGCAGCTCTGATCCCGAAAAATTCCCCAACGGAAGCATTGTTGGAGAAGGTGAGGGAGAGGACGAGATCTCTTCTGAAGGTGAAGGCGAGATAATCGCTGAGGGTGAGGGAGAAGCTATCGCCGAAGGAGAAGGAGAAATCCCAACTGAAGGCGAGGGTGAAGGCGAAGCGCTGCCATGCGAATGTGAAGAAAACGCAGACTGCGTTGATGAAACGGTGTGCAACGGAGAGGAAACGTGTGTTGCATGCATGTGCGTGGCCGGAGAGCAGCTAGACTGCTCTGACAGCCTAGAGTGCACAGATGAGCGCTGTGACCCCGTAGGTGGATGCCTGATTACTCCGGTTCACGCCCGCTGTCCCGATCAAGAAGCTTGTCACCCCCTAGAGGGTTGCAAAGTGGCTGATCCGTGCAGAACAAGTGAAGATTGCGCTATCGAAGACGCATGCCAAGTGGGAGTTTGTGAAGAGAGTTCTCGTACCTGCATATTCAGTGTCTTAGATGGAGACGCAGATGATCACCCCCCACGCGTATGTGGCGGAGAAGACTGCAATGACAATAGCGCAGACGCTTATCCTGATGCGCCAGAGCTGTGCAATAATCAAGATGATGACTGCGATGGAGAGGTAGATGAAGAATTTGATCTTACCTCTAATGAGCATTGCGGAGAGTGTAACAACACGTGCCTAGGTGATATTCAATGTGCTAACGGCTCCTGCAGCGAGTGCGAAGGAGATAACACGATTGTCTGCTCTGTAGATGGACAAGATGCATGTGTTCGTATCGGACGCGATGAAGATAACTGTGGAGCCTGCGGCAACAGATGCCCGCAGAACGTCGAGTGCGTAAACTCCGTGTGTAGATGCAGAGTGGAAGGCGAAACCGCATGCAGCGGCGAATGCCTAAATCTTTCCACAGACCACCAAAACTGTGGTGGTTGCGGTGTGCAATGCGAAGCCTTTGAGCGATGCATAGAAGGTAATTGCGAGTGCGTAACAGACGTTTTCAGAAACGACTGTAATGGCAACTGTATTGTCTGCGGAGGACAGTGTTGGCCCAGCGACGAACAAAACTGTGGACGCTGCGGCAATATTTGCCCCGATCGCACGCAATGCGTAAATGGCATTGAATGCGGCTGCGAAACATACTTCAACGACTTTGGCGAAGAAGTTCCGTGCGATGGACAATGTGTTGTGTGCGATGGCACCTGCAGGAATCTGAGCAACAACATTGAAAACTGCGGGGAATGCGGCTTAGAATGCGACCCCGATAAAAATTGTAATCAGGGCGAGTGCGAGTGTATTCTGGAGTGTGATGGACAGTGCGTCCACCCCTTTGACCCAGAAAATTGTGGCCAATGCGATGAAAGCTGCGTTGATAGTCAACCAGAACTTGGCTGCAGCTCTGAATTTGGCGATTGGGAAGAAGCGCTAGAGGCCTCTTGCATGGAATGCGATGAAGACCTAGACATGGCGCTGTGCCCCGATGATCGCGGTCCGCAAGGCAGTATTTGTGCCAACCTCATGTTTGACACAACACATTGCGGCGATTGCAACAGCCCCTGCGATGACGACCAAGCATGCGCCTACGGCGAGTGCTACCCATAACATAATGATCCTCTTACCGAGGATCTTTTTTTAAAAAATCTAAAAAGGCTCTCCCTATTTATCCACAGTTGAACTTGACACAATAGCAAAAACCCAATACGGTGGAAGTACCCATCCACACTGGAGGTGAAGCATGGGTTCCAGCGGAAAGAGCGGAGGCAATAGCGGCAAGACTGGCGGCTACTCTGGCTCTAAAGGCAGAAACAACCCCGTTCCCGGTACTGGCTACAAGGGCCAGCACAACGTGAACAAGTCTTCTGGATCCAAGTCCAGAGGCACAAGGGGCACGCGCGTTCCCAAGTAGCGCGCCCGGGTGCGCCTGAGGCACCCCTTTTTTTGGGGATGTGCTAGCGAGCACACCCCCTTTTTTTTGTTTAAAAGCTTGAAATGCTCTCAATAAAGTGATACGTTTTAATCAATGAAGTCTCCCTATTTATTATCTCAATCTGGAATTAAGCTAATAGCGCACCGTCTCTCTGATGCAACCAACGCAAATCTGGTACTAAAAATAGACGGTGCCGGCTCTGTTTTTGACCCGCCAGGTTATAACGGTCTTCATCACTTAATAGAACACCTATTGGTTAAAAGCCTTCAGCAAGGAAATTCTCAAACAGAAATAGACATAAACGGTCATACGTATCGTGAATACATGACAATAGAGTTTAGCAATATTCCGTCTCTGCAATGTGAAAAAATTATAGATGATCTTGGCCATCTTTTTAGCAAAGAAAACCCTGATCTTTTTGAAAGAAATTCTGTAAGAAAAGAAGTGAACGCCATGCGAAACGAGAGGCGTACCCACCAACGCAACCCTTTTGAAATTCTCATGGAGGATTATGATGAAGAAACGCTCAACAAGCCATACTCAACACCCACCAGTCATGTTGATGAAAATCTAGAAGCCGCTAGTCAAAATGTGCTAGCAAAGACACTAAAAAACATCCTAAAAAAAACACGCCTAACCCTTATTGCCGTAGGTGATATCCCAGAAAAAAAACAACTTGCTTTAGCCATTGATAGGGCTTTTGCTAGCCTCCCCGTAGGGAAACTGCCAACATACCCGCTCATCACGTACATTCCATCACACACAAGCATGAACGGATTTTGGCAAGAAAGTTTTTTATATGTGACATTAAAAGGTTTTGGCTTAAACAATGCACTCCGCTTTCTTCATGAGCCCATCTGCCACATTTTCTCTGAATACCAGAATACTCTTAGAGACGGTAGCTCTGATATTTACGATATGTTTGTCACATCCCACAGTTGGCACAACGTAGGTTTTATAAACATTGGCATTGCATGCTCGCCTGAGCAAACAAAGCAGACACACCAAAAAATCTGTAACCTTCTAAAAGACACCGGCAAGACCATTTCTGAAGAAAAATGGGCCAACGCACAAAAGCATATAAAAAATAAAGTTGATCACATCACCTCTGACATTGATGAGCTTACACAATTTTACATACACGACTCAGGCATTGAAAAAAATATTCCGTCAGACGTAGTAAAGCCGGTCATGCAACCACTAGCGTTGCAAAAAAATAAAATGGTAAAAATCTTTAATAGTTTTTCAATTGCAAAAATGTCACCTGAACAAAAATAAATTACTATTGACAAATTTCTTGATTCGTGCTAAAAAAACATGCTACGCTAGTATGGTAGCGATAAAAAACAACTCAGCTTAGCAAAAAAACGGAGGATACATGAGAATTTTGCAAAGCACTATTGCTCTTTTGATGATGAGTCTGCTGGTTTCCTGTGGCGGCGATGAGGCGGCACCCGGTGGAACGCATGGTGAAGGTAGCGGACCTGACGGCCACGATCTTGACTGCAGCAATAAAAGCTGTCCGCAAGATTACACCTGCTTTGATTCAAAAACCTGCGTGAAGAATGAAGATGCGGATGCAGGAAGTGAAAATAGTGACGATCCTCAGGAAATTGATCCCTGGTGGACCGGAGATAAGGTAGAGCGCAGTGACGTTCCATGTGCCGGCGATTTCTCATGCCAAAATACGGATCCCTGCAAGGATGGCCTGTGCGATCATGACTCCGGCACGTGCCTGTTTCAGCCGCTAGATTATGACCGTGATGGCGAATCTGCCATTGAATGCGGCGGTCTTGACTGCAATGATAAAGATCCTGATATCCCAGCTCTTGAAGAAAAATACGGCAATGAGGTGGATGACAACTGCAACGGCAGCGTAGATGAAAGCTGGGGCTGTAATGGAGCCGATCCCTTGTTTGATGGTACGTGGAATATCACGTATTCCGATGTCACTCCCGTTGACTATGATTACGATATGATGCAGCATCGCTACGATCGGGACATGTGGAGAGAAAACGAGAGAGTCATCAGGCAAGAAGGATGCTCTTTCTATGTGAAAACGAGTGGTGCCTCCGCACTTCATGGATTTCGTGGAGGAAACGGCCGGGTAGATCCCCAACCAAACGGGTTTTTTCACAGATCTCATGTGGGCGACAGAGATGACCCCGATCACCAGCTGCTCTTCTCAGGAACACTCTCTGCAGACAAAAATACTATCACCGGTACGTGTGAAGGCGACTACCTTGATAGCAGCACTGAACCACGGAGTTTTTTTCGCGTTTTCTGCAAATTTACAATGACTCGTTAGCTTCTGTATGGCGACCCCCGTGTCGCCTTTTTTGTATAAAAAAACACCCGATTATCGCGGATGTTTTATTTCCTATTTCGATTCGGCTACAATTATCCAATCAGTATAAGGTGTTCCAACATTATCATTATCAGATGGTCTATCACACCTATTCGCGGCGTCTGCATCCCCACTTAAGTCTCCCCATGCTCCGGCGTTGTCAACCGTATTACACCAACCCCAATTATCCTGAACAATGGCCCGTGGTTTAAAGGCACAATACTTATCGCCCGGAGTCAATCCAAGTCTGCGTACCCTCTCCACGTCTACACCAGAGGGAACACTGCCACTGCCAAAAGTATTCTGACACGCAGGATCATCTTCACTAAAGACATAGGTAGCTTGATACTGATAAAAACCAGTGTCACACGCGTCTGGCGTATTACCAAAACTTAATCTACTACCCCTGCATTCACCAGCGCCGTTATCAGAACACTCCTCTGGAGTTGAGCAGGTGATGTTTATACCAGCCGTTTCTTCAATATTACCAGCGCACGTTGTTATACCAGTATTTTCTTCTTCCTGACAGTATGGCTTTCTATTCTTGTACTTGCCTTCATTACCGCCAGACTTTAATATTTCCTCTGTCCCCCAATAAACGGAAACATTTTTAATTGGCATTCTATCAGTATCTGCCCACGCATAGAATTGCAGCTGAACCGTTGCCACACCGTTGCCAAAAATATAACCACTATCTTTACCATTTGCTGTCATTCTTCCTACCCTACCTAGACCACATGAAACTTCTGTGCAATCATCACTCACACTTGCAATCGCAGGTGGCTTTGCGTTTGCTCTAGCATTAGTCTGATCATAGCACGCCGCTGCGCCACAATGCCCGCCGTCAAGTAATTCATCATACCCTATCTTATTTGAATTTAGCGACCAAGCGTTAAATACCTTACCAAAAAGCTCAGACATTACCTGTATTCCTGCCTGCAGGGTCGTTTTTGTATGACGCTGAGCGTTAGATTCTGAAGGACCACATCGTCCACGGGCGCAAGAATAACTAGCCGCACCAGAATCATAGCCCTCGTCGTAAGTTCCTCGCAAATACTCAGTATCCGTACTTAAGCTTGCGCCACTTTGTAGGCCGGCAAAAGGCTTATTAGAATCATTCCATCTTGCATTATAGCCAGGAGAAAGAACCACGCGGTAATCCCCTTCAATTTTGCCTGCCAAAGGTTGTGCTTTCCATAATCTATTGGTTTGCACCACCGTCTCTTCTTCATTTGCAATGTCAACAATTGTTTTACACACTTCTCTTCTTGCCACGGTTATACTATCAAATCCAATTGCTGTAGCGCCCACAAAACCGTCGCTTGCTCCACCATTCTCATTTCTGTTTACCAAAGTGGTTACAACCTCAGATTCCAATCTGTGCTGATCGTCAAAATTAATTACTATCCAAGCCCCGTCTCCGCTATCACCACTATCTTTGTCATCACAAAAACTTCCAATATAGCCAAGCCGTGCGTTGCAGCCACTATCTGGATCGGGTTGCGTGTTTCTTGCAGCCTCTACAAAAACATTGCAATCAACATCTGCCTGCATGCCATATTGAAAACATGCCGCGTCACTATCTGTCTGACCATCACTCATGAGCACCAAGCCGCGTATTCTTGCGCCATCTCTTCTAAACATTGTAACCAGTGCGTCACCGGGATCAAGCATATCTCTAACGCGTGCAGATGGTTGTACTTCTGCAAACTCATCGGCTGTCACACATGTATACCTGTCTTCATTACTGTTAATACCTGTAGTTATACCAGACATCCATGCCGCCTCCTTACATCGTTGCCTAGAATGAGCAAAGATGCGTGGTTTGCTTGGCAACATGCCGTATGCCTCAGACTCCGTTTCTTGCCCATCATTAACAAGACGCGTCTTACCAGCCCTAACAACCATGTTGTCAGAAGTTTTCCAATCAAACTCTATGTAATCAATCTCTTCAAATCTTAAATCCCCATCTTTACGTTGCGATCTGGAAAAAAGATCACGTTCAGTGTAGCTAAATCTAGTGTATCCACTCCATGACATATCCAATTCGTTCGCGTATCTATAAGAAGAACCATTTCCGGCATTCCGCGCGTTGCCTTCTGCTTCCAAGCAATACCTTGTTGTTTCAACCGGATCTTCAACCTGATAACCCGCCTCTACATACTGATTAAATATGCTATTTGATCCTGGCACCACATCTAAAGGCATCCACGTCTGGCATGCTTTACCTTCTGAACCACTGCCCGGCGTTTCAACACTCTGATCTTGATCTATGCAAAAGCCGCTCCAGCCATTAAAGGTTGCCACATTGGTTTTATATAAACAGTCGCCATCCCGTCTATTTCTTAAAGCTTCAGGGGAGTCATTATCACCATATCTGTCATCCCTGCAATCTACCGGGGTATCGCACGCTCTCCCCTTTTTAGATTTGGAGTTTACTCCTGCGGTAAAGCCACCGCCACAAACGCCTTTTGGAATTCCTTGCCGATTAACATCAAAATAACGTTGTTCTCTTCCATCTCCATACTCCACTTTTTTGTAAGAACATACGCATTCATCGCCTTTCTGGCATATGGCTGCGTTATCAAAGCCGCTTATATTTAATGACTGCATTATTGCAGTAGCGTCTACTTTTTGCTGATCATCTTGGTCTCCATTAGCCGCAGTCTCAACCCATGTAATATCCTTACCAGAAAAAGTAAATGGCGCTTGCGAGTGTGCATATCCTCTGCACGCCAGTGCTTGCTCTCCCGCATCAGCCAAAACAATTGGCCCGCCGCCAAGCTTTTGTACGCACAAACCTGCTATGCAAGTACCCGGTGAACGATTAACCCTACAATTGCTTCCGTCATCATCAATTCCGCCATCATTTTCACAAGCAAGAGCCGCAGCCTCCCTATCATATGGCATACTCACCAAATAAGTCCTTCCTTTGCCCACACCCTCCACATCACTTTTAACAAACGTATAGTCATAAATTTGATACTTATTGTAGAGCGAATGACCGGTAAACTCCTCGTCATACCAACCAACCGAACGCTCTGCGTAAGCCGCCTTGGTTAATTTTTCTCCTGAAAATCCTGGATTAGCAACAACATTCTTACAGGTAGCAATCCCATCTATGACATCCCCAAATGAATCACAAACACCTACAGATCCACAAACATTTTTCTTTTGATTTGTACTAGGGTCCGTAACTGTCATATGGGACTGGCAATACAACCACTCAGAACACGCCCTATCTCTACTCACCTTAACAATAGTATTTGCTACATCGGTATTAACCAAATCTTCTGGTATACAAATTCTAAATGAAAGATCTTCTTCAACATTGTGTATCACCCTCTTATTGTCGGTATAGGTATTGCCTGGAGTTGTATGCATTGCAAAACCAGCATTACATGAGTCTAGAACCGTAAAAGTACGGACACCAAAAAGCCCGTCATCTATCAACGAATATGATCCTTGGGGCGCCTGGTACACAAGCTCACCGATAAATCCAGGGTGAGATACGGACTCGTGAGTATCTAGAATTTCTACACACTCATCATCCCTGCACGTAAAAGGAGGAATTGCCCCAATAAACACAGGTTCTACAAGCGCATTATCATTAGCAGCACTTAAATCATAGGTCTGTCCCACCTGATACTTCTTGTTTGGCACTGATCTGTCATCAAACAACACACACCCTTCTTTCAGACTTGCTTTATTGTTACAACTTGTCTTATCCAACTTTCCGTTATCCAAAACAAAATATGGCTTACCGTCTGGATGCGTTTGAGATGTATCCGCTGGATCAACCATCTCTGTACAAGAATTTGCGGTAGCAGGACAGACGCCTACTTGAGCAAGAGCAAACTCATATAAAGCATCTCCTTGGCTCGGCAACTGAAAGTCATTTATTTTGCGTAGCCTTTCTTCACATGGCCTGAGAGGATCACTTCCTGCCACAAACCAACCACTGGCACCGGTTACCACATCGCCATTTCTTAGTGTGGCGTCTACATCTTTTTTGTATTCGCACACACCCCTTCCAGCCGCTACCGGATCTTTAAAATAAACCGTTCTGTTACTCTGATCTGCCAAACTTTTCACATTATAAGCCTCACAACCAACAAGAGAGGCGTTACACATTATGCTGTCAAACTGATCTGGAACAACAATTTTATTGACGGTGTTTATGACGCGTCTGTTATCCTCGCTGCGCTCTCCCGTTACCTCTCCCAATGCCATACAACCAATCTGATCTGGACTGCAGCGATGTTCCGCTTTATTCACCAAGTAAGCCAGACTGTCTGCAGGTACCACAAATACAGAACTTCCGGAGCGGTAAATATCTTTATCATTGTTGTCATAATCTATAGCGCGAGGCATCTCAAAGAAGCATGTGTCTTCTCCAACAGGAACAGTACACACCGCCTCTTGATTATCAATGCTACCATCCCCATCTAAATCAATATCTGCAAAACACTCTCTGCTGTCTGGGTGTATTCTATCTTCCACAAGACCCTCAATGAACATGCCACACTCCATGCCAACGGTTTTTCCTTCTGATTGAGAAGAGTTGTGCGTATTTACCAATCTCTCGCATCCTACTGCCTCTGCTCTACACAAATTAGAGAAAGATTTAAGCGCCACGCGGGCACCAGCACTGCTTCTATATGCCTTGCAACCAAGCGCCTCTCCTGGCAAATTATCTTGCGGATTATTATCACACGCAAGGGGAGTGGACCAGCTGTCTTTTACCAAGGTGGTGTGCGCGATGGTCTTTTTTATAATGACATTATCCACATAAAACGTATTTGCATCTCTTATGCCATTCATGTTGAAAGTAACAGTAGCTCTAGAGAGCACATCTGTGACCTCTTTAAAGTAAATTGGCCCAAGTGTAAATTGTTGCCAATCATTCACGATTTGCACGGTTGGCTCTCCGCCTACATTATCCGCAATTACCCCGCCAAACTCTAATGTTACAAAACCCGGTTCACCTTTTGCCCAGAAAGAAAACGTGTAACTTGAATCTTTTTCTGCCTGTATTACAACATTTGTTCTGTTTACAGCTTTCCAAGAGTGTCCGCCAACGGTGACAGATTCAGCAGAAACCTCTCCTTGATCCCATGCCTGCAAATCTTCTGGCAACACATCTTCAAACGTGTGGCGAACAATTTCTTCTACGTTACCGCCAGCATTTCCGGTGTATTTTCTGCATCCGGCGGCTTCTGCGGGGCAGCTTATGGCTTCTGATGGCAATACCCAATACATGCAGGTGCCGTTTCTGTTTTCACCGCCGCCTTTACAGACGTTGCATGCCCCATCTTCCCAGACACCTTTTGCATCTTGCTCACAGTCATTTTGCCTACGGACAACGTTTCCCAATTCAATAATATCTGCACTTGTCTTTCTGACAAGATGGCACTGGTCTGAGACGGTAATGGTATGAGCCAAAAGTCTGTATGATTTGCGCCCCTCTCTGTCAAAAAGCTCCCTACAATCCTGATCTGCCAAACGAGCCTCATAAAGCTCTTGATTGCAAACATCATGATAAGAAATCATTAGATCTTCATCATAAGCCGCTGCGTAAGCAGGAATAGGATATGGCTCCATAAGCCACTGCCCACCTCCCGGTATCTCAAGTGAGGTCTTCAAAACGTAAGACCGCAGTTGGTACCCCTGAATATCTGATCCTTCCCACGCGTAAAATACGCCAGAGTTGGCATCATCTTCTTCTGGCCTCTCGCATTGTTTTACAAAACTATAATGCTCAAACTGCTCACTATTTACATTTACAAACTGATCACACCCAACAAACGCGCCGTTACATTGTTGCGCGGTGCTAGGAATAAAGTGAATAGGGAATTCTGCGGTGTCAAAATCTGTCTCTAATTGTTTGTAAGAATCGTAACCCACACACTGATCAGAACAGTAATCAGATTCTGCCACAATGGCTGGCACGGTTGGATCTCCGTTTTCTGGCGCGTAGCTGGTGCAACCCTCTTCTTCTGCAGCACAAACAGCTGCGTACTGACCGCACTCAGCCGCAGGATTCAACAACGCCAAGTCTGCAATTTTCTGAGGCCAATCCCCCTCTTGTCTGGCTGGGCTGTCTGGATCAACCTGATCATAACACCCTAAATAATGAGGCGCCTTTTTGATGTGCACTTCTGTGCCATCCTTTTTAGTAAACAAGGTGCACCCGGGCTCTGTACATTCTTGAGCCTTTGCCGTTAAATGCATCGGACGTCCGGCCAGCTCATCTAGAACAGAAGGCCAACCATAAGTGCCGTCATCCTGCAGCAGTTGATGCGTCAGATACCCACGGCATCCCACGTCTTCTGCGGTACACTGGCCAAAATCTATAGTTTTTGAAAGATAGCTTACTTTATTCTGAGCGCCAGCACTGCTACCTGTGTAAGTAGTACAACTAGAATATTGTGCCGCGCAACTATCTGCGCCTGTTCTCCAAATATTTTTTTCCTTTAGACAGTACCCCCACGGGCTCTCGCACGCTCCGCGACCATCATCCTGTAGACAAGTTACGGTATCAGCGCATACATTTTTTCTCACCAGCGTGTCAGATGCCTCTAGCATGGGCCCGGGAACAGTAGCGTTACATCTTGCTGGTGGCGCTTTCAAAATCCAATTTGGATCAATTAAATGACAGAACGGATGGTCGTTATCCCTCCGCCCATCTCCATTACAACTCAAAAAACCATCCACCACTTCTCTTAATGTCCAGTGCCTACCCTCCGGCGATTCTGAGGCTGCTATTTCAAAACCCAATGGCAGAATTCTCGCTTGCCTTAATTTTGCTATGTTTGAAAAACAATAGGCTTCATTCCTGCAAGAAACCTCTGAGTTAGCGCCCACGTTTGATGGTGGAATCAGTCTCCACCCCGGCTGTAGCATTGTTCTGTCAATGGCCTCAGCTATGGTAATTGCCCTGCCAGAATCAGCTAACCTTACTGCTTGTGCAAATTTAGCATCCATCACACAATCATGCGGTCCTCGGTTAACCGTGCCATCCTCTGAGGGACATGCTGTAAACTGGCTAATAATATCAATAGTTGAAGGGTCTCCTATGGCAATGGTCTCAAATGCTCTCTCTGCTTGGGGTGACAACCCAAAACCGCCATCGCCAGAATTAGGATTACTTAAGCCATCTATATCAGCCAATCTATCAAACGGATCGCTCTTTTTTTGATCTCCTGGCTTCTTTAACCATTCAAAAAAGTTTTCTCCATTTGCGCTGAGCAACTGACTCAAAAAAAGCGTAGGAATAGCAGCCAAACCGGCCTTATACCCAGACCCAAGCTGACCAGAGATCATCTGGAAGGTTCTGTCCTCCTGTTTTACTTTTGTAGATGCTTTACCTTCTTCTTTAACAAGAGGAGCCGGCTTAGAAATATAGGCACCAGCTGCGCCACCTTTTTTGGATTTAAACCCTTGTCCTTCTTTTCTCTCTTCCAAAGCAATTTGTCCTTTTGCTCTTATTTTTTTTGTAATCGCTAGCCGTGCATTAATGGCAAGACCAATCTCTGTATTATCTGGCTTAAACATGGTCTTAGCCATGGCGGTCATACACTCGTCCAAGTTGCCGCCTTTTTTTGCAGACCTTCCCGTGGCTTTTTCATCTACACTGGCAGAGCCAAAGGTGTTGCCAGCGCAGCCATTGTATTTGTCTTTTAATTGCTCCCACTTTTTATCCCACGCATCACTCATCTGATCAAAACTACAATCAACTTTAGGATCATGATGTTTTCTAAAACCAAGCTGAATGAGCAAATTAAACGTAGGATCCTTTGGCTTACACAAATCCAGTCCAATCCACTCTTTTGACATTTCGTTCAGTGCGTCTACGGCTCCGTCTGTAGCATGATCCAGTAGGTAATCCCCCATATTGCTGGCAAAAAATGCCGGCTCTTTACCCCAAGCTGAATCTGCAATCCACTGAGCAGAATCATACGCCAATGACTGCGCCAAATGAAGAGAAGCGCCAAGTACGGCAGTAGAAAGAGCCCCACCTACCGCCTCATCAACTACTCTTGCCGCGTTTGAAATCTGATCAATGGCAGCAGAGATAACAGAAAAAGGATCAAAAACATACCACTGCGCATGCGCAACACGCGGAACCATGAGTGCTGCAAAACCAATCTGCACAACCATAAAACCGCTGAGCATTCCCAGCATTATCCGTTTAAACACGGGTGGCTTGTGCCTTTTTTGCATGGTTATTAATTATTTGCCGCTTCTTGCTCCACAAGAGCTTGCTCAAAAATTTGTACTATCTGATCATCACTTAAAGAGGTTATCTGCTCTGAGGGAAATCCCATCTCTGCCAAAAGCTTTCTTAAGGTATCTGGCTCCATATCCTGAGCGCCGTAGGATGCAGCCGGATCAATAGAATCTACAACACCTGAATTTCCGGATGTGCTGCCCTCTATCACCGCCCCACATGTTCTGCCGGTTGGACAATTAGGATCTCCTCCGGATTGTATCTCTACCGCATCATCCAAATCATCACCGTCTGTATCGGTAAGATATGGACTGGTTCCAAACACGTGCAATTCTTCATAATCATTAAGGCCATCATTGTCTGTATCCTTGCTTGAGAGCTCAGCGTACGTGGTATCTTCTGCCAACTCTTTGCTTACCTCTAGCGTATCATCAGCCGTGTCTGGTGTGATGGGTCTAATAATTCCCTGATTTATATGCAACAAACCAAGCGTAATTGCAGCAATAGCAAATACGCCCAGTCCAAGCACACTTATTTTTTGCTGGGAAGTCATGATTTTTTTGCCTCCTTTTGGCACCATTATTATACCATAAAACCGGCACTCTGGCCGGCTTAGTTATCTACACCTGCAGACACCTGGTGGCAAGGCATCTCCACTGATCCACAGAGAGCTCTTGTGGTCGTGCATTTTCTGGTATTTTATGGCTTTTGAGCGTGCTTGCCACCGCCATTTTGTCGGCTCCCAATTGAGTTCCGGCAAGCGTAGAGGTGAGCATTTTTCTTTTTTGCTTGAAGGCTCTGTTTGCCAAAGCAAAAAGCTTGCAGGTCTCCTCTGGAGAAGGTCTTACAATATTTTTTATATGAATCACGGCAGATTCTACTTTTGGTTGAGGCCAATACGCGCTCATGGGCACGTTAAAAAGTTTTTGTGGATCACCATAGTACTGCACAGAGAGTGCCAGCAAATTCATGTTCCCCGGTTTTGCCATGATCCGCTGCGCCACCTCTTTTTGAATCATGAGCACCATTTGCTCTGGTGGCCTTGTTGTTTTTTCTAGAAAACCTCTAATTATTGCGCCGGTAATTTGATATGGAACGTTTGCTATTACGCTATATGCTTCCCGCGGCTCTTTTCCAAAAAATTTAAGCACATCTTGATTAATTACTGTTGCCTCAGGAAAATTCTCAGCAATATAATCCGCCATTTTTTTCTCTATCTCAATGGCAGTAATATGTGCTCCAGCCTTATCAAGCTGCTCTGTCAGCACGCCCCAACCCGGCCCCACCTCTACCACCACATCTCCTTTTTTTACATCGGCAGCCTCTACCATTTTCTGTGCAAAAGATTCCTCAATTAAAAAATGCTGCCCCCGGTCTTTTTCCGGTCGCAGCATGTGCTCTTCACACAATTTTTTTACTTTAGCCGCACTGTACATATTAAGCACTTTTAAAGTACTCAGCCGTGGCGCGTAATCCGTCCAAAACTGATACCTCTGGATGGTAGTCCAAAAGCTCCCCAGCTCTGCTAATATCCGCGCTTGAATGCGCTATATCCCCATCTCTAATATCAGCAAAAATAGGGTCAATTGAAGTTCCCAAGACATCATTGAGCATGCCAACAAGCTGCAGAACTGATGTCTTACTTCCGCCAGCAATGTTCATCACGGTCCCACCCACTTTTTCTACCGAAGCCTCAGAGGCAGCAATGTTAGCCGCAACCACGTTATCAATAAAAACAAAATCTCTTGTGGCGCTGCCGTCTCCAAAAATGGTCGGCTGCTGCCCAGAGAGCATCTTTTTGATAAATATAGGAATCACGGCTGCGTAATCAGAAGCAGGATCCTGTTTTGGCCCAAAAATGTTAAAGTAACGCAAAGCAACTGTCTGAAGCCCAAAACGCTCAAAAGCAACTTTCAAGTACCACTCAGCTGCCAGCTTATGAACCGCATAATTAGAAAGCGGATTAAGCTTATCATCTTCTTTTTGAACTGCCGCAATGCTATCTCCATAAACAGCCGCAGAGCTTGCAAATACAAACCGTTTTACCCCAGCATCCTTCGCGGCCGAGAGCGTAACAACAGTGCCGGTAAGATTAGCATCATGAGCCTTTACCGATTCTTTCAGAGAATAGGGAACCGATGGGTACGCGGCCTGATGAAACACCACATCCACCCGATCACACGCTTGCCTCATTACTTCACTGCTTTGCACATCTCCCTGAACAAACTCAATATCAGAAGAAATAGGGTCTAAATTAGCCTTATTTCCCGTAGACAGATTGTCTATCACGCGCACCTGCCCGCTTTTTTTCAAAAGCGCCTGGCACAGGTGAGAGCCTACAAAGCCCGCACCTCCGGTGACAAGATATTTCATAGGTATTCTCCTTTTGGCATCAGCTTATCATACACCCACTCATTAATCAACACTGACCCTTGACTAAACATGCGTAATTTGGCTACAATAAGCGGTACATGAAAATACTCGTTACCGGCGCAGCCGGCTTTGTAGGATCACATTTATGCGAGCGTCTGGCCAAAATGGGCCATGACGTTATTGGAATTGATTGCTTTACTGATTACTACGCGCGTCATCTAAAAGAGATGAACGTGGCAGATATTAAAAAAGCGGGCGTTACCTTTATTGAAGCTGATCTTGCTACCACGCCGCTTGATCCCATACTCAATGGCGTAGAGGTAATTTATCATTTAGCAGGACAGCCCGGCATTGTGGCTCATGTAACACTGGCGGCTTACACGCGCAATAATCTGCTAGCAATTCACAAGCTACTAGAGGCCGCAAAAAAAGTCCCAACCCTCAAACTTTTTGTAAACACCGCAACATCTTCTTGCTATGGTCACCATGCAACCGATGAAGAAAACGTAGCCGCCAAGCCGGTATCATATTATGGCGTAACCAAACTTGCAGCAGAACAGCTTGCCCTTGCCTACCACAGAAACGGAAATCTGCCAGCCTGTTCTCTACGTTTATTTTCTGTTTTTGGACCTCGCGAGCGTCCTGAAAAACTATACCCCCGTCTTATTGGAGCTCTTCTAACGGATGGGCAGGTGCCGCTCTACGAAGGATCCTTGCAGCATCTGCGCAGTTTTACGTATGTACATGACGCTCTAGACGGTTTTATTGCTGCGCTTGATAATATTGATAAAATGCCCGGCGAAATTTTCAACATTGGCTCAGACAAACAAATGAGCACCAAAGAGGCAATAGAAATGGTAGAAAGCCTCATTGGCAAAAAAACACGCTTTAAACACATGCCCCCGCGGCCTGGAGATCAAAAAGTAACGCATGCAAACATAGATAAGGCCCGCAGAATACTAGGATACGAACCAAAAACCGCCCACATAGACGGATTTGCTGCAGAAATAGAGTGGTACAAAAAAAGAATACTCAAATAAAAAACGCCTTGACAGGCGTTTTTTATGGACCCGGCGGGACTTGCACCCGCTTACCTGGGTACCAACACCAGGGGGTTACTGTATACCTCACGGGCCCTCGGGTCCAAAAAAAGTATAGCATAAAAAAAGAGCTCCCCAAGAGGAGATCTTTTTTGGTACCCAGTTGTGATGCAATCCGTAAGGTACGGAGTAACATCCTAGTGTTACTAACAGTATAGCGCATTTACGAACGTTTGTCAAGAACGTCTCACAAATGTACCGCGCCCTGTCTTAGCACCCTTACTTCATTTCCGTTCACCTTTGCCACTGTGGACGGTTTCTTTTTAGGCAAACCGCCGCCGTCAATTATCATGATCTCATCATCCTCTTGGAGCCAATCAAGTATCTGCTCCATACTATAGCAAGGAGGCTCACTGCCTTTATTTGCCGACGAAGACACAAGCGGACCAACAGCCTCAGCAAGCGCTTGTGCGGTTGGGTGAGGCGACATACGCAGCGCAATAGTACCATCTTTTGCCACCACGCCCGGCGCCAAATGCCTTCCCTCCGGCGTTGCTTGCGCCACAATAGAGAGCTGGCCAGGCCAGTGTCTATCCACCAATTCCTGAATCTTATCTGACCACTGCACTAATCTTTTTGCAACTTCTACGCTTGGCACTAAAATCAAAACGGTTTTATCTACAGCCCTCTCTTTAAAAGAAAACACATTCCCCACCGCAATTACGTCATCCGCCCTGCAGCCAATGCCGTATGAGCTCTCTGTTGGGTATATTAAAACACCGCCATCGCGCAAATGTTCAATGGCCTGTTGCAACTCCTCTTTTTCTTTAATTATTTTCATTTTTTTAAGGCAGTAGGCATTAGGCTTCAGGCATTAGTGATCGCAGATTGTCATTCTGAATTTATTTCAGAATCTAGTTAGAAATAGAGTACGTCTTATACTTCTGCCTGGATGCTGAATCAAGTTCAGCATGACACTAAGAGGGTATACAGCCTACAGCATACAGCCTAATGCCTGATCTTCCACCGCAGATATCCTTCTACAAAAGCGTCCAAATCCCCGTCTAAAACATCCTCCGTGTCTTGCGTTTCTACATTACTGCGATGATCCTTTACCATCTGGTAAGGATGCAAAACATAAGATCTTATTTGTGATCCCCATTCTACTTTTTCTGCCTTGCCGCGCAACTCTTCTTTTTCTTCCAGCTTTTTCTGATGCTCCAGCTGAGCCAGACGGGATTTCAAAATTCTCATGGCGGTTTCTTTATTTTGGCCTTGAGATCTCTGATTCTGACACGTCACCACTGTGTTAGTTGGAAGATGGGTAATTCTAATGGCCGTTTCCACCTTGTTAACATTCTGACCGCCTTTTCCGCCGGCATGAAACGTATCAACCCGCAGATCTTTTGCGTCCATTTCTATCTCCACCTCATCATCTAACTCTGGCAAAACCTCTACCATTGCAAAGCTGGTGTGGCGCATTTTTTCTGCGTCAAAAGGGGAGATGCGCACTAATCTGTGAACCCCATGTTCTGATTTTAAATAACCATAGGCCTGCGTCCCAGATACTTCTATAACACATGATTTTATCCCCGCCTCTGACCCAGCTTGTTCATCTAAAATATCCGCTTTCCATCCACGTTTTTCAATAAACCTAAGCAGCATTCTTTTAATCATCTCTGCCCAATCTTGTGCCTCTGTTCCACCAGCTCCCGCATGGATAGACAGCACGGCATTTTTGTCATCATGCTCTTCACTGAGCAATACTGAAACAGCCATTTTTTCAAAAGTCTTTCTTATTTTTTTTGTCTGCGCCGTAATATCTTTAAGCAAAACATCATCTTCTTGTTTTTCAGATTCAGCTGCCATGGCTAGGGTGCTATCAACATCGTGCGCCAAATCTTCCCAAAGCTGCAATTCTTGCAAAATATGAGCGTGCCGTTGACTCACCTTTTGCGCCTTTTGCTGATCATCCCAAAAACCCTGCTTTTGCATCTGTTTTTCAAGCTTTTCTGCCTCTTTTTTTTGCTCATCTGGCAGCAACAAAACAGACGTCTTAGCAACCTCTTCTTTTAAAACTTCTAATTCTTGTACCAATTCTCTAATAGTCATGGCGCAACTATAGCACATCTTGACAAATTTGTCTTTATGTGCTATTTTTATAGCAAAGGAGGGGCAATGGACAAGCATGCAGATCTCTATACAGAAATGTTGCAGCTTCTGTCAGATGCTGTAGGCTTTTGTCTCTACGGTAATCAACAGAAGCTAATAGCTAATGTTTCTATCTTCTTTGTAAGATTATCGCTGCTTCATCTCAAAAATACGAAGATGAATCCAAAGAGCAACAAAACAAGAGCAATTATTGCTCTTTTCAATGCCTTTGACGGCGAAGACCCCAAAAAGCTCACTACCATTCAACTGAGCGGAGCCCGTGAAGTGCTTGAGTATTTGAGCAAGCACGATATTTTCTCCACAGAAGAGCTGAATCGTTTAACCCAAATTCTAGGAGATTCTGGCTTTTCCCTTGATCCTGGTTTCTTTCTGAATCCAGAAGGTCCCCATAATGAACAAAAAGCTCTGGAGGATGCTTACGATGATTCTTGATGAAACAGAAGTACCGCTGGATTCTATTCCCATCACACAAATGCTCAAAAATGAGCTTGCCCTGGTGAGAGCTACAGAGCTAGCCCCCAAGGGCCCACCGCCATTTGTGCCACCGATGAAAATCAAACGCATGAAAATTCCGCATGATTTCTGGACGCAACCGTAAGGAGGACATATGCGTGCTAAGACAGCTATCAGCCTAGGAAAGATTCTTGTTATCGCTGGCCTTTTGTGCCTGCTGCCCGTAGCGCAGCCTCTGCTAAATCACTTCACCGGCACGTCTGTTGCCAACGCCCAGACGGCCTTTGATGCCGAATATGCGACTGACAAACCCAAGCCGCTAGACTGGTATATGCAGCAAGCAGAGCAAAAGGCAGCTTCAGAATTGCCAAATTGGCTCTCAAGGGACACGTGCGAGACGCTGCTTTACGAAAGCCTCTCCCAAACAAAAACGTACATACCAAAGGATTGGTATGAAGAACGCATGGAACGTGTCACGGCCGCGGACCCACAGGTCATGAACGCCTTTGCTAACGCGGCAAACGCATGCTACAACGCGCTTAAGCACTACTAGTAAATCCGCTTAGTACCTACGGGGAAAGGCGGTTTTTTTAAACTTATTATTTTGGCTAATCTAAGCCAAATAAAGCCGTTTTGCCCTTGACAAAACTACTAAAATATGCTATAATAGTATGTGATCTAAACACCTGACGAATCAGGCATTTCTCAAAGACTTAGGAGGTCACATGAAGAGAAAGACCCTCGGTAGAATCGCAAATGTGTGCTTTTTTCTGGCCTTTTTGTGCGTGTTCCCACTGATCTCATCGGTTTCAAATCAGCTGAGTGGGCCAAGCGTTGCGCAGGCAAAACCCGTTGATGGTACGCTGGGCTACGAAACCAAAAAGAAGTGTCGCCAGCCGGGAGTAAACCCGGGCAGCGGACCGCTTGAGTGGGTGGACTTCATGACCGTCGAAGAGGATCCCGTGTGGCCAGCCTCATGGATGGAGCCGGTGCTACCACACAGCACGCTGTGCCACCAAATGCTCAACACCAGCTTTGCACGGATGGAAAAGGCAGAGAAGCTGTATGCCAGCAAGGATCGCATGAACATTGATCCAGCAGACCGGCTGCGCGCAAGCGCAAACGCGTATGCCAATATGGCGCGAGCATGCCTTGAGGCCATTAAGCCCACAGGGAGAAATCGTTAAGATCAAGAGCCTATTACCTGCAAAGGGAACGGCTTTTTTTAATCGCAACAGCGTTGTGACTTTCCCGCCCATCATGATAAAATCCCACCAGGAGGAAACCATGGCAAAAATTCTACCCTTTAAGTTAAGAAACGAGAACAGCACCCGTTGTCTCAATTTATTTTTCTAGTCTTCTTTACACCCGCAGTAGTTGCAAGCATGGTAATTATCCCGCTTCTTGTCATTCCCGTATTGCTTTATTACGTTGGTGCAGCAGTGCTTCTTTTTGCCCTGATGCCCCTATATGCGCTCTTTTTTGCCTCTACATCAGAATCTCATCCGGATCCAGACGATCCGCCAAAAGATAGAGATGATATTCCCAAAACCGCCTTGCATGTGCTAGACGGTTTTTTTAATACCACCACTTGACAAACATCAAAAAGAATGCTAGTTTAAATATATTGCCCTTTTGGCCGTAGAAAAATCATGATGCGAATGTCACTAAGTATGACACCCAGGATGCGAACAGACTTGATTTTGGCGCTTTCGCTAACGGGCGGTGCTACTGAGTCTTTGTTCCCTCTTGTAGAGGTACTTCTGAAAAGCAAGCTGGATTACCAGCGAGCGCTCAAGTACGTTGGATGCGAAGAGCGGCTGAAAGACTACGAATCCGTCGTTGACTTCCTTTTCTGCGAGCTCCATCCAAGGTGGAAGATGAGCTGCAGAGCTTTCTACCATGATGTTGGCCCTCCCTTGCGAGAGCTCATTGATCCAGAGGTACTTGGCTTCTATAGTGATCGGATGCTTGCCGCACTAGAGCAAGCTCTAGACATGCTCAACGACGACCGACACGTGCAGTGGGGTGGTTCTACAGCCACATGCAAGAGGTCTTTGCCCAAGCTGCTTAAGCGGTGCCCGCTTTGTGGGCTTTTTTTATTTCCTTGCGGTTTCCTGTCATCCTGAGCGCAGCGAAGGATCTCATACGTTCCTTTGCGGCAGGAGATCCTTCACCTTCGGTTCAGGATGACGTGATTCGTGTCATCCCGGGCTTGCCTGTCCGGCGTAGCTTTAGCGTAGACGGAACCCGGGATCTCAAGAGAACGCTTTGCTGTATACGTTATTCTTGAGATCCCGGATATTTTGCTTCGCAAAATTCCGGGATGACAGAGTGGTAGGCTTCACAAAATTCCGAAATGCCACACAACCAAAAACACCCGGCAAAAGCCGAGTGTTTTAAATTTTCTAGTCTAGTTACGAGTGGCTAGTTACCAGTTACCAGTTACCAACCTACATCATTCCGCCCATGCCTCCCATTGGTGGCATGGCTGGCGCGGCACTCTCTTTGGATGGCAGCTCTGACACAACAGCTTCTGTGGTCAGGATAAGTCCTGCAATAGACGCGGCGTTCTGTAGCGCAGATCTTGTTACCTTAGCTGGGTCAATAATCCCGGCAACAACTAAATCCTCATATCTGTCTGCTCCGGCATTATATCCAAAATTTCCGTCTGCTTTTTCTACTTCTTTCACCACAACAGCGCCATCTTGGCCAGCATTTTTTGCAATCTGAGCAAGCGGCTCTGAAAGTGCACGGCGCAAAATCTTAACACCAACCAATTCCTCGTCTGAAGATTGTATGTTATCCAGAACAGTGCGCGCTCGCAAAAGAGCTACACCTCCACCGGCCACAATACCCTCTTGTATAGCAGCTTTGGTAGCAGCTACCGCATCTTCAATTCTATGCTTTTTCTCTTTCATTTCTGTCTCTGTTGCGGCCCCTACTTTTATGACCGCAACACCGCCAGCAAGCTTAGCAAGGCGCTCTTTTAATTTATCTTTATCGAAATCAGAATCAGAAACCTCTATGCTCTTTCTAATCTCTGCAATTCTGTTTTCCACAGAAGACTGATCTCCTTTTCCACCTACAATAGTGGTGTGATCTTTGGTTGATATAACTTTATCTGCTCTTCCAAGATCTTGGATCTCTACCGCATCAAGCTTTAGGCCAACTTCTTCTGTAATAAGCTTTCCGCCGGTAAGAACCGCAATATCTTTAAGCATTTCCTTGCGTCTGTCTCCAAAACCAGGAGCTTTTACCGCTAGAACATTAAAGGTTCCGCGGATTTTGTTAACCACAAAGGTAGCAAGCGCCTCTCCCTCAATATCTTCTGCAACAATCACCAAATCTTTTCTGCCCGTTTGTGCCACTTTCTCCAGTAAAGGCAAAACATCTTGGACAGAGCTAATTTTTTTATCCGTTATAAGAATAGGAACTTCCTGATACTCAGATTCCATTCTGTCTGGATTGGTAATCATATACGGTGACACATACCCCTTATCAAAGCGCATTCCCTTCACCGTCTCAATTTCCACACCAAAAGACTGTCCTTCTTCTACGGTTACCACACCGTCTTTTCCTACTTCTTTAAGCGCTTTTGCAATACTCTCACCAATTTCTTTATCATTGGCTGATATTGATGCCACTTGAGCAATTTCATCGTCCTGCACAGGCTTGGCAATATTGTCCTTAATTTCTTTAACAACCGCGTTTGCACCCTTATCTATTCCACGCTTAATTGCTACAGGATTTGCTCCTGCTGTTACATTACGCAAGCCTTCTGACACAATAGCTTGCGCAAGTAGGGTAGCGGTGGTTGTTCCGTCTCCCACGTCATCATTGGTTTTGCTGGCAACTTCTTTTACGAGCTCTGCACCCAGCTTTTCATTTTTATCTTCTAAATCAATTTCTTTTGCAACAGAAACGCCGTCTTTGGTAATAGTTGGAGCACCAAAACCACGATCCAAAACCACATTGCGTCCTTTTGGACCCAACGTTACTTTGACCGCGTCTGCTAGCTGATCTACGCCGCGCTTTAGAGCGCCGCGCGCATCTTCATTAAAGGTTATTTGTTTTGCCATAATTTTTCTTGTCATCGCGAGGAGCCAAAGGCGACGTGGCGATCCCGTCTTGTATGCGCCGGGATTGCCGCGCCTGCTTTGCGGCTCGCAATGACAGCTAGTTAGTTACAACAGCTAAAATCTTCTCGTGGTCCACAATTTTGTGCTCCACATCTCCTATTTCTACTTCTTCTCCTCCCCATTTTTCTACAATTACCTTATCTCCAATATGGAGGCCTAGTTTTATAATCTTCTCACCATCTCCAAGTGCGATTATCTCAGCTTCTATCTTTTTTTCCTTCTCTACCGTGTCCGGAAGGACAATTCCAGAGGCGGTAACCTGTTCTTTTTCAAGCGGTTTTACCAGCGCTCTGTCACCAAGTGGTCTGATATTCATAATGTTATAAAAAATGCATTATTTTAGTGCGCCATAATAATAGCGAATATAAAAAAGCCTGTCAAGGCTGAATTTTTGCTTATTTTAGCCATTATTGAGCCACTGCTCTTGACAAATGTATAGAATTATGCTATAGTCTATACAAACAAAAAGCAGGAACACGCAGCGGCTCGCAACCGCTCCTGTAAAAAAGAAAAAAAGAAAACCTCTGTACATTGAGGCAGATCTGTCTGCAGGCAGTGAAGCATGCAAACTCAATGTACAAATCCCACAAAGCGCCCATGGGTATCGCGCGCAGCGTGGCAGGAGAGGCGTACTGCGTATAGCCTCAATCAGAAACCCCAGACCTTCGTGTGCGTGCGCGAGGGTTTTTTAATTATGTTAGCCCAGCCCTTGACAAAATATGCAAAGTGTGCTATTATTTACTCATCCTCAGATCTCTTCGCAACACGCTATTGCCTCAAGCAATAAACACAAAAAATTCGGGAGATCTGATGCGTACATGCCCGAGCGGCGCCTCCGGAGGCGGCCAATCGAGTAGAGCGCAGTGGTGCGCCGTCCAGTTGGGTAAGTAGGATGGTGCAGTAGATGGAGGGTGAGAGCTCCAAAGAAGTTTACCCCAGACCCTACGAGCGTGTTCGTAAGGTTTTTTTATTTTTGACAAGCCATAACCTTGTCTACCACGGTCATCACAATTGAGTTGTGACTCTCCTGTGGGTAGTAAAAATCTGCGCTTCCCTTTAGATTATTATTTTGCACTTTTAGTGGATCGCAAAATTTCTTTGCGTTTTCACAAAAATCAACCAAAACCTTGTCGGTAACCGTTTTATGGTGAACAGCTGATACATTTTCTGTTGGAGGCAAGTAAGCCTGTATTCCGGCGGCCAACTCTCTTAGATAACCCTCTCTATCTGCTAAAAATAACTCCGCCACGTGGTAGCCAGACAAAGGAGAGGCCATAGTGTGCAACTGCACCGGTCCATCAAAATTTAAAGCGTGGGCGGCGCTAGATATAACCGTGCCGCCGGCGCTAAATCCAAACACCACCAAAGCATCTGGCCTTTTAGCCCCCACAAAATCTTCTAATTTCTCTAAAAATATATTCGTTATCTGCTCAAGCTCAAGTGCTTCATCATAATCATAATCCAAGAGTCCAACATAACGAGAATCCATTTTTGCAGCTTCATCAATAGCATATGCCGCATCTGGATCATCTTCTCCAAAACCGCGAACATACACATAACCAACACGCTCTCCCGCTATACGCTCACACTGATAAACCCTATCATGAACTTCGCCCGCGCTGCCACCAACCATCATGCCTGCAATAAATTTGTAAACAAAAAAAGTAACTGCAATAGCTACCGGTATCGCGACAACCGCTGCGACGACAAAAAATAATTTTCTCATATTACTTTCCCACTTGAGCCGCCATTTCTACTAAGCGGTTTGCATAACCATATTCGTTATCATACCACGCCAAAATTTTAACCAAATTTCCGCCCACTACGCGGATGAAACCTAAATCTACTATTGAGCTGGCTGGATTGCCGATAATATCGGTAGAGACAATGGCGTCTTCTGTTACCTCAAGCACGCCCTTGTACAGAGGATTTTTTGCGGCCTTTTTAAAAGCATTTTTTACTTGAGTCTCCGTGACATTTTTCTTGGTGACTATACAAAAATCTGACAGCGACCCAACCGCTACCGGAACCCTCATAGCAATGCCATCAAACTTACCTTCAAGCTGCGGCATAACTTCTGTAGTAGCAATTGCCGCTCCGGTTGTAGTAGGTATTATATTTAGCGCCGCTGCTCTGGATCTTCTTAAATCTCTATGAGGCCCATCTTGAAGTTTTTGATCCGCGGTGTAACCATGCACCGTGGTCATCATGGATTTCTCTATTCCAAAAGCGCTTTCCATCACCGCCATAACTGGGGCAATGCAATTAGTGGTGCAGCTAGCGTTGCTTATAAGCTTTTCTCCTTCATACTCTTTGTCATTGACGCTGCGTAGGTAGGTTGGAATTTTTCCACGACCTTTTGCCGGTGCCGACAATACTACAGCCGCAGCTCCGGCTCTTACGTGATCTCTAGCCGCCCCATCTTTTACAAATCTTCCGGTAGACTCAATCACCACATCTACCTTGTGCCGCCTCCACGGCAACTTTCTTGGAAGCGGCTGCTCATATACCGGTATCTTTTTACTTCCAACAATTAAATGATCTCTATCAAAAGCAACTTTCTTATCATACCGCCCGTACACGCTGTCATATTTCAAAAGATGGGCAAGTGTTTCATTGTCTGTTAAATCATTGATTGCAACCACCTCTATTTTTTTATTTTCTAGCGCAATCTTAAAAGCCTGACGCCCAATGCGCCCAAACCCATTTATTGCCATCCTCACTTTTGGCATGCGCTTATTATAGCACACCCCTTGACAAATTCCGCGTTTTGTGCTATAGTGTTGTGTGGGTAAAAAGTGGCACTTGCGTGGATCCGGTGGCGGAAAAACCGGTACGACACTGCTTCTTGTGCAAGAGGAGTATGATTGGAGGTCTCCTTGAGAGTTCACCTAGTCTAGGCTGCGCCGCACACCAGCCGGGGATTAGGATGCAAGCGGTTTACCAAGTGGCCGCAAGCAGTCCAGTCAGGGGAACCGCTTTTTAACACCCACTGCGCGTCAGCCGTCTGACGCTTTTTTTTAATTCAAAAAAGCGCCGCTTGGGCGCTTTTTTACTACAGCCCGCAAGCTGTGTTGTTGCCTTGCAGTGCAAAGCGGGTGAAGCGTTTTATCTCTATTCGCTCTCCCATAGAGGCTACGGCTTCATTGAGCACCTCTTGTATCGTGAGATCCTCATTTTTTACGTATTTTTGATTCAAGAGGGAAACTTCTTCATGCCATTTTGCCATCTTGCCTTCTAAAATCTTCTCTATCATATCTGATGGCTTTCCTTCTTGCTCTAGCTGGCCACGCAATACTTCTTTTTCTTTTTCTATGTCTTCTGCAGGGACATCCTCTGCACGCAAATAAAGCGGATCAGAAGCGGCAATATGCATGGCAATGTCTTTTACGAGCGCCTTAAAATTCTCGTTGCGCGCCACAAAATCTGTCTCGCACGTAAGCATAAGTATCACACCAACTTTTCCGCCAGCGTGTATATATGCCTCAATAAGACCTTCATTAGTCTCTTTATCTGCTCTTTTTGCAGCTTTAATAGCACCCTTCTCTCGGAGCCACTTTTCAGCCGCCGCAAGATCATCTCCAGAAGCCTCTAGCGCCGCTTTACAGTCTGCAATACCTGCGCCAGTTTTCAAGCGCAGCTCTTGAATGGTTTTTATATCAACGCCCATATGCAATTAACAAGTAACAAGTAACAAATATGCAAAGGCCTTGAAGCGACTTGCTACTTACTGCTTGTTACTTTTTACTTAAATAGTATATTTATTCAGATGAAGCTACAACAAGTGCTTCTTTTTTAACAATTTTCTTTTCAACTGGTTTTGTTGGAAGTGCTGCCTGCTTCTTGTCCCATTCTTTTCTTCCTTCTTTGATAGCCTGCGCTACAGCGGACACCATCATTTCTATTGATTTTACCGCGTCATCATTCGCTGGGATAATATAATTGGCTCTTGCCGGATTTGCATTGGTGTCAGCAATACCAATTACTTCTATTTTGGTTCTGATAGCTTCTGTAAGTGCCGTCTTTTCTCTACGCAGATCTGTTACAAAAAGCACATCTGGCTTTCTGGTAAGATCCGCAATACCCTCTACAACAGGCGTAAGTTTTTCTAATTCTCTTTTAAGATCTAGTTGCTCACGCTTGGTGAATTTTTCCCATTCACCTTTTTCTTGACCCTCGCGGAGCTGATTGAATTTTTTAATAACTTTGCTTATTTCTGCAAAATTGGTAAGAAGCCCGCCAATCCAGCGCTCTACCATATAGGGCATGCCGGCCTCTTTAGCGTGCTTTTTGACGATTTCCTGACCTTGCTTTTTTGTTCCCACAAACAAAATGGTTTTGCCTGCGGCTGCAAAAGCTTTTGCGGTGGCCAGTGTGTCTTCTAATTTTTTCTGCGTGAGCTCTAAGTTGATAATATGAACGCCGCCTCGCTCACCAAAAATAAACGGCTCCATGTTAGGATGCCAGCGTGAGGTTCTGTGACCAAAATGCACACCGGCCTTGAGCATATCCTCTAATGTTGGGATATTCATAGGTAATTCTTTTAACATCGCCATGAGAGCCTTGCGGCCAGAATAAAATTCACGGCTGATAAGATGGCAACAGTATACAAAAAAGGCTGAAATTAGTCAAGTAGAGCGCTTGACTAAAACCGACGCGCGTGTAAAACTGCAGAGAGCTCATTCAAAGGAGGGCCCGTGACAGATCTAAGGCGGTGTTCATTTTGTGGAAGACCACGAGTAGAAGTTGGAAAGCTCATTGTAGGCCTTCACACGACCATTTGCGATCATTGCGTTGCCCAGTGTAACGAAATCCTTGGCAAGGATACTACGCCAAACTCAAGTGACCATTTTCTACCCACGGACTCCATGGCAGAGGCGTAGAAAAAAGAAGATGCCTTTCTGCGGGCGGTAAATGTAGCAAATGAATATTGCGAGCAGAAAATGAGCGGTCCAGATGGTCATAAAAAAGCAGTGGTTTTGGATCTGGCAAAAAGTGAAGAGATATCGCGGCTTTTGAGCACACTGCTTGAAAGAGGTAGATACGTAATACTTCTACCAACAGCGAATGTCTCATCTCCATCCAAAAAGCGCTCCGACACACGATTAAGAGCAACTTCTATTCCTATTAACGTCTATGCGCGGGTTGCGCTGCTCTGCAGACTTAAATTGGAAAAATCACCACACGCTGAAAAATGGGACAACGAAAGCTCTCTCCGCTTAACAAAAGGTTTTGCCAAGCAGCACCCCGTTGACGTGTCTTTCAGACCAACGAGAGCCGCATACTCCAACGACACTTTCATGCAAGCAGTGCACCACACCATGTGCACCATTGAGCCCGTTGGCTAGATATATACCACACATATCCATGTGTGGTTTTTTCTTGACAAAATAGTCGCATTATGCCATCCTTACCGTAACAACAAATGGAGGATGCATGAGCACAACGGTACCGTGTATTTGCTGCAAGACGGAGCAACCTGCCGGAATTTTCCGTGATGGAGATTTCTTATGTGCAAATTGTCTTGCTGCCACTCAAATTAGCGCTGTTGCTACTGACGGGTGCAAACACACCAAGGCAGCCACCTTAGCTGACTATCTACGTCAAACCCATCAGACAGCAATTCCAACAAGCATTGTCTTTGACGCATTTGTCTACAACCTCTTTGGCGAGTTCTTTGACTCTATCAAGACCGCCATGAGCTCTGAACAAGAAAAAGCGCAGAAGATACAGCAAGAACAGGAAGAGGCCAAGGCAGCGCAAGAGCGTTTCTCTGAATCAATGAAGGCTCTTAAGAAGTTCTGCCTTGCATCTGAAATAAAAGTAGATGCTGACGCAAAAACCGTTATTGCCGTAGCGGAAGATGAAAACCTACACAGCCTTGTATTGCGCATGGTTACCGAAGGCAAGAAAGCGGGATTCAAAAAAATTATTCTGAGAGCAGAGAGAACAGACATCTATGGTGAAAAAGTGGTAAGTGTAGATCTTCCACGCTTTGCAGAATTGGAACGAATCGCCTTAGTTGCAGGACTTGCATCTGTTGCCCAGCTAGACCTTACACGTCTGGACGAGGGTCAGCGGGGCTACATTTCAATGCTGGGAGGGACCTGCACCGTAACGCTTTCGCCCAATCTCAAAACATCCACACTTACCAAATACACCGATAAATTTGCAACGGTCACGTGTGAATTGGAGCTGCACTAAAACCACATCAAATTCCGTCCCGCTGGACGGTTTTTTTCTTTCCCTTATCCACCTTGACACTATTACAACGGTCTGATACAATGTGGCCACTTATGAAAACTGCAATTCACCCAAAATATAACACGCAGGTTGCTGTAAAATGCGCGTGCGGTAATGAATTTACCACCGGCTCTACAGCTGAAGCCATTGAAACAGAGCTTTGTAACAAGTGCCATCCTTTTTATACCGGAAAACAAAAATTTGTAGACTCTGCACGTCGTGTAGAGAAATTTCAAGCTAAGATGGCCGCAAAGGGCGATGTTGCCAAAGGCAGAAAAGGCAAAGCTGCAAAACGCGCAGCCCGCGCTGCCAAAAAGGCAGAAGAAGGACCAAAAGCAGAAGAAAAATAGCTATGATACAATAAGCAGACGGCAGTCTGTTTTATTGTTTGCGGTAAAACAATCGCTGGCACTACTGCAGCGTGCTGTAGGCTGTATGCTTTATGCTGTAGGGTTCCACTTGTCATTCTGAATTTATTTCAGAATCCAGAAAAAAATAGAGTACGTCTTATACTCCTAATGGATCCTGAATCAGGTTCAGGATCACGCTAACGGGGCGTACAGCATAAAGCATACAGCGTACAGCAGACAAAAATATGTCCGAACGACAACAACTAAAAAAACGACTAAAGGAACTAGAAACGCAGCTTCAAGACCCTGCGGTTCTTTCTGATCCTCAAAAAATAAAAGAGGTGGGGATGGAACACTCTGATGTAAAAGAAAAAGTAGATATTATTGTGCAGCTGGAGAGTATTGATGCTCAAATAAAAGAGACAGAGCTTTTGGCGGGGACAGAGAAGGATCAGAGCATGAAAGACTTGGCAGATTTTGAGCTGCAGGAGCTCAACGCAAAAAAAATAAAACTAGAGGCTGCGCTGCTTGATTTGCTGCGCCCGCGCGATCCGCGAGACAAAAAAAATGTAATGCTGGAAATACGTGCAGGTGCTGGTGGAGACGAGGCAAGTCTTTTTGCGGCAGATTTGTATGAGATGTATCAGCGTTATGCAGAAGAAAAAGGATGGAGCTTTAAAAAAGTATCGGTAAACGAAACAGGACTTGGCGGATACAAAGAAGTAATTGCCCAAGTAGAGGGTAAGGGGGTATACGGCGAACTAAAATTTGAACAAGGAGTTCACAGAGTTCAGCGTGTTCCCGGCACGGAAAAACAAGGGAGGATTCATACCAGCACCGCCACGGTTGCCGTTATGCCAGAAGTTGAAGCCACAGAGCTAGTCATAGAAGATAAAGACCTGCGTATAGATAAATTTCACTCGGGCGGCGCCGGAGGACAGAACGTTAACAAAGTTGAAACCGCAATTAGGATCACGCACATTCCAACGGGTATAGCCGTAGCATGCCAACAAGAAAGATCTCAGCTACAAAACAAACTTAAAGCCATGGAACTTCTGCGCGCCAGAATTCAAGAAGAAAAAGAATTAAAAGAAGCAAAAGAGCTCTCTGATGAGCGTTCCGCCCAAATTGGGACAGGGGATAGATCAGAGAAAATCCGCACCTACAACTACCCTCAGGACAGAATCACGGATCACCGCATTGGAAAAAGCTGGAGCAATATTCCGGGTGTTATGGCGGGGGATCTTGGCCCGATAGTAGAAGCCCTTCAAGCTGCTGACCGGTGACACTCCTGTCATCCCGGAATTTGCGTAGCAAATATCCGGGATCCCAAGAGCGCGCCGCCACATATTCTTTACTTGAGATCCCGGGTTCCGTCTACGCTAAAGCTACGCCGGACAGGCAAGCCCGGGATGACAGCGCAACCATGACTCAAAAAAAATTTAGATTATACCTTTGCTTAATCACCGCGGCCGGGATAATACCACGCGTTTTTTTGCTCCGCTCTCGCGGATCTTTTTGGTTTGATGAAGTTTTTTCTCTCAAAGTAGCTCAATTGCCTTTTTTACAAGCTTTGTCCATTGCTGGCGCAGATACGTTTCCTCCACTCCACACATTGCTCATGTGGCCGTGGATTAGAATTTTTGGTGACACAGAGATAGCAACCAGAATTCCTGCCCTAATATTGGGTATTTCTAGTATTTATCTGCTTGGCCTACTGGCAAAACAATGGCTGGGACCGCGAGCTGGACTTTTGGCTGCGACCCTTCTAGCCGTTTCAAGATTTGGCATTTATTTCTCTACCGAAGCCCGGCAGTACGCTCTGTACCTTTTTCTCACGCTCCTCACCTGGTATTTCTTTACAAAAAAGAACAAAAGATCTTATTTTATCTCTTCCTTTTTACTTCTAGCCTCTCATACCTACGCCATCTTTCCTTTAGCTTTTACTTATGTCTGGGGCATTCCAGAGGAAAGAAAAAAGCGCAAACCATGGCACATTAAGCACGGTATTCTGACACTAATTTATACCGCATGGGCAGCATTTGCACTTGTCCCAAAACTACCAGATCTGTTTACCAATAGTTGGTATTTAGCAATTTCTCCACCAAAAGGATGGCCCTTGGCTATATTTTCCAATCCTCTTATCAGCAGTCACGACTCTTGGATTTTTTGGATAACTACTGCTCTGGTTATCTTGTTAATTTTATCAACAAGCCTTCCTGCTATAGCCGCTAAAAAAAGAAAAGAAAGCATGCTTTTTGCCATGATGCTGTGCTCTGTTATTATCGCTTGGCTTGCTGGACCTCCAAAACTAAAGTATTTTATTTTTGTAATACCTCTTCTTTTCTTGCTTCTTGCGCATGCCGTGGAAAAGACAGAGAAAAAATGGCGCGGTTTGTATGGGGGGATCTTGTTAATGCTCATGATGGGATCCAGTTATAATCTAGTATCAGATTTTAGATTTAGCTGGGATTTAGCTGCTGATTATGTTGCAGAACAAAACACTTCAGTTCTTATTCCCTGGTCAGTGAATGCCATACCTTTTGGTCATTACAATAAGGGAGAGTTTACGACCATCCCTGCACCAAACACATCAACCACAACCATAAAAACCATAACCCAAACTAGCTGGAAGTGGAATTTAGATGAACCCTATATACAAGAGCAACTTGAAAAAAAAGCGCCTACATCTACGGAGCTTTTAGTAGTTCAAAGCGATCCGTACGTGCAAGGCGTTAAGCAATGGCTAGAAGCAAAGGACTATCAACATTCAAAAACTGAATATTTTGATTCCCTTTCCTCTGTTGCTATCGAACACTATAAAAAAACCGATCCCAAAACGGAATCGGAATAGCACTCACTCTTTGGCGACAAAATGACACGATGCATTAAACAGCACGTTTGCATCCATTTCTACAAGCACCCTCTTGCCGTCTTTTGTTTTTGCGCTGACACGTGTATTACTGAAAATGTTTCTCTGGATCTCGGTGACCACTTCTACTTCTTCAGCCGCTCGCCTTGCACAGCGCAGGGCACTTGATTCAGTTACCCAAACGTTGGCCATTGGAAGTGCAAGAAGTGTAAAGACAGTTCCAATGAAAGCCACTGTAATCATCAGCTCAATGAGCGTAAAACCTCTTTTGCGCATGAATCCTCCTTTATTGCCTTACTTTTATACCACAAATTGCGGTTTTTGTCAAGGCTGAGCTCCTTAAAACAAAAAACCGGCTTGCGCCGCGTTTTGTCCCTTATCATTATACTAACGTTGGATCGCGTTCCATGTGTCTTAGCTCTCTGCTCATCAGTGTCAATCTTACCCTTCTGTCTGTCCTTTGTCTGCGGTGACTTCTGTAGCCATGGCGAGCTACCCAACGTCCCATGCGTAGTGGTGATGCGCCGGAAGTATTATGCACAAACATAGCTCATCACGTTATTTTTTTTATTTTTTCAGAGAGATCTGCTCAGAAACCAGTAAGCTCGATTAACACACAAGTGGCGGAGCTGCGGTTTCCCAACAACCTACCGTCCAATCATGCTTTTGCAACGGAATCCCATGCGTCTCCGTGGCAACCAGTACACTATGCCAGTGTGACCTTTGATTTCTGATAAGGGGAAAACGCAGGCGGCATTGTGTGAGCATTACTCTCTTTGTCCGAAGGCACAAACACGTTCATATTTGCTAATAAGCAATTAGGTAATTTAAGTGTTGAACGGTTTACAACCTTCTTGCGGCCCGGCAGTATCCTGCCTTCGCTAGTCTAATGTGCGGTTAGGCACGTTTATTTTCTTACTTGTAGAAGAGGATATGGCGAGCCGAAAGCAAATTGTAAAAGGCCTTTTTTCTCTCTATCCACCATCCCATGACATTTTTTGCCTGTCAATACACTAATTGTGCAAAGCATGTGGACGCTGTGGGGATAACGCAATAATTATGGCTGCACTTAGCGCTACGAGCATGACCCCCGGATAAAGGGTCCACAGGTAGTGATCAAACATGCCAGCTACTAAAAGTGGAAACGCAACTAAGTTAAACTCAAACTTTTTTAGCAACGGTACCACCAGCAGCCCAACAAGAATAAGGCCAACCACTCCAATCTCTAGCGCTATTACCAAGAGAATATTATGAGGCGGCGCTATCTGCCACCATTGATCAATGTAACCTTCTCCTAAGATGAGCGCGCTCATACCAATACCCACTCCGGTTATGGGATGATCCTGCAGCAATAGCCATCCGTCCTTTAGTGAAGCACCTCGCTCCTGCAAAGATCTTTCCTCTAGTCTTTGCTGGCCACTTATTCTTGTCTGAACAACAGGCCAGGTCATGGAAACAGTAATAAGTATTGGTAGTGCGGCCAGCAGCAACGGCCTGACAATATTTTTTTTGTGTTTTATTATGAGTATGCCTATGCCGATCGCTGCCGCCAGCCAAGCGCCTCGGGAAAAACTTAAGGTAAGCGCCACACTACTTGCAATGACGAGGGCAGCTAATTTTTTCTTACAGAATTCTGTTTGTAAACAAGCATAGAGGCTCAAAATTAGGGCGATAGCCATATATCCTCCAAAAATATTTGGATGAGGCAAGGGGCCGTATGCTCGCAAAAAACGTGTATTGCCATATTCCACCACTGCCGCGCCGCCTTCTTGGGGGAGGTGCTGCGCTAGTCCCAACCACTTATTTGCTATCACACTTTGATCTATCACCTGAAAAATTCCCATCAAAGCTGCAAGCAGCAGTCCAATGTAAACGCCGTGGAGAACCGCTCGTTTGGGCATCCATCCAGAAAATACGAATATAACAGTGGCAGTAGCCAACAAAATCCATGTGATAGCTTGCAGAGATATAAAACCGTGAAACAACGCATACCTAAACAAATACAAAATAAATACAAGAGCCACCCAATACCACCAACTCTTTTTTCTCTTAGCAGCTTTTTTTATCTTTCCTCTTTTTTTCCACGCCTCAGCGAGGGCCAGAACCAAAAGAGCCCCTAAAACTAACTCGCTGCCATAAAGTGATAGTCTTCCCCATTCTGCTGCTGGATCAATGGGAGAATCAGAATATATCCACCTTGTCTGAAAGGGGAGTATGGTGAAGAAAACGATTGTTAGTGCGATGCGTATTTTTTGTAGCATGTATTTTTGAATGCCGTAGGCTGTAGGCTTTATGCTGTAAATCCTGTTAGCGTCATGCGCAGCTTGATTCAGTATCCAGTTAGGAAGATTAAGACGTACTCAATTTCTACCCTAGATTCTGAATCAAGTTCAGAATGACATGGTGGCACCCTACAGCCTATAGCCTCTAGCTTACAGCTGGTTCAATTTGGCCAGCCATCTATCCCTAACAGCAACCCGTGTGTCCTTCTCATGAAACTTAAGCATGGTGTCATTTACAACAACAGCAGTAGAAATTGATCTTTGAAGATCTTTTGAAATAATGCGCTTTTTTTGTATTTTTTTTGCAAGAGAATCTAGTATTTTTCCGACACCGAAAAAACTTACGATTTCAAAAATTTTTATCGGTAGGGGAGTGGGTTTTTGATCCAGTGGCAATGGCTCTAGTCTTTGTGGAAACTCCCCCATCGCCCACTGATTATTCCTAAAAAAATGCTGCAGCGCGCCATCGCGACTCCACAGTGGCAAAAGGTTCCCTATCCAAAACTTCATGTATACATCATTTTCTATGGCTACTTTAGATAAATCCCCTGCCGATTGTGTTATGTAAAAACTAAGGCAAATATGGTCACTTACATTTTTCCCGTGTCGGCGCATTCCCCAGAGCTGCATCCATCCGGTCACGAGCAGTCTACCAATCCAGAGCCTCCCCTCTTCTATGATAATAAAAAAATCTATGTCTGAACTTTTTTTGGGATGACCGGCCGATAGCGTATTACAAACCGCCACCATTTTTACAAAAGGAATGCATCGCAGAAGCCTTCCCGCTTTCCGTGCTTTTTTCATCTTTTGCGCTATCCACTTCTGACTTTCAGTATCTCTAAGATCATTTTCACCCCATTGCCCAGACCAACTGTATTGCTCATAACCTGAAAGCTTGTAATTAAACAAATTAAAAAATGCCTTAATTTCTGTCTTGTTCATAGTCTCACCTTACCACAAAATACCCACTCATCCTACAACAAAAAATCCGCATAAAGCGGATAAAGTCTCTACAGGTCAACAACTGGGACACCGTATCTCCAAAGAGCCCATGTTTCAGACGGGCCACCAAAGTGACCCTTAGTAAGTTGATACTCATCGGCTCTTTTGGTAATCATGGGAGCAAACCACTTTCCATCCTCATCAACGTCAGCAGAGCCCAAAATAAGAACTGCAGCAGAACCAACTTTTGCCCCAGAGCTTGCATACTCATACAAATTGGCAAAACGAAGTCCGGCGTCAAATAGACGGTCTCGGAGGTGTCCGTAACCCCCCTCAAAGGTGGGCTGAATGACTCTGAGAGTGCCTGATGATGGATCTGCGCCATGCACAAAGGCGCTCAACTCAAACACATGTCTACTATGCACGTGCTCTAGATCTTGACAAAATCTCTCATCACAGCCATGAGCCTGCGGGATCGTAATTTGTGCCCCTGAAAGCATGTCTCCAAGAGTTTGCTTGCGACTCAGCGCGAACTCACATGTTGTAAGTATTGGAGCAGCTAAGATTTTATCAAATACGGTTTTTCGCCCGCCCGTATCCAAATGAGCAGCAAATCTCAATAAAATAGGTGCAGCACCTTCAATTCTCCGGACCAAAAGCTCGCTCAACTCGCCTCTTCTGTAAAGCTCTTGGTAAGCCCTGAAAGCGCCATCATCAAGCATGCTTTCGTTTCTGATCCCTGCAACCCGCGCAAAGAGCAAATCCTGGTTCGCCATGACCACCTCCTGCGCGTATTTATATCATTTCCATATATCTTAGTCAACCAAAAAACACCCCAATTCTTGAGATCCCGGATATTTTGCTTCACAAAATTCCGGGATGACCTGTGGGGTGTCTTTTAAGCTGCTATTTCTTTTTTCTTGTCCTTATCGTGCTTTTTGAAAATTACCAATTGCTGAACCGCCGTTAAAAAAGTGCTCATAAACCAATACAGGGCCAAACCACCAGGAAGCCTTGTTCCAATAATCACCGTCAGCACCGGCATAAAGTAAATCATCTGCTTGTTCATCATAGCCATCATGTCTTCATCTTTTCCTCCCTCACCGGCCGCCTTTGGAGGGCGCGTAATGGCAAGCATTTTTCCTTGCCAATATTGAGCTGCCCCGGCCATTACGGCCAAAAGAAGGATAGGCTCAGATAAATCAAAGCCAAAAAAATGAGGATTTAGAATTTCTGGACTCTGAACAAATCCGTAAAGCAGAGAAAAATCCGTGGTGCCCAATCCATCACGCAAAACCCAATAAAGCGCCAGTAGTATTGGCAACTGAATAATAAGCGGCAAACAAGAAGAAAAAGGATTTACCTGATTCTCTTTATAAAGAGTCATGGTATCCTGCGCAAGCGCCTGCTTATCTGATCCGTGCTTTTTCTTTAGCTCATTGAGTTTTGGCTGAAGCTCTTGCAAAGACTTTTGCGCCTTTATGCTAGAGCTCATCAGCGGATACAAAAGTGCCTTAAGCGCAATGGTGAGCACAATAATAGCAAACCCCACATTGTTTCCTAAAAGGGCATAGAGCAATACCAATGCGTTAAATAGAGGCTTGTACAGTACGGTATGAAAAAGTGCCTTCATATTTATTCTTCAGCTTCTTCCTCTGAATCTTCTGACACTTCTGGAGTCTCTTTAGGCTCTTCTTCTGATTCCTCAGAAGCTTCTGGAGCCTCCTCATTAGGCTCTTCTTCTGGAGAGTCCGTTTCGTCTGGCTTTTCCTCTTCTAGCACTTCTTCCTCTTCTTCCCCTGTTACCGGTTGCTCACTGCCGACCCCCTCTTCGTTTGTCTTTGCTTCAACATCTTCTCTACTGTCTTCAGACGAGATTACCTCATCCTCTTTACCTTCTTGAACCACATTTATTTTCCATCCGGTTAGAGAAGCTGCCAACCTCACGTTCTGTCCGCCTCTACCAATAGCAAGAGAAAACTGATCGTCCGTTACATTCACCGTTGCTGTTTTGTTTTCTTCGTCTAGCTGTACATCGCTAATTTTTGCCGGTGACAGCGCATTTGCTATATAGGTTTTTATGTCCTCATCCCACATGATTATGTCTACTTTTTCTCCACCCAATTCATCTATAATTACTTGAATTCTTGATCCACGCTGCCCAATACAAGATCCAATAGGATCTATGCTGTCATCGTCTGTCCATACGGCTACTTTTGATCTCCAGCCAGCATCTCTGGCAATACCCTTAACTTCTACAACACCGCTTGCCACTTCCGGAATTTCCATCTCAAAAATCTGAGATACAAAACCATTATCTGCTCTGCTCAAAATAATTTCTGGACCACGTGTTCCCATGTCCACGGATACCACATACACTTTTATACGGGCCCCTGGCATGTATCGCTCTCCTCTAATTTGATGATCTAGCGGAATAATCCCAGAAATTTTGCCGAAATCTACCAAAACTCCACGTGCCTCTCTACGCTGGACAGTTCCGGTTACCACGGTTCCTTCTTTATCTTTAAAGTCATCGTGCATGGTTTGGCGCTCAGCTTCTCTAAGCTTTTGAATAATAACTTGCTTTGCAGTCTGAGCTGCCATTCTGCCAAACTCTGATGGAATTTCTAAATCTATCTTTAACACATCACCTACTTTTGCTGTTTTTTTGTGCTCTTTTGCGTCAGTTAACATCATCTCTGTTTTTGGATTAAAACGCTCCATTTCTTCTTCTTCAAACTCCTCTCCCGCCGCCTCTGCCGCTTCTTTGCGCTCCACAAATTTCTCATACTCAGCATCTTGCGCTTCTATATCAACATCTTCTACTACCGTTTTCTCGTCCCACACCTTCATGTCCCCACTTTCTGGCTCAAAAATAACCAAGATATTTTGCTGCTTATTGCCAAAATCTTTTCTATAAGCGGCTGCAAGCGCCACCTGTACGGTTTCTAAAATAGACTCGGGATCCAAGCCTTTTTCTTCTGCAATAAACTGTATTGCTTTTGTTACTTCAGACATACATTTATAACTGGTAACTAGTAACTGGTAACTAGTCGCGTTTTTTTAGCTATTAATCAATTTGTAGTATAAAAATAACCAGCATAGTTATGCTGATTACGGGCAGTATAGCACCGCGCGTATTATGTGTCAAGTTTAAAAACAGTTTCTGTAATGTTTTATGCTAATACTCTTGCTTTGAGAGCCGCCAACAATGACGAGAGCATCAAATTGCATGGCTCCCGACACACCCGTTTTTCTACAAAACTGCTGCGCGGCAATACGCAACTTATTTTGTTTATAGGGCGTAATAGATTGTATACCGCCAAAATTATCTGTTTTTCTTGTCTTGACCTCCACAAAAACCAAAATTCCGGCCTTTAGTGCAACTATATCTATCTCCCCACCTCTACATTGAACATTTTTTGCAAAAACCCTGTATCCTTTTCTTTGCAAATACCACGCCGCAACTTTTTCTCCCCAGTCGCCAAATTCTCTTCTTTGCGTCTTCACTTATTTTTTCTCTTTGGCAAATAACGCTCTCTATAGGCCTCTTGCTTTGCTGCTGCGTTTAGGGCCGGAGCACGGTGCTTTGCGTGCTTAAATGCTCTGTGGAGCCACCAGAGGGCCGCCAGCGCCCATATGAGCATCCAGTAGCGCCTCCTGAAGATAAGCATTGTCTCATAACGCGCAAGCCAAAAAACCCAACCCAACAGTCCAAACGTAATGCCCCATTGTGCAAATCTGCGCCAAACGCCGCGTTGTATACCCGTGTCCACCTGCTTTCTCTTTCTAGCCGCATAAATACCAAATAAAAAAATGCCCGTAAAGAGTATTGCCATTGCCCAAAGTGCATTGGTAGAAGCAGTAAGTGGTTTACCAAACCAGTATCCCCAATCAAAAAAATGTCCCAGTGAAAAATTGTTCATATATGTTTAAGTATGATGCAAAACAATACTCCAGTGATGATCGCTGGCCGGAATAATCTGATCAAAAACAAAGCCTAAATCTGCTCCTGCTCGTGCCACCGATTCTGGTGTAACAGGCATCTGTGGCGCTAGTGGATGATCGCTATGTCCCCACTCTACTACCACAACGCGTCCTCCGCGGCTCAGTAATCTCTGAGCCTCTCTGAGCGCGCCAACTATGTTAGACAAGTAAGAGATTACATCAACTATAAATACTACGTCAAGACTTTCATGCGGAATACTGCATGCGCCGTAATGTTCAATATCTGCCCAAATGGGCTCAATGGGTGTTGGTGGATTATAAAGGCCGGGTGATCTTCCCACCAACCGTACTGCCTCTGGTCGCACATCAACGGCATACACTTTGCCCGCCTCCCCCACAGAGTGTGCTAAATGGTGAGCAAGCGATCCGTGAGAGCCACAGCCAAAATCTGCCACGTTGTGTCCCGGCTGCAACTGCGCAATATCGCACAGTGTTTGAGGTTTTAGAAGAGATGAAGATGTTATCATTGTCCGCCACCGCCAAAAATAGCTGTAAGTGCGCCTCTGGCCAATCCTCCAAACATACCCGTTACCGCCAAAAGTCCCATGATGACCACCAAAAGCCCTATTAATTTATACCCCATCCTAGATCTGCCAGAGAGTTTTTCTTCTGCCCAACGCATACTGCCAAACATATTCAAAACAGATTCTGTCTTTATAACCATATACATACCTATTGCTGTTGCTAGGGCTCCAAGAATAAATTGCTTCATGGTCTTATTATAGCGTTTTTTAAACTAAAGTGAAACAAAATCTGTGTCTAACCAAAACAGTAAAATTTCAATGACATCCTCTGGACGATGTAACGGAAAACCTGAAACCTGGTTTTTTTGCGAAGCAAAAAATTTCAGGGGGGAGTTTCAAGACAGCCGCGCCGGTGGGCGCGGACTGTCGGTCGGCCAGAGGATATCACTCAAATTCGGCTCAGTTGCTAGTTTTCCTTTCTGTGAGATCCCGGACTTCGCTACGCGAATCCGGGATGACAAAGTGTGAGAAAACCAAAAGAGGCTGGCAAGCCAGCCTCTTTGTTATCTATAATCCTAGTGCTCGTGCCGGTAGCGTTATCAGAGCGTAGAGTCCGGTAGCTAATCGCTGAAGCAGTCCTGAGACCGGTGGTGGTGGCGGCGCAAAGCATCCACTTGGACAACCTTGGCCATCAAAGCTACACCCTTCACTACATGCTGCGTAATCACAGTTCATGGTTCCCGGAATATTGAATCCGATATCTGGACACGCTAACTCCATACAAGCGGTTGGACAACCTTGGCCATCATAGTGACAACCGCTAGCGCACGTGCTGTAGTTACAGCTGGTAGAGCCGCTTCCTGTGTTGTAGCCATTGTCTGGACAGGCTGTGCTGCCTCCGCCATTGCTGTAGCAGTCGCTAGAACATGACGCCATAGTCTCAGACGGATCACAGATACCGTTGTAATTACAGTCCGTTCCACTCACAACACACTCCCCTGGACAGAGCATTGGGGTTTCATACCCATCGCACACACCGTTGTAGTTACACTCTATTCCGCCCGTTCCACAATCAGCAGGGCATGAACCATAATCTTCATCGTTTCCACAAATACCATCATAGTTACAACCTAGAAATACATTGGCATTGCCATGCGCATAATCGTCACAATGCGATCCATCGTAGTGATTCTCATACCATATGCAGCCGCTGGTCTCGCACATATCATATGCTTTGCCCCAACAGGTGCCGCCCGTAGCATTGGTACAGTCAGCAGGACATGAGCTTGAACTCTCATTAAAATCACAGTAGCCATTGTTGTTACATGACGTACCCAGTGTGCCATCTGGTGGGCAATCCTGGTAACAATTTGCATTTGTCTCCCAAATATCGCAGAATCCGTTGTTGTTACAGCTTAAAGCTTGGCAGTCAGAGCTGCAATTGTCATAGCTCTCTCCTGGGTCACAATTACCGTTTCCGCACATACCGTCGGTATACGGACAATCTCCTGCACAATTCTCATAGGTTTCTCCAAAGGTGCAAGAGCCATCATTGTTACACATAGAAGTGCCAGGACTGGACGAGCAGTCTCCACACTCAGGACCACTCTCATTTGCATCACAGATGCCGTCGTAATTACACGTGTATGACTGATAGAAGCAGTAGTGTCCGTCGTCAGACCAATAACAATCCGGTACAGATTCACATGAAGATCTGTTGTCGCCAGTACAGACGCCATTATCATAGGAACAGTCAGAACATGAACTAGAGCTTTCTCCCCCCTCGCAGTAACCATCATAGTCACATGCGGATGGTGGGCCATAATAATCATTTCCCTCACAGAAGCTGCTGCCATTTTCGGTATACCATGAGCAACCCGGCTGAGCCCAACAAGCTGACTCTCCAGAATTATTTCTACAGTCTCCATAGGTACTACTCTGACAACCCATCGGACAACCATCATAATCGTAATTGCACCAACTATCGCTATTGCCATGTCCTCTGCAACTATCACATGATGTTGGCTGACTACATGTTACGCCGTCTTTCACACATCCACCGCTTATACTGTCATATGACCAACCATCCATGTATTTACACATGTCATCTCCGGTCATACAACCAGTAGGGCAACCATTAGTGTCAAAATTACAACCACTGCTACACTCGTTGTAATTACATTCTCTATTATTGTACCCGCGCGAGTAATCAGAAGCTGGACATTGGTAATCAGGATCATAGCACCCTACAGCGCACCCACGATCATCCCAGTTACATCCAGATGGACACTCGCTATAGCTACACTGATACGATCCAGAGAAATCATTATATTTGGTGCTATCACATTGCTCTCCGCCACAATCAGTTGAACACCATGATTCTTCTCCGCTATCACATCTGTTGTCTCCACAGGTACCACCCGTATGCTCGTAGCAACCCTTAGGACAACCGTTGTTATCCCAGGTACACCCTTCTGAACACGCATTATAATCACACGCCGCGGTTCCGCTTACGTTATATCCATTATCAGTACATTTGTCTGTGGTTGGTGGGGTGTAGCAGCCAGTAGGGCAGCCTGAATCGCTATATTCACACCCAGAACTACAGGTGTCGTAGTTACAGTCACTGCTCTCGCCCATGTTGTAATCAGTGGCCTTACAATCCGTGCCGTCATAATATGAAACACACTTGCTTTGCTTCTGATCATAATACTGATTTTCTGGACATTCTGGCGAGCAACCTACGGCACATCCGTTATCTGCGTACATACACCAGCTGTTATTGCTACATCTGTCGGTACACTCAGACTTACAACTTGGATCATCAAGACTCACACAACCACCAGAGTCTACATCCCACTGCCAACCGGCAGGACAGTAATTTTCTCTACAGACGCGGTAATAGGTGTCATAGTACTCATGCTCAGAACAACCGTGAATCTTTGAATATTCTTTATCGTTAATACAACGTCCTAATTCTTGATCATACCACTGATCATAACCATCACACGTTGGACTACATCCTTGGGCACAACCGTAGTTATCAAACATACAGTAGCTTCCGTTTTCATAGCCACATGACTGCTCACAATAAGAGGCACACTGCTCTGGTCTTTCTATTTCTCCACAATCCTGCTCACAACTATAGATCTCGCCATTATACTCCTGACAAATACCGTCTCCACAGTATTCCGTTGGAGCAGCAGAACATTCTACCGGACAACCGTTGAATCCGTAGTTACATCCGTGAGGACAAACGCCATAATCACATGAGTAGGAATCTCCAATATTGTATTTTGTGTTAGAACACTGCTCAACTACTGGTGGATAAGGAGTGCTCTCACACTCTCCCTCATTTTTTATACCGACACCCGCCTGCTTAGCGTAACAAGCGTTGGTAAAGGTGCTGCCATCTGTTCCACAGACCGGCTTATACTCTTGCGTACAATACTCTGGCTGCGTTTCAACCTCACAACGGTCTGTCGTTGGGTTATATATCTCACCAGATGGGCAGTATACGCCTGGGTTAATTGGCTCTGGGCGCCACTCTGGAATACAACCATCTGCTGGACCAGAAACAAATCCCGGAGGACAAACACCAAACTCTGGAATATAGGTATCTTCCTCCACACACTGCTCAATGCCAGCATCCCAGTAGAAACCTGGGCCACAATCTTGCCAATCTCGGTGACATCTTCTGTCATAGAAATCATAGTAATAGCCTGGTCCACAATCTTGGTAGTCTCTTGGTACACACTCTGAGTAAAAGCTATCCCAGCGGTACTCATATGGACAATAGCTATCATCCCCTGGGTAGGTGTCTGGCGGGAAGCCAGATGGATACGTAGTTCCCGGCGTAGGTGCTGGCTCTCCTGGCACGCCGGATGGCGGCACCGTTACCACCGTTACAGCGCTCTCACAGTGACCAAATTGCTCATTCCAGAACATGCCGTAACCACAGGTTCTAAAGTTAGTTGGTGGAACATAATATGGATCTGGCGTACAACCATTCACAGCATAATCCCAGTAGTAGCCAGGCTCACAACTGTATACTTGGCTGTCAAAGCTCTCACATTGTCGCCTACCATAATCCCAGTAAGCGCCAGGGCCACAATCTTGACCTTTATCCACGTGAATAGCCCACTCACATCCAGGCACGCCAGGATTGGTACTACAGTAATATTCACAACTCTCTGGAGAATCACATTTTCCATAGAGAGGATCATTTTGTTGATGCTGCACTTGTTCTGCCTCAATTCTGTTTCGCTCACGTATCAAATCGTCTGCCAAGCGCTCTTTCTCGTGACGCAAATCTTGTTCTAAGAATTGCAGCTGAATCTGCTTACAAACCTCATCACACCATGGGTCAAGAGCCATTTTTTGTTCAAAGAGCTCTTTTTGCCTGTCAAAACGGGAATCGATGGTGTCATATCTGTCGTTAATTTTTTCATCCCAAAGCTGCTTTCTGGTATCAAAGTCTTCCCAATCAGAATTGTTGAGCTGTCTCCAGAATTCGTCGTCTTCTCTCTGGCGCTGCCTGTCATCTTGGTGCCAAAGCTCTCTTTCTTCATAATCCAGTGAGGCCCTTGCAATCTCACGCTCGCGTTCAGCGCGCGTTTCTTCCATTTTACGCACCTTAAACTGCATGGCTTGCTCAAAATCTGTGTCGTTTTTCTTTATTTCTTGTACCACAAAGTCTGGGATATCAAAGAAGCGCTCGCGGAAGGTATCAAACTCTTCTGGTACCACAATGTTCTTCATGCGTTTCTTATACTTCTCTGCAGATCTTTTCACCAAGCGGTCCTCAAAATTAGAGTCAAAATCTAGCGATTGCAGGATGGCAATATCGCTTGGGTCTAGTGTGGCTACACGATCCATAAACCTATCCCCTTCTTTTCTGTACTGATTCTCATACTGGCGCTGCATGTCATCCTCTAGCTGATCTAAGAATGCGCGCTTACTTGGATCTGAACGCACCTCATCCTCTAGCGTCTGCATCAGCTTAAAGGTCTTAGGAGATGGGTTATCAAGCATTTGTTGCGAGAGCTTCCTGAAAAGCTCTGCCTGGTCTGCAGACTCAGTGTCAGTAAATTTGCGCTTAAAGGCATCAATGGATCTGTTATGCATTTCATCCATCAACTCCTTTTGCTTCTCTCCCACCTTCATGCGGTTTTTAAAGTCCTCTAGCACAATCAAATCATCAATATCGCTATCATCCTCTACACTTAATCCGGAAATCAGAGATGCTTGAACAACATCATCTTCTACCAGACTCAACTTTTCTTCAAATCTGCGCACGGCAATTTCTTTTGCTTCTTCTAAAATATCAAGAACGTCAGCCGGTATGCCACTGGATTTTTTAATCTCATCTAACAATTTAACCAATTTTGTCTCGTCAGACGTAGCGTGCTTTACGTAATTCTCAAACTTATCAGCTCTTACTACGGCTGGCAGATCCCTCAGATTTTTCTCAAACTTCTCTACGGTATTTTTCTTGGCTATGCTTATAGCCTCCTTTACATCTGCCGGAGCTGCTCTGCGCATGGATTCCAAAATTTCCAAGTTTTTAAGCTCTTTAAATTCTGATCCTTTCTGACGATCCATCACCGAGGTAACCCTAACACCAATATTAGATGCAGAGTCTTCAACCGTGGCCAGTGTAGCAGTAAAATCTTCCATGGCGCTCTGTTTAACGTCTTTTACGCCAGAGAGAACGCCATCTACGTCATCGCTTATATCTCTGCCCTCTTCTTTTGCTTTTCTTTTTACCTCTAGTGCCTGCGCAGCAATGTTATCTAATACTTTTTGTTGTTTAAGCTGTTTATCCGTTACATCGTTGAGCAACCTGTCTATAACCTCTGGATTGTCTACTTTTTCTGCTTTCAGAGCATCTGCTACATCCTTAATGTCTGCTAGCTTGTTTTGATATTTCTTAACCGCACTTTTAACTACAGCGGGTGCCACATTAGCCATTCCCTTTTGGTCTATCATCTGCTTGGTTTCTGAAAGTTGCTGGTTAGCGTGCTGCAATTTTAATTTAGCGTCTCTAACAGGATCAAACGTAAGAGCCTCTTGTACCCCACGACCAAAACGTTTGAAAAAATGCAAAGGACTGTCTGGCAAAACACGCGCTTCTATGGTGCCTAAGTCCTCTAGCGTAACATTCTCATCCTGCAACGCCTCTGCAGACTGCGCGGCGCTTTCATCGGTGTTTACATCACACAAGTCCCCGGCACCATCACCATCTGTATCCGCCTGCTTAGGGTTTGCAGTGGTAGGACAGTTGTCCTCTCCATCTGCAATGCGGTCGTTATCATCATCAATATCACAGAGATCTCCCGTTCCATCCTGATCCGCATCTATCTGCTGGGCGTTGGCAATGTCTATACAATTATCAATGCCATCAGCAATACCATCATTGTCCTTGTCTGCAATCTCTTGAGCAAAAACAGGAACGGTCATTAATAAAAAAGCAGCCATAATACTGGCCACAAAGAATGCCTTTTTAAAAAGGCTTTTGTTACACACCCAATATGAGTGTGATTCCGATAGGGGAATCATAGCACACCTCCGTTACTGCAGCGTTGGGGTTGTTTTTTCTACCCACCAAAAGGCGAACACAAAAAACATCAAGTTGCTGCAATTAATTATTGCAGTTATTATAGCGCATTTTGCGTCTAGAGTTATACACAATTAAAAAACCCGACGTACATGACGCCGAGTCTGATTTTATTGATTTCCTTTATGCCCTTTCCCACGACGAAAGATCAGCATCAGACATCTCAAGAGCGTATCGAGCAATTCTCATAATGCCATCGGGAGTTACGCACAGCATCAGGCTGGTCAACTTTTTCTCTCTGAGAAGATGATCGTAGTCATCAGACTTCAGAAATGGCCCATGCCAGTTACCTTTGTCATCTCTATAGATGAAGGATCCCTCATCTTGAGGCTTGGGAATATCCTCTGAAAGCTCCATCCACCGAGCGCAGACCGTTTCTACATTTCCATCACCTCTATCTAGGCCGAAGATGATGGTTTCCAGAAGCTTGCGATCAGTTATCTGCCTCAGAAAACCCGGCCTTGATGAGTTACACAGACCCTCCCAAATACGATACATCTCCCTTTTAAAATCTTCACCCCCAAAGAAAACCTCCACAGAAAGTCCGATACTAATGAGGTGACCAAGATTCCTACGTACAGCACTTACAGCCTGCGAGTTCACTAGACCAACATCCTCGCTTAAGAGATGAAGTAAAACCTCTGAATCAAACACGTACTTAATAGCGTGAGTAAGCGCGGGGCTATCTGCGGTGCACAAACCCAAAAGCAAGCGCTTTCTGTTAGGCGTCAATGCCCGCCATACGTCATGGTATGCAACGCTAGTAGGCTTACCAAAAGGCCGACGCTCAATGCTCTTATCTTCCTGCACAAGCGCTCTAACCGCAGCAGTCCGATACTTGTTGCGCGGCTTGGCAACTGCAGCATTTTCAGTCTTGTCAAGCAAAGCGATCTGCGAGAGTTGATCCGTAGTAGCTCTGCCAATAAGCCTGAGGAACCGATTATCAAAAGCCTCAGAGATTAAATCAACGTAATGATCCGCATTAATGTAATCAAGGTACTTTCCCACATAGTAACCTGGCTGAATCCGTTGGCTATTCATATGCTTGAGCACGTACTCAACAAGGTGAGGATGCTCAAACAAATACGGAAGCAAAGACTCATCAACGTTCTGCAAAAAAGTAGCAAGCGCAAGGCCAGGCAAACCATCACACTCAGGCAGCGGAACATCCACCTGCCAAACTGCAGACAGAGCCAAGGGGAAATCGCGCGTTACAATACGTGCTTTTTCCTCATCTTGATGATACTCCTCACTAAAAGTTGCTACCCGGATATGCGTTTGCGAAACCCTCTGAACCACGCCGCGGATAGTAGTGCCATCACACGTGACTTCTACAACATTGCCCTCTTCCCACATAGGAGCCTCTTTACGTGCTCCTACATAGACGAGCAGATGATCTGCCATAGCGCCGGCAATACTCTGCATGCCCATGCGCTGCTCTGGCGTGATCTCCTCTGCCTTTTTACGATCCAAACGAATCTCAAGGCCAACATCTCCTTCGCGGAGCGGAGCCTTTTTATGATGATTTCGTGCAATAATCGTACCATCAGGAGAAACAACTGCTTTTGCAACCATTCCCTTTCTACCGCTATCTTCCCAAAATGACGTACTCATGCTTCCCTCTCACCGTTTACATTATCAGGCGTCCCTGTTTTAAGGATCAGTAGCAGCTGGGTGGGTACCCGCCGCCGTTTTCAGTGGCCTCTGGCCGTATTTTTCGGTACTGCTGGCGTCCCGTGCAGCTCTTGTAAGCTAACATATCTTTGGTCATTTGTCAAGGATTAAAAAAAGCCACCCAGTAAAACTGGATGGCACTGAATTAATCTTTGAAAGGAACGCTTGCCAGAACAAGCAGGCCGTCATCCGTGAGAGCCAAAGAGTGCGTTCTCATCCCCAAAGCCTTCTGATCGTTGTAATCATAGCAATACACGTCTTCAGACCATTTGCCGGATTCATCGTGCTGCCAACGAAAGTGATCTTTCTTTGGCACAGTATTCCCGGTTAGCTGTAGCCACTTATCAGAAATGGCTCTTTGTGCTTGCTTAAAATCAGAATAGCAATCAGAAGCAAGTGTTTCCAAAAAAGGAACAGACTCTATATGCTTAGCAACACCGGCGAAATCATCGGCTAGAAAACCCAGCATGTCTCTTAGCTCACTGAGGCTAATGTCCTCGCCAGCACACATTCCGGTGTCAAGCAGGTAAGCTAGATTTTCTGCAACCTTTTCAGCAACCATTTCATGGCATGAATTCAGCATAGAGCGACAGGTAGCGACATCAAAGCAAAAAAATGAAGCCTTATATGCCGTGTGTAACTTCTCGCTACGCGTGAGAGTAGAGATGACATTCCTGCGCCCTTCGCCCATCTTTTTCCAATAGGTAAACAGAGCTGCGCTACCGCAAGAGCCTATCACCGTATCGGATGGAAACACTGTCAAAACCTTAATGGCAGCTGTTGCACGTGACTCATTCTCCTGTGTACCACCCAGCAATGCTACCTCTGCCATTTGGACTGGAACAGTAAATTTGCTTAAAAGGTCATACGCAAAATGAGGCTTAGCAAAGCTGATCAAGGTGGCGCGATGCTCAGGATCCTCTCCCTTAAGCATCTCAAAGAGAAAACACAATTGATCCCAGCCATCGGCAAACCGCGCGCCATGACAAACGGCAACAGGATCGCCACGAAAATGCGTGGCAATGCCCTTAAACTCGTCTAAGTCAAGCCGCCCAAGCCTTTCAACCTGGTCTTCCAATTGCCTAAGAGCCAAGCCGGCTTTTCCATTGGCTGGAAGCTCTAGCTGCTCAATGACAATGGCAGAGAGCGGATAGTCCGTCCTCAGTAGCGCGGAGCAATCCTCGTTGAAATCCATCAGCGCTAAATGCGTATCACTCTGAGCTACAATAAAGCCCACGCCACCAAAGTTGTCCATGCGAACTCTCACAACCGCGCCAAGCGGCCATTTATGAGCCGGCCGTTCCTGACCCAAATGACCCTTGAGCTTATCGCTCATGGCTTCTGCCACTCCCTGCGCGGCCATTCTCTGCTCTGCCGAGAGCTCGGGGGCGTTCTTTCGCTTAATCCTAACCTCTAGGCCAATGTCTCCATTTCTCAGGGGATCACTGGACCCAAAATTCTTGGCAATAACAGCGCCCGTTGGTGAAATCACCGCCTTTGCTGTTAGCCCTTTATCACTGGCATCTGACCAAAAGGTCTCTTGCATTTTTCCCTCTCACAATCAATACTCTCAGGCGTCCCTGTTTTAAAGATCAATAGCGCGCAGGTGGGAACCTGTCGCCGATTTCAATGGTCACTGACCAAGTATTTTCAATGCTCGTGGCGTCCCGATGAGCTCTTTTAAGCTAACATATTGCGAATAGCTTGTCAAGTATAAAAAAACCCGTGTAAACACGGGGGTCTGTACACTATGGCGCCACCGATGGCACACCAACATCGCCGCACTGAGCAAACTCTGTTGGCGTAAGAACATGACACTTGCCGGTGAGCTGACAGACCATGTCTGCCAGTTTGTCCGGCTCAAGCTCTTGCTGCTTAATTTCCTCTCCATCTGCCTTTCCGCTTACGGTGGCAGCAAACTCTACCTCATCCAAAGACTCTCTACTTACATTAATATCCACATCAATGGTGACATCCGCCTTATCCGCCAGCTTGTCTACTTGCGCATCCTCAACCTGAAAATCGCAACCCGGCAAAACCAGTAGAGCCACCACAAGCAGTACCGCTTGCCTCATGGTGACCTCCTAAAACAATGGCTCCCCTCTCTAAGCTACCTTGTCCACCTTCATCCCTCCTTTTGTTGCCCTGTTTCTACTATGCGCTGCTTTTAAACTTTCGTCAACAAAAAAACCCTGCATACTAGTATACAGGGCACTCAGTAAGAGAATTAATCGTTTAGCTTAGGCGCAAACCCAGGTGAGTAATCCAGCCTTGCGGGCTTACCCATAGTTTTTGCCAAGTCGCACACATTTTTAATTTGCGCCTTACGCTCAGCAACCAGCTCCTTGAGCTTTTCTTTTTTTGACTGACCATCGGGCTCGCGCTTCATGATCTCTGGCAGCCGATCCCTGAGCACCTTCTTGTCAAAGCAGGCCTCTGGCCCAAACTGGTTTACCAACGCAGCTGCAATGCCGTGCTCACCCTTCTCCCAAGCCAGATCAAAAGCGCGCGCAGCGCACTCCTCAAGGCTGAACTTGAGCTTGGGATCTGGCCCCCAGGGCTCTTCCTCTTCAAAATAGCACGCGCCCACCATGGCGGTTACCTCACTAACAAGTCCAATACGCCCCTCAGAAAGACTCTGCGCCGCATGCTCTTTGTAAGCAGCGCACGCACGTCCCTCGGCACTCTGAAGCATGCCACCTTCAATGAGCCTTGCAACTACCTGCGGCTGTGCATTCCGGTTGCCATCAAGCATAAGCTTGGTCACATAGACGGCAATGGGCTTCATGATTTCAGCCCGACGCTGATCGGCCCACTCAAACACAGAGGCGTTAGCAACCCCCACCAGCAACGAAGCGCTGATCCTTTGCGCGTATTGATCCAGCCATGTGTAGCAATCCTCTCTGATCTGATCATCGCTCATTCCCAGCACGCGCATGCGCTCAATGACGGCCTCTGCCATCCCAGTCATACGCTGCAGCGTGCCGTGAGCATTCAGCCAATGCCGATACGAGTAAGGATTTTCTTTGATTTCACAGCCCAGCACATCATTGCGCCATTGCTCAGGCATTTTCACAAGAAAATAATCCCCGGTAAAAAATACGGCACGCAGCTGCCACAACTCTAGCTGAGAGCGCAGATCATGATCCTCTGGGACTAGATCATTCATAGCCAAGTAAAAGGCGTTGACCTCCCAGGAACCTGCCCAAGAAGCAATGCACTCCTCAACACGATCGGGACTCACCACGCCCATGACACGAACAAAAACGCTCTGCATGAACTCATTGAGCTGCTGGTCTGTCCAGCCAAAGAGCCGCTGCAGTCCCTTGGGATCAAACGCAAAGGAAGGAAAGTCTGTTCGGCCAACAAGCTGATTGCCCACGCAGACAATGTACTTACTGCTGGACTTGCCTTTGCCGATGCACACCGCACCGTTGATGCGACTTGGATGCTGAAAGTAAATCCGATCAGTGCTGGCCACCAGATCGCGCAGTTTTTTATCTGCCTGATCAAGAAGCCCTCGTTTAATCATCTCTTGGAGCTGTTTGCCAGGATCTTCAATGAAGCTAAGCTGCCTAAGCAGCTCTTCCTGGCTTACTTGCGTTTCCATCTGTCTCCTCCTCGAGCTTGCTCAAAGCAGAAGAATCTGCCTGAACGTGCTCTGACGGGGGGTTAATGAAGGCCTCAAAGGCCTCCGGAAAATCCCGACGAATGATCGCCAGGAAGCGACACGCACGCGCTTGCCTTCTGGGCCACCGGCCGCTTGCAAGCTGCTGCGCTTTGTTGGGCGAGTTCTCCTGAGCTAGCCTTACCAACTCTGCGTAATGCAGAGCCGGGTTGGCAAGCCCTTTAAGCTCGTCCAATCCTTTTGCCCTGCTCACGGCAAAACACCTCCATCGCCACAACAAACCCATTATACCTAGCCTTAGCTTGGTAGAAAAACAGTAGCAGAACTTTGATATCTTGTCAAGAAGAAAAGCAGCTAAATGAAATCTTCGCCTCACGCTTAAAACAATAAAAAAACCGCCGTACTGCCCGGCGGGTCTACGCTACAAAATTATACTGGAGCCAATTGATCAAACCAAAAGGCGGTGTCGTCTCTTCTGAAGGTCATAAAACGGCCTTCATCCTCTACATTTTTTGCGTGGTGGTAGCGCATATATAAATGCTCATCATCAACACCTACCACTTCAATTTTTCCCGTTGCGTGCGACATGATAAACCGCGCGCGTTTGGCCAGGCCAGATACGCTTTTTACTGCCGCAGAAAACAGGTTGTATGCTCGCACAATGGGAATCTTGTATGGATCATTACCTTGTGTTGGCCTTCCTTGAAAAACATAATACTGAGAACACCCAATAAAAGACAGTTGCGCAAAAAGCGAAGTAAGACATTGCACATTGTCATTTACCCCCTTAATAAGCGGGCATTGATTTACGGTTTCTGCTCCAGCCTGCTTAAGCGCATCAATACCTGCCAACGCCGCGGGAGTCAACTCGCGCGGGTGATCAAAGTGGGTCATGATGTAAATTCGCCGGTGTGCTGTAGAGTGTTTTCTTATTAGTTCCAGCAGTTTAGGATCGCCTAAAGTGCGCCACGGATTAAAGGCCGGCATTTTAGTGCCCAATCTAATAATCTTAACGTGTGGAATCGCGCGGAGCTCTTCCAAAATCTCCGTGAGTCTGCGCGTTGACATCAGCAGTGGGTCGCCGCCCGTAAGCAGCACATTGGTAACCTCTGAGTGTCGTGCAATGTACGCCAGCCCATCAGAAATATCCAGCGAAACCTCATCATTTTCATTCATGAACAATCGCTTGCGGAAGCAATATCTACAGTACGCGCCGCACACCTCATTACACAAAAGCAAAACGGTATCGTGATATTTGTGCTGAACGCCTCTGGCAACGGTTACAGCTGCCTCATTTGAGGCATCCAGCTGCCCCCAGTCTTTCAATTCTTCCACGCGTGGAATTATGAGCTGCTTAATGGGATCTTTTGGATCGTCCCAATCAATAAGCTCAAGATAGTAATCGTTTACGCGAAAAACATAGCGCTTTTCCACTTCCCGCAGCTCTTCTCGTACACGTTCCGGAATGTTAGGAATATCATCAACTCTGCGATAATAACGCACTTTCCGCGGCTCAATATGCTCTCTGGGATCTGGCGTTATCGCTTCATGTAATGCGCTAGACAATGACGTCCTCCTTTTTGTGACAGTTACTTTCCACTCTAGCAATATTCCGGCTTGCTGTCAATTTTGGGTGTTCTCGCGCCCTTCTCGCCCATGGCAAGAACCAAAAATAAAACTGCCTTTTGGCAGTCCTATTTTTGGTGCGCGCTGAGGGACTCGAACCCCCGACATCTTGCGTGTAAAGCAAGCGCTCTACCAGCTGAGCTAAGCGCGCTTTTTTTTCTAACGCGAATAATATAACACATTAAAAAGTACATGTCAACAAAAAAGCCGACCAAAGGTCGGCATCTATCTAGACAAATGCAGAAGGCGGGTCCACCTTTAGCGGTGCCGCTTTTTTCCCTTGCCTTATCCAAAAGGAGACATACTCATACCCCTGCTGCTCAGATACTCGCTGCCAGAGCATATTAAGTTTGTTTCTCACCTCCTGATCAGACATAAGAAGGTTCCACGTAAAACTGTATTTACGCGCGTCAAAGCTTGCCAGATCAACCTCTTTCCTTTTATCTCCGTCCAAAACCTGAACGGAGCAATGGAAACGCTCAAAAGGCGGCTCCTTATTAACAAGTCTAGAGGCAGGGACAGACAGTCCATCTCCCGGTTCCCTTGTTGCAACCCAACCCTCTTGTGGATCCTTTCTGCAAAAGAGAACCTCTCTAAGCCGCTCATAAGTTAAATCACTCAGATCATCCTCTTCCATAACAAAAGCGTGTACAAGAAAGTCTCTTAGGTTAATGGCGCCAAGCATCTTTCCTTCTGAAGTTTCCGCATAAGCCACCGTCTCTAGCATCTCTTCTTGCGGATCAAGCGAGTTCGTGACAAAATTTTTAATCCACGAAAGAAAATCATTTGTGGCAGACATCAGCCAATTTATGTTTCTGCCATACCGATCCATAGAAACCGTAACCATCTTGCGATGAGATCTTTGCATATCTGCATCTTCAACCAAGGCCATAAATACCAGACTTGGGCCTGATTTAACGCAGGTACGGTTATAGCTCTTTGCGTACCGAGCATACCAGTCACCCGTCGTAAGCTTTTTCTGCGAACGCGCGCTCTGCGGCGGATCGCTATCAAACAATTTCTCCCAAGCAAGTGTCTGCAGCCAACCGGTTCTGCTGTTTTTTACGGCATAGCCCAAAAGCTCATCATCAAGATCCATAATCTTCTCTGCGCCATTGAGCAGCAGTTCTCTAGACTCATCTGTGCGCAGATAAGCCAATACCTCATGACCGGTTTGCTGATCGCTGATCGTAAAGATCTTCCTAATGGCATTCCCGCCAGAGCGCTTAAGTAGAACAAACACCTCATGGTTGCAATCGCCCAGAGGCCTAAGTCCATCAAGCTCTTCGTCCAGCGCCAAAGACTCTTCTGGAAGATGATCTAGCAGATCTTTTCCGCCCAGTGGATAGCTAAACCCTTCTTTTTCATAACGGACCGCAAAACCCATGAAGCGTCCACCATTCTTTTGAGCTTTTTCAAGAGCATCTCTTAGAGCTTCTCTCACATCAATGCGCGTAAGCGCTTCATAGATATTATCCCCATAATCCGCCACAGAGCAATTGAGGAGTAAATCCACTCTTTCGCCGCGTTTTTTTGAACGAGCAAATACTGCCGTAATGCTCATGAGCTCAAGCTCTGGCGGCACCTCAGTGTCTACATGCCCCCATGGCACACCCTCAAAGATGGGATCAATCCTGCCATCCGCAAGGCCAGCGGCGCGTCTTTTCATGCCTTTGCTAATACGCACCCGACTAGCCTCATGCTTTGTTCGTAAAATAGTGACTACATCTCCGGTGAAAACATCCTGAATCACTACGTAGTAATCTTTCCACTCTACGCTGTAGCACAAACGGTGTACTCTGCGCTTAGTATGATCAACAAGAATGTTCACACACCGGTTAGAATCAAGCAGCGCTGCCACTTGCTCATCATTAACCGGCGCACGAAGCCCAACGCGGCAATACCCATGATAGGTAAAACGCGTTTTAGGCATTATGAATTATGCGCGATCATACGATTCATTTCGCCTCCTTTTGCTAGTGTGCTCACCATGAGCAGCTTTAGTAGAACATATTTTAGCATCTGTGTCAAGAAACCAAAAAACCGGCTCATGCCGGTTTTTTTTATCTATTATTTTTGTGACATTCTCTCAAATCCTCTTAGGATTTCTAGTGGGACGGCAAACACTACCGTGTTTGACTGATCAGAAGAGAGATCGTTGAGCGTGTTGAGTGTTCTTAGATGAAGCGCTCCGGTTTGCTCGTGCAGTTTTCTTGCAGCCTCTGCCAGATTATTTGCGGCTGCTAGCTCTCCCTCTGATTTGATAATCACCGCACGGCGCTCTCGCTCTGCTTCTGCTTGCTTAGCAATAGTGCGCTGCATATTGTCGGGTAAAATTACGTCTTTTAGCTCTACGCTTTCAACTTTTATACCCCATGGATCAGAAGCCTTGTCTACAATCTCTTTAATCTTTAGCGCCGCTGCTTCTCTGTTTGCCAAAAGCTCATCTAACTCCATCTCTCCTACAACGTTTCTCATGGTAGTCTGAGCTAGTTGAGAGACAGCAAACATGAATCTTTCAACCTCTAGAACCGCCTTTGCCGCATCGCTCACTTTATAATAAATAACGGCATTAATCTTGGCAGAAATGTTATCTTTAGTGATAGCCTCCTGAAAAGGCACGTCTACCGCCTTAACACGCATGTCCACCTTAGTCATAGACTGAATAACCGGCAAAATAATGCGCCATCCGGGCTGAATAACCTTGGTGTATTTACCAAGCTGAAACTTAACACCACGCTGATACTCGTTTACCTGCCGAATGCTCACCAAAATGACAAGCACTATAAAACCAATTAAATATGGCATAAATTGAAGTAATAATTATGTGTTGAGCGTAGCATGAGAGCCGTTTTTTGTCAAGAAAAACTCTTATTTCTGAAGAATCCGCTGCGCATTTCTATGCGCAAAATCTTCTTGGATGCTTTGATTTAAATTCCCAATAAAGGCTCTTCCAAATTCCTCCAGCCAGCCGCCCACTTGCTCGTCAAAATGCCAGCGATACCATCTATCGGTTCCCCACAAAAACTTATCGGGCTGCGCATTTATTATTGGCCTCCAAAAAGCTAGCTCTTGCTGCAGTGTCTGCTCATAATTGAGCTCCATGTATGCCAAGAATTCGTCTTTTGTTGGATTGTCTTTGTAGTGATCTCCCTCTGACCAGCCAAAAATATAATTATTGGGCTCTACAGAATAAAAAGCATTTTCATATTCTTTTAAAACATCAAAGATCCATTCTCTTATTTCTCCCCCGTGAAAAAGAAAATTCAGATTGGGATGCTTTTCTAGTATAAATTTCACCTGCTCCTCATGCTGGCGCCCTGGATGCATCATGATAATAGTTTTATGTTTATCGGCAAGAGCATATGATTTTAGATAATGCTCATCAACAATTCCTTGATTCTCAATTTCATTGAAGGCAAACTTTACCTCTCCATAACCCTTAAACACATCGGCATTTTTTGTGAGAATGTCATCTATCTTCTCTACGCTTTGATTAAGACTAGCCAGCGGTGTTGGTTGAAAAAAATGGACAAATTTTTCGCCGTGCCTTTTTTCATTTGAAAGTACCTTTTTTAGAGACTTTCTGGTCAAATACTTAGGCACCACATTAAATCCAAATGCTTTTGTGATCCCTTCGCGCTCAAAAAGACACGCAATATAATCAATACTGAAATCTTTATCATACGCAGGCATGTTTGCAAAGCCTGCTTTTTCTGAGATAGTGCTGACAATCTTAGAGGCTACGGGCATGTGCACATGAGAATCTATAAGCGGCCCATCATAATATGGTCCCGTAGAAAATACTCTTTCATTCTCCTTTGGCAAACACGCGTACTCACCCTCTCCAGCTATGCCACCCCAGATCAACTTAAAAATAAAAAAAGCAACAGCAAAAAAAATAAGGACAAAAACCGTCCAAAAAACTTTTTTAAACATTTTCCTGAAGATGCCCATGGATATATGGTAGCACACTACTCTGCAATTTTCACGATCTGATCATTAGATCCCTTCTTCTTGTCTTTTTTTTCAAAATACTTCCAAATAATACCAATAACAAAGATGTTAAACAAAAACAAAATAACTAACGCAATAGGATTTCCTCTAAACGGACTGACTAAAAGATATTCAAAATATTCCCCAGGTGGGCATGGAAGAGAAGGGTTTGACCATACGCCATCGCAAGTTAATAAGTGATCTTCTCTGTAAATTACATCAGGATCTACAAAAAAAATATTGCGCAAAACAATCCCCAACAGCAACAAAATCAGCAGTAGCAACCATGCTAATACTGATTTGCCTAAAATCTCTTTTGTTTGCTTATTCATTTCTGCTTCCACCTCTTAAGCGTTGGGATCTGCTTTTTTGCCATCCACCTAAATATTCTGCCGGATTTCATTTCATTTTTTAAGACATCATCTACCAGCTCCTGCATTTGCTGTAGTGTCATGTCTGGATTTATAAATTCTCCATCTTTGTAGCACAGACTACAGTACATGGCGCTGCGTGTTCCGTCTTTTTCTAAACCACGCTGATCCTCTTTTTTAAATGGCATGCCGCAGGATTGGCATTGTTTGCGTGTTTTTTTCATATTATTTTTCCTTTATATCCATCTTTACCCCACCAAATCTTTTGGCGACTGCATTGTATGTGGGAGAGACAATAAGGCCAAAGATCAAACCAAAACCAGCGCCAATTGCCGGCATGGCAACAATTGCCATAAGAGCCAAGGCTGACCCATAGTTGAGGCCGGTGGTAAAAAAATCATATATGGCACCACCAATGCCATAATATATGCCGCACGCCAAACCTAAAGCACCGCCAATAGCGGTTGTCATCTTAACATGCGAGCGCACGTCTATTTTTTTTATTTCCTTCATAGATTTATTCTTATACATTAATCTAATCACAGGCCTTGTTAATTTGCAAAAAAAAAGCCGCGTTGATTATCAACACGGCACAATTATTAATCTTCTCGCGTATCCGCGTACTCCATCCAGTTCAAGTTGCGCGAAAGCCGCAAATCAGTAGACAAAGTTCTTGCCTCTCTGATTTTCTCTTCTCGCTTTTGCTTAAGCTCCTGCGCGATTGCATGAACCTCAGCTTTGAACTGCGTAACACGAGTACTCTCGGGCTCCTTTTTTGGATCACCCTTATCTTCAAAGAGAGTTCTACGCACGTATTCGGCGGAAACATTCTCAGGGAAACGCCAAATTTCTGTCGCCTGCTCTCTGCAAAGATCGACTGCCTGCTCAATAAACCTATCATCATCAGCGCAATCAAAGTAGTCCGCAAGGCCGGCGGCAATTCCGTAATCCTCTGCCGCAAAAGCAAGCTCAAACGCGTCCGTAGCCAACCACGACATCATCGCGCGGGCGTTTTCGTTCTTACAGTTATAAGGAGAAAACCTCTTTGAGTTGAGACCGCACGGATACACACCAAGGTCTGAACCAACCAAAACCAACAGCTGGAACACCTTTGCCGCTTTTCCCCTGCTCAAAAGCTTGGCAAACCCTTCCCTAAAAAACTGCTGATCAGTATCTACGTAATAGTATGTGGATTCATGCGGTCTGGCCACCTTCCACAAACCCAGCGGCTTAAAGGCCATGAAAGAACGCACGTGATCATACTTAACAAGCTTTTCCCACATGCTAGGCAGATAGACTTCGCGCAACACATCAGAAACCTTGTAAGAAGGATTCTCAAAACACTCAGCACCTGCCATGGCCAGCATAAACTGCCACCTGCAGTGCTCACCCTTTTCTCTCATCCAATTCAGAAAAACCTCTTTCACCTCTTGCTTACTCATACCAAGCTCAAGCATGCGTTCCACAACAGGGTCAAGCTCTGCACGGATTTCATAATTAGACTTGGGACCACCACGGTTTCTGCGATCAACAGGGACTGGCAAAGCTGTTTTTCTAAGCTCAAAGAGCCTTCCTTCAAAAAGCAATGCCAAAAGCATCCACCGCTCGGCCTTATTGGCCAGAGCGCTAGCAGGATCCAAGAAGTGGCGAACCAGCTTTTGCAATGTACTGGTAATCATGTACGCGTAACGGCTGTCATGAGACACCTTGAGCACCTTCTTGATCAAGGCCTCTACAAAGCTAAGCACCTGTTCATCCGACCACTGCAGCGCCTGAATCAACCCTTCCAAGGACACCACCAGAACAACCGCCCGACTTTCAGGCTCACATCCTGGCTGGGCACACTCTTTTGGAGCAAACGCAACATTCACAGTGCCTACTGGTGAGGCATTTTCCTCAGAGGTAGAAAAGAGCTTGGGCCTACCCTGTCCATCTGTCACGCTTTCGTGAGAAACAAGATTAACGTCCATCTCACGCAGGAGCTTTTTAATAAATGCCGTAGCATCCTTAAACAAACCCCCAGAAACCATAACCTCCAACTTTTTCCGCGGATCGGAAATACGCTGAAGGGACTTCTTAAGCCTGGCTTTCATCCGCTTGTCCTCCTGAGCCTGCTCTGTATCAGATTGCTCTGAGCGAGCGCGCTCCATGGTTGTTATGAAGGCCTCAAAGACCCCCGGACCAAAGTCTCTTTTCAAAACGCAAAGAGACCGTGCTGCTTTAGCCTGCCGACTAGGCCAACCGGCCGCGCCGACCTGCTTACCAACCTGGTTAGGACTAAGTGTCCTAGCCATTTCTACAAGCTCCACATGACGTAGAGCCGGTTTTGAGAGCTCCTTTAGCTCTTCTAACCTGTGCTCGTTCATAATGAACCTCCTTGCAGAAAGCGCTTTACTGCGCACTGAGACCTTAGCACACCTATAAAAAAATGTCAAGACTGCCGTCTGACAAAAATATGGTGCCCAGGAGAGGAGTCGAACCTCCACGATCTTGCGATCACTAGCCCCTCAAGCTAGCGCGTCTACCATTCCGCCACCTGGGCATTAAAATTGTCTGTCTGATCCCACAATCATCTGTACGCGACGCTCTGCTAATTTTATCCGCACCGCTTTTTCTTTACTCACTACACCGTCCATTTCCATCTCAAAGGGGTATCTGCCTTTTACATACATAGATGAAAAAGGAAACGTGCTGGCAGGGGATTTTTTTGTTTTGCTAAAGACGCCCGATCCTCTGCTGACTGGCTGAACAAACGCTTCTAGTTTACTATCTTGCGGATGAATTTTTCCGGCACTGGTGAAAGTGGCTCCTTCAAACGGCCTCAAATTACAAACCGTCAGCGCCATCTCACTATCTGGCGAGCTTACCGCAAATTTATTATCATATTCAGCGCGTATTATAGCTGGTTTTATATGAAGTTGCGATACAAAATACCTGTCGTTTACCTCTCCCACATCTAGCTCTACCACGCGTCTTCTAGAGAGCACTTCTGCTGCGGCGGCTCCAGAAGGAATGCCAAGCATGCCAGCCACCACTTGCTTATCGCTGACTGGAATATAGCCAAATACCACATCGGTTAGTGCGGCACGAGAAAGCACGCGCCCCAGCGTTTGGTCATTTCCCACCACCACCACCGTCCTGGCGCCGTAGCGCATTTCATCTTCTATGATGCCGCGTGCGTTAGACAGCGTGGTCAGACGAATAATTTTGCCGCTTATACCAAAATCGGTCAACCGGTTCTCTATAGTTTTTACGGTTGACCGATTGGCTCGCTCCTTAACAAAATTGTCGTAGAGATAGATGTACATTTTCTATGCCGCAACGGGCTCTGCCACCTCTTCTTTAACTTCTACCGGCGGCTTCTTCTCCGCTTTTTTTTCTTTAAAAACAGAAAAATCTGCTTGTGGCATGCTGCATTTTCCATGAAGTGCCGCACCTTTTGCCACAATGAGCACGCCGGCGGAAACATCGCCTTTTATCTTAGCACTTGGCGCCAACTCTAACACACCCTCAACCCTCACGTTCCCCTTAATGCTACCCGAAATCTCTGCTGATGCCGCCTTTACATTTGCCACTACTACGGCACTTTCCTCAACACGCAAATGTTGAGAAGTGGTAATTTTGCCCGCCACAGAACCTTTTACAATGATATTACCTTTACTATCAAAATCTCCTTCCACATGAACGGAAGGCCCCACAACGGTCTCTACAGAATCCCCCTGGTCTGGTTGTTGAAAAAAAGAATCAGCCATAAAGCTTAATTTAGCATCGGTATGGTAGCACAGCGTCTATTTTTTGCAAGCGCTAACGAGTAAAAAAGGCATACATGCCAAAAATGCTAATAATTATAAAAGGTATCAGTATAAGAAATCCGCAACCAAACCTAAACCAAGAAATAACCATCCATGCTTTTTCATGCTTCAACTCTTTATACAATCTTAAATGCCTCTCTTTCATTAAACCTGACAAAAGGCCCAATCCCATGGCAACCGTAAGCGACAAAAACATCATCTCTAAAAAAAGGTCATTGAGTGTACTACCAAACTTAACATCGGCTTTCATTATCGTTGCAAAAAAACCGATGAAAAAAACAAGGCCGGTCCAGGCAAACACGCGCGCCCAGTGATAAACACGCTCTACTCTTTTTTTTGATAGCGCCTCCTTTTTTTTCATTACATTTGATCTAATGCGGGAATCCCAAGAATGTTAAGCCCTTCTTTTAACACCTTAGCCGTAGCATCAGAGAGCGCCAAGCGAGCCTCTTGCTCTTTGCTGCCTATAACCTGATGCCTTGCATAAAAATGACTGTATTGTTTTGCCACCTCATATACGTATCTACAAAGCACAGCAGGGTTGTGGGTCTTCTTGGCATCTTCTACAGCGCTGTAGAATTGAGACAAAAGTATAAACAATTGTTTCTCTTCTGGACTATCCAACGCTCCCGATTTTCCCTTGCCTTCTTTTCTAATCATGCTCTGAATCCTCGCGTAAGAATACTGAATATATGGCCCCGTGTACCCCTCAAAAGATAGGGCGGCGTCCATATCAAAGGTGATAATCTTATTGGCATCAGACTTGAGCATCATAAACTTAAGAGCCGCAAGCATTATGCCATGAGCCGCCTCTTCTATTTTCTTATCGCTCCAATCCGCATGCCGCTGTTTTGTTTCCTTCTTTAATTTGTTGAGCACTTCTTCTCTTATTTCTTCATACTTAATCACGTTGCCCGATCTTGAGCTCATGGTCCCTTCTTTAGTGTCCACCATTTCATACGCCACGTGCGTCATTGATTTATCAAAACCATACAACTGCAGCGTTCTAAACAGTTGTTTAAAGTGCTGACTCTGCCTGTTGTCTACCACAATAATGCTCTCATCCAGTTTATACTCTTGAAACTTTTGCTTTGCGAGTGCTAAATCTTTTGTTGAATAAAGACTAGTACCATCTGATCGCAAGATTAAAAACACGCCCAAACCTTCACTTTCCAAATCCACTATAGTTGCGCCCTGGGATACCTTTGCAATACCTTTTTCCAAAAGCTCTTTTACCACTTCTTTTCCAGGCTCTTCTACCTCTGATTCAAAATACCACTTATCAAAAACCACCCCCATGTCATCATACACCGCCCTAAACTGTTGCATGCTCCACTCTTTTGTTTTTTCCCATAAAGCTTTTAGCTCCGGGTCTCCTGCTTCTAGTTTTCTCAAAATTTCTTTTGACTGCTCCTGCGCCTCTTTATCATCTTTCATTTTTTGATGACCCTCTACATAGAGCTCTCCTAGCCACGCGCCCTCTTTTCCTTTTGGCGGCTCCTCTCCAGCATGGAGATTCTGCATTGCCCACAAACATTTTGCCACATGGGCTCCAATATCTCCTATATAATTTGCGGCTATCACTTTATATCCTAATTTTCTATAGAGCTCAACAAGCGTACTCCCTAATGATGCGTTCCGCAGATGGCCAACATGAAATTCCTTATGAGTATTTGGCTGACTATATTCAACCATGACTGTTTTGCCTTTTCCCTCATCTCCCTTTTTTGAAATGTCAGCAAGGCCATCAAAAATGTAATCTGAAAGTGCAGCCGGCTCAAGCATTACATTCAAATAGGGCCCAGCAGCCATTGCTTTTTCAATCAAATCCGTACTCTCAACTTTATCTGCCCACGCTTTTGCAATTTCTGCAGGGGATTTTTTCAATTTCTTAGCAAATTCAAAACAAGGGATAGCTATATCCCCCATGTTTTGATCTGGTGGGGTATCTGCCTGTGCGCCAGAGAGATCTTCTCCCACAGCAGCCCCAACCTCAGATAATACGTTTGTTGTTATTTTTTTCCAGGCGTTCATATTTATTCTACCAGTAGCCCACCTTCTTCTTTAATTATAAGCAGCTTTCCGTCAGCAAACTTCTTTATAGCAAAATTGTGTTTTGTTGTTTGAGCTTTGCGCTCGTTGTATTTGTGGGTTTCAACATAGACCGTATCATCTTCTATCACATTGGTGGAAAGAACGCTGTATCTATTAACATCTCCCATCGCCTCTGCAATAGGCAGCCCAGCGTGTACTAATTGCGCATAATCAGACTTCGTCAGCTCAAGCGTAGTAACTGAACCATCCGGCCTTTCTCTGTGCGCAACAATCAAGACATCTTCTGCGTAGAAGTCCAGAATTGCTGGATCAAAAGCCCTTTCTGTAGCAGCAAAGGCCATTACAAACTGCGGACCTTCAACATGCAGCGGATGATCTTGATCATTGATGTCTTTTTTCACTGTTTTTTTCGGCTTAACTTCTTTATGCTCAACAGTGCTTTTCTCCTTCTCTATCTCCAAAATGGCCTCTGGCTCCTCATCTGGATCTAAAATACCCAAATCAATGAGGCTGTATTTTAATCGCGTAGCATCACCTTGCGCTTTTCTTATCCTAAGATTTTGATCATGCAATTCAGCTAACACATATGAAAATAAAACAACCAGAATAACAAATCCCAACACTTTTTTTATTTCGTATTCTGATAACTTTTTCATAACCCCTTAATTTAAGCTGCTTTAATAAAATGTCTTTTCCCTTTTTGGATTATTGATCCTTTTTTTATTTTTTTATCATCCGAAACCACCACTCCATCTATTTTTACGCCATTTTGTTTTATAACACGGCGCGCTTCTGATTTACTTGATACCAACTTTGAAGCAACAAGAGCATCCACAATGTTTTTGCCTGCAATTTTTGCTGACCGTATTTTTGCCGGCACTGCCTTTTTCTGAAAAGTCTGCACAAAATGCTCCAGCGCTTTTTTTGCAGCCGCGGCGCCATGATACATGCGCACCACCGCTTGCGCCAGCTCCACCTTAACATCCCGCGGATTAGTAGATTTCTTTTTAAGCGATCTGCGTTTTTCCTCCACCTCTTCCATTGGCACGTCCGTTGCCAGCTCAAAGTACGGCACAATCATGCTATCATCCATCGCCATAATTTTACCAAACATATCCTCTGGGCGATCGGTGAGCGCTATAAATCCGCCTTCAGACTTGCTCATCTTTTTACCCTCGTCATTCTCAAGAAGTTTCAGTGTTATTACGTATTTCTCTTTATTCTTCAATTTTTTCAAAAGCGTCCGCCCAGCCATCATGTTAAACATTTGGTCTGATCCACCAATTTCAACATCCACATCCATAGCAACGCTGTCATACCCCTGCATAAGTGGATACATAAACTCGTGCACATACACCGGCGTTCCATTTTTAAGTCTTCTTCTGAACATATCCCGCTCTGCCATTTGCTGCACTGTAAAATTAGAAGAGAGCTCTACCACATCTTCAAAAGAAAGCTTTGAGAGCCATTTGTCGTTGTATACAATCTTGGCAGCGCCTTTGCCGGAAAAACTCACAATTTTTGAACCTTGTTTTTTATACGTTGCTGCATTTTTCTTTACATCAGATTTGGTGAGTCTAGTGCGTACAGCAGATTTGTCTGAAGGATCACCAATCATTCCGGTAAAGCTCCCAATAAGCCAAATAACCTCATGCCCCAAATCCTGAAACTGCTTAAGCTTACGCAACTGCATGGCATGTCCAATATGAAGAGCCGGTGCGGTAGGATCAAACCCAACATACACCTTCAACTTCTTCTTGGAACGCAAAACCTTCTCAAAAGCAGCTTTTGAAGGGTACACCTGCTCTACTCCACGATTAAGCAGCTCATGTATTTGTTGTTTTTTTGTTGAGGTTGACATATTTTTTGAGCCGTGCTAATGTTGGGCGAATCGAAGGAGGTTGCGTGAGAAAAATCGTTATCATTAGAAAGGATGCCCAGCAAGTTTTTGCCGCTTTTTCTGGCGACGTTATGACCTCAAGTAGTGAATGGGTCAAGCTCTCAAACGCAAGAGCCCATATCGGAATCAATGTTAAAGACGGCACCCCGCTACATGCTGGATTAGATGTTCCAGACCAGATGATTCCCGCTGCTAGCATTGTGCGTGTATACGATGCACCACAGGATTAACACTCTCCGTCACGAGCGCCTAGCGCTCTTTTTTTATGCTCTTAGCCTATCATGAACGCAGGCCTGTTACAACTATCACGCGGGAAGGGCCATTTTTAACGTCTCCTTCATTAAAATCATGTATCGCCGGCATGAAATGATCAAACTCATAGGTAAAATCTGCGCCGCGCCTTGTGCCCGGATCATTAGTTATAAATCTATCTTCTAAGTACCCTTTTATAACAAGCATATGATACTCTGGCCCATCTCCGGCAAAAAAAGGATTTGGCAAAGCTTTTCCATACGCCGGAACAATGACAGGGAAACCTTGAGAGATAGCATCTTTTATATCATCCACCGTAGGATCGTTGATCACCTGATACGTCAGTCCGTAATAGTGCTTTAAAATATTAAGTGTCTCGCTCACATTAGTATCTTCATAATGACCAAACCGCTCTTTTTGCCATTGCACCAATTTTAGAAATTCTTCATCGGCCTCTTCTTTAGGAATCGCTAATCTGGCATCTCCCTCAAAAAAACGAGACACCATGTATACGCTTGCTTCTTCACATGCCTCTTGATACGGGAGATCCCAATTTGCGTGGGGCGCCTGGGGCGTAAACGGTACAGCCAGATTTTTCTCTTGAGCAATCTTGATATCAAAAACCTGTAGATCGTCTTCATCTGTGTCATCTTCAACAATCTCTAGCTCTATGCTCTCCTCACTGCTTGCCGGCAAAGGGATCTGCTCTGCGTTTATCTTAATAGCCTCTGCCACTTTAAATGATTCCGCCGCGGGTGCCTTTTCTTTCCACTTTTCATATTTATAGGTATCCACCGCGCTGATTATTATTCCTCTTCCAAACCAGATTAGCACGGCGGTTAACATAAAAACCAAGACTATAAAAATTTTAGCCCCGCGTTTCTGCGCCTGCTTGACACGCGACTTAAAAGAGGCTACTTTAAACAGAAGTGAAATTTTAGTAAATAATTTGATCCAACCCATATTTTTCATTATCAGTTTCCAGCTATCAG
>CAZSVL010000005.1:0-82150 GCA_964610305.1 uncultured Gammaproteobacteria bacterium | reverse complement strand
AATCCATGACAAACAAAGCGGTCGTATGAGCTGTGGAATGATATTTATTCCTTCAGTATCCTGAATCAAGTTCAGGATGACAATTAAAAAGCATGTTTCGTGATGGCATCATGCTATCACAGGGTCTTTAGTATGTCAAGATATTCTTTTTGTGAAATGCGCAAGAGACGTAAATTGTTCCGTATAATAAAAACCGGCAGTTGTTTTCTGCGCGGAATAACTATTGGTCTTTTCATTCCCTCTTTCCAATAAATACGGTGGTCCCCCTTTTCTCTTTTAAAAAGACACCCTTGAGCAAGTACAAATTTTTCAAAAAGACGCCACGGAATGGGCGTAATGCGTGGCATACTAAACCGTTACAAGCTCCGTAGTTTGTGCCACCAAAGTAGGCGGCTGCCACTGCTTTTGCTTTTTTTGCCAACCCAATTCCTTTAAGACATCCCCCAAATTGCCCGCCTTTAGTAATTCTTCAAAAAACAAAGAAGATGCTTGTCCAAAATTCTTCTTTGCCTCTTCAACGGTATCACCGGCTGTTGATAAATCCAAAACCGGGCAGTAGGCTACCACCTGATCATCTTCTTGAAAAAAAGAGACCGGCAATTGTGCAGAAAAATGTTGCATGTTTTCAGTATATCAATAAAACTATTTTTGTCAACTAGAGCAGCTGCTCAATATTCTCTGTAGGCCGTCCCATGACGACCCTATTTCCTTTCACAACAATAGGCCGCTGGATTAAATCCGGATGCTTAATCATTAAATTTATAAGCTCATCATCTGAATAATCTGCTTTTGCTATTTTAAGATCTCTGTAAATCTTCTCTGTATTGCGCATTGCCTCTCGCGGTTTTAAATCCATCTTTTTAAGTAGCTCTTTAAGCTTGTTTTTTGAGAGTGGCTTCTCATAGTAATTTACAGCCTCAAAATCCTCTCCGCGTTCGCGCAGCAGCTTAAACGCTTGCCTGCATTTAGTACACGTGGGTTTTTGGTAAACGGTGATCATATTATTTTCCCGTCATTTCATCAAAGCTGTCGTCTGTTACAGCGCGCACCACTTTTCCATCCTGCACCGTAAGCTCAATGGTGTGCGGTGTGATAACTGGAATAAGAACCATGCCCGTCCTATCCCCAAATCCACCATGTCTGGAAGAATAACCTAGCTTTACCACAACAGATCCATCTTCTTGCGTGGTGGAGCTATCGTGATACAAGCCCATGCCGTCATATATATAGGTCTGTGCATTTTCTTCTACCCAGCTTTGGGCTATGCCCTGTGCCGTTATTTCCTCCGCTGATAAATCAATGGGGAGATCAATTTCTTCTACAAATGTCTCACCTTCTGCACTTTTGCATTGCCTTGGATGACTTTCCATCACCGCATTTCCAGCAGCAACACAATCAGCAAAAGAGCTGATCTCTTGCGGATCATCAGTAGCCTTTGACTCTTCTTTTTGACCACAACCAAACCCAACAAGTACAAGAGTCACTCCAAACAAAATTACTTTTTTCATAATACTTTTTCCAGTTACTAGTTACCAGTTACCGACCCCTAAATAATAATCATCGCATCGCCAAAAGAATAAAATCGCATTTTCCTATCTATCGCCTGCTGATACAAGTCTAACAGTTTTTCTCTTCCTACTAAAGAGGCTACTAGCATCATAAGGGATGACTTTGGAACGTGAAAATTGGTTATCATATTCTGTGTAATCTGAAACTGATATCCCGGCTGAATAAATAAGTCCGTTACACCAGCACCTGCATGCATTTGTCCATTTTTAGCGGCAGATTCTAGCGTGCGCATTGCGGTAGTCCCCACGGCAATTATAGGTCGGTCTTCTTTTTTAGCTCTATTTATCTTTTCCGCTGCCTTCTCAGAAACCTCATACCATTCTTTATGCAGCTTTCCTTCCTGAATTTGCTTATCTGTGACTGGTGCAAACGTACCCTGGTTTACATGAAGTGTTACAAATACTTTATCAATTTTATCCAAAAGCCGATCCGTAAAATGAAGCGATGCGGTGGGAGCAGCAATTGAGCCCTTATCTTCTGCAAAAACTGTTTGGTATTTTTGCTTACGCTCCTGCTCGGATAGCGGACACTGCTTTATGTATGGAGGAAGCGGCGTTTTTCCGTGTTGCTCCAAAACATCAAAAAGTTTTGCATTAGCGAAATCTGGCCTGATGCTGTAATACTTGCTTACTTTATCTTCAACGACTAATTTATGATGATCTAAACGCAAAGACGAGCCAATCTTCAAAGGCTTACTGCCTAAACAAATGATCTGCTCGCCCCTTGTTTCCACAAAAAGCAACTCCGCTCTGCCGCCGGTCTCTTTAACAACCGGCAACCGAGCCGGAATCACCTTAGTTTTATTGAACACAAAAAGTGTTCGCTCCGGAACATACTTGAGTACATTTGCGAACACATCAAAAAATACCTCATTGGTGTCTTTTTTATAAACCAATATTTTTGAGCTGTCACGCGGATCGGCGGGTTGCTGGACGATAAGCCACGGCGACAAATTGTAGTTGTATTTATCTAACATATCAACTGGTACGAGTATGCTACCACCATTTCCAAAATTAAAAAAACGGAATGCATAGCACGCCGCTATTCGCATCCCGTACCACATGTCACACCACATGTGCGGCGTGGCCTTTGTAAGTGACCCTCGCAAAGGTGTGTCTGCGAAAGCCGACGTACTCTCAGAGCACGCCCCTGAGCAAACTATTCCATCAATTGGGAATGTTAACCTTCCCAATCCTCTGGAATTTCATCAGCTTTAAGCTTGCGACATTTTGCTGTAGTAAACTTGGGCTTACCTGCGTCGCACTTCTTGTGATTACGTAAGAGCACTTGAGTGCTTGAATCTGGAATATCGGGCTCAATGTTGCGCAATACACTCACCTGCTCTGCGCAGGAATCGCAAACCCCGCTGATCTCTACATTTTGCCACAAACCCATTATTCTGCCCGCTCCTTCGCTTGTGCTTCCCAAAGAAGTCTAGCATAATCGGGATTCAGCGACGATATGACCAGCGGCATACGCGACATCTGCGAGTCATACATAACACTTTTTCCGTTCTCACCCAATACAGCGCCACCCAGCTCCTCAATCAGGATACCGGGAATTCCTGTATCGTGCCCATGAAATCCACGCATGAACGTTGCGCCAATCTCTCCTGTTGCCACACGTATTCCGTCTACAGCGGACGATCTATTCTCGGGAAATGCCTGCACAAAACCAGACAACTCAAAAGCGCGATGATCCTCTTCTGTCAGGCGCTTAACATTACGAACACTCTTTGGAATCTTCAACGGACGGGCAATCGGATTAACTTCACCAAACAACCCAGAAGCCGTAAACGCACCCATACCACGGATTGCGAAATACAACACTTGTTCTTCAGGAATAAATATCATTCCACAGCTCATACGACCGCTTTGTTTGTCATGGATTCCAACCATATGACCAAACTCATTCCCAGCTCTAAAAAATTCATCAGTCCCGTCAAGTGGGTCAATTACTAGTGTAAACCGGGAGCTGTTTTTTTCAAACAACTCTCGGATTGCCTTAGGACAAACATTCTGTTCCTCAGAACGAATCTCAATCCACGGCGTAACCTCTGCTGCGCGCATTAGAATTATTTCCTGACACAACTCATCTACATCACCTACAGCCGTGCTTAGCTGGACGGACGAATCAGGAGCTTTATCCCTCTTGACCGTCTTACCCTTTAACTTCAGTGCAATCTGCCCACACTGATACAAGGGGCCGCGCATTGCAGATACGAATGCCAGAAAGTCAAGCTTTTTCATATCATCCTCCTTGCGAGTGTTCCTCAGACGGGTGCATTAAGCCTGATTGAATAGTTTAACACCCAAGCTGATAAGAGCTGAGCGAAGAATCCTTGCGTTTGCTTCACAATGAATTCCTGTAATGCCTTCCTTTATTGAGGCTTGCACGTTAATCATTTTATCATCCACAAAAATGCATTGCTGCGGACTCCAATTACCACGTTTCAACACTTCCTGGAAATAAGCAGGGTCGGGCTTGCCCAGACCTAACTTCCAGGAAGGAAAACGGTGTTTGAATAACCGAAAATAATCGAACTTACTTTCACGCAAATCATCAAACTCGCGACCCTCATTGTTGGCTAGCGCCAGAGTATAGCCCCCGTCATTCAATTCTGACACAAGATCCAGCATTCCAGGAACCGCGCTTATCGTACCCTCATACACTTCCATTGCTGCGGCGATATCAACCGGAATTTCCAACTCGTTGAAAATGGAGGTCCAAAAATCTACTACAGAAATCTTCCCGAGTTTTAAAGGACGCCATGCTTTCCTACGAGCTAGAATAAAAGCCTGCGGATCAACACCGAACCTCTCAGAAAAAAGAGCTGGCGTAGTTTGATTACCCGAAACCGCACCACCACCATCTATCACTCCACCCACGTCAAACAAGATTACACTTTTCATCCTTTCCTCCTCTCTTTTCTTTTTTATATACAATCGCATTCCACCTCATTTGTCAAACATCCGCCGCAGCGCGGAAGTACTTGACCACTACCACACTCATGGAATGCATCAAACGCATACATGATAAGGCCGCACATGGCACATTCATAGCCACGCGCGTCTGCATTGCATTTTATGCATTTGAGTCTTGTGTACATAGTGCAAAAACCGCCAAAGGCGGCTGTTGCTAAATTTTACCAAAAACCTGTCTGGAGCCGGCAATACGGTTACCCTGCATGCTAGCGAAAAAAACGTATGCAATTCCTTGCACGCGCGCCATATGCAATTGCGTAGCTTCGCGTATCTTAATTGCGTTATCCTCTAACCGAACCAGAAATCTCTGGTGCGGTATAAAGGGGAGGATACAAGCGTATCCTCCAAGTATGAACTACGGCTAAGGTCGCAGGATCGGTGGACCAATCCGCACAATCTGACCCATGTTGTCGCGGTGAATCCGCGTAGGGGAAGTGTTGTCCAAGATCACATCAATGTCTGAACGCATGGCAAACTCCTTGTGCTGCCCTCTAACCTCATCAGAACCGCTCTGATGAGGTATAAAGGGGAGGACACATTGTCCTCCAGCTACTCAATTGTGACAGTCATCATCATCCGATGACGAAAGTGCGGCGGACGTCGCGATCGCTGCAGCGCCAGCGAGAACCAACAAGGTAATCGGATCACACATTAGGATTCTCCCAACCACTCATCACTCCCAAGCAGCGCGGAATCGTGGGACACGTACTCCTAGAGTCATGAGATGTCCCACAGAAATGGCAATTACTAGTAGGCTCAGGATAATACACTGGTACCCACCATAAGCTCATTTGTGCACAAATCATCATTCAACAAATGATCAGACGAGCCGGTATACGGCCCCGGAATGCATCCACCACAATCCATAACACCCTCCTCTTTTGGGGTAAATACTTGCCTCATGTTAATCAGTTGGATAATCATCAGGCGGCGCATGTTCACTACAGTACGTGGGGCCATAGCGCCCATGACCACATCCGCACCCGCTGGTTACCTCATCTACAGCAGCTGCTGCAGCCGCACCGGCCGCGGCAGCAGCAAGTGCGCAGAAAATTCCCAGTGCCATTTTTCTCTCCTGTTTTGCACCCTCTAACCAAATCGGACCACTTCCGCTTTGGTATAAAGGGGGATAGATACGCACGCCTATCCCCTAGAGTGAACTCTGCGCCCTCACTCAATAAGCCTTTCCGCTCTGCCCCTTACTGCCCCAGGATCCGCCGCGCATCCTCAGGCAGGATAGCGGGAGGCGTGATGTAGGGGTTGGGGGCAAACGGATTGCTGTTGGGACCACCGAGACCACACGACATAACTGAACTCCTTGAAGGAACCTGATCCAACACCGCGTCAGATCTTTGTTACTATCTTAACGGATCTGAGAATGAAAAATACTGAAAAATCTGAGAAACAAAATAATGGCTTTGTTGAGCCATTATTTTATCCTCGTCTATGTCTGCTTTTTAGGAAATCTTATCTAAAACACCAATTTTAAGGTTGCCCAAATCCAGAGTTACGTCAAAATTCATTAATTTACCCTCTATTTTAAGCGCCAAATTCTTTTCTAATCTATCCTCTACCAGCTTACATAGGGGCGTAATTATCTTGCCCTGAAGCTCATTTCTGTATGATGTGTAAGTATTTTTAGGCAAATCAGCATTTGAAACAGCAATCCCCGCTTTTTCAATTAAAACAGATAGTATCTCTATGGTTGCCTTTTGAGATGGTAAATCCTTAGAGGTACACTCCTGCCCACCTACAAATATCTTGTCGTCAATTTTACTCAGAAGAATGTCGTATTTGCTGCGAGAGACGCGCTCTACAATATCTGTCTTTATCCCCTTAGGCCCATATTGAATCACGCGCTTTGCATTTTGGTTGGTAAAATCAGAAAATACTCCGTCTGATATGGATTGCTCTACACGGATACCGTCTGTGCCCCACCCATCAAGCCAAGAGCTAAAATCTATATGGATAGAAGAATCTACTTCTTGTTTCATGTCTTCTACCACCTCATTTATTGCGTCTCTAAATTTTTTCGGAGGAAAATATACTAAAATGTTTCCATCCTGCTTTCCCCAAAAGTGAGATCTAACAGCAATAGGAATACCTTTTTGATTTGCCTTACGCCTAAGAGCTCGAACAATGGTTTGAATATTACGTGACGGCGTCTCTTCAAATGGCGCATTCAGCCCAAACATTGACTTTATGGCTTCCAAAAAATCCTCGGTTGTAGCTGAAGATAGCTTATTTTTGTATAAATTTACTAGAGCACGCAAAAGATACAGACGAGAATAAACTTGTCCTCTTGCATAATCTTGCCAATACTTACCATCTTGAGTTACATACTTTAAAAATGGAGGGATGCGTTTGTTATCATTGGTATCTATATCAGAAAACATCTCTTTTATGTCGTCGCGTAACGTATCAAAGCTAGGTAAAAGCACGCTAGAGGTGTAGGCAGAGGCAGAATATAAAATACGCGCTGATCCCGGAAAGATGCTCACAACCTCAAGGGGAAACTCTCCCTGCACATCTGAAAGCTCATTAAGCCTATAACCCCACCATTTCATTTTTTCTACTCTCTGCACATCGTCAAGAACATTAATAGGCTCGTAGGATTGGTCCCCATATGGTTTCCTCACACTTCCGGCTCTCTCTTCAGTTACATGTACGGTGGGAAATTCAGAATACATAAGATTTGAAAAACCAGAGGAACCGGCTGCGGAACCCATTTGGATAACAGAAGAAATCTTCAGCCCTTCAGTGTGAATTTCCCTGTACAACTTAGAAATTGGCGTTTGCTTCTGCGCCACCTCTTTGTGAGAAAGCCGAGCAAAATTATTTATCTCAGTTACGGTAGCCAACTTATACCTTAAATATATGGCAGCAATAATGGTCTGTGAAAGTGCTGTGTCAATTCCTCTATCCTCTGATCTCTCCATCAAAACAGAAACCGTACAGCCGTCAAAATCTTTTCCTAATTTATTATTTAAAAGTTTTTCCACTCTTGGAATCCCAACATCCCATCTTACAGGATCAAAATCCGGCTCTCTAAATTGATTCAACCGAGCAGAAAAATACTGCACCTTACCTGCGGTAATCTTACCTTTCGCCTCGCCCCTACTTATTCCAACGTAGCATTTAAAAGGAAGCTTGTGGTGAATCGCAGGTGCACCAACACGCCAAGAAAGACCAGAAGCCATAGAATAACAAAAGCCTGAAGATATCACCACCTCTTGCTGGGCAAAAAAATCCTCGTACACTTTTTTGTGCCTCTCCTGGAGAGCCTCTGTGTTAGATTTAACGTATTTCATAAACGAACCACTATAACATATAATCTCCTATTTGTCAACACACGTCAAATAGCTTGATATTTAGCGAAAAATATGTAATACTGCGGCTATGCAAAATGCTATTGTGCACTACGATGAAATTGGTCTGAAGGGCAAGAATAGAATTGTCTTTGAAAAGCAGCTGATTTCTAATGTAAAGAGTGTTCTAAAGGATCAAGCTGCGGGATCTCTTGTTGATGTTAAGCGTCTATATGGACGTCTTCTTTTAGTGCTTAAACCAGAAGCTAATGTGGAAAAAGTAACGCAGGCTCTGCGCCATGTGTTTGGGATCGCCAATTTTGCCTTTGCTAGCAAAGTCTCTTTTGATATAGAAGCTATTGAAAAGCAGGCGCTTGAGCAGATGAGTGACAAAGCTGGAAACTTTAGAGTGACCACGCAGAGATCTGATAAGAATTTTCCGCTTTCCTCTCAGGAAATTAACGTTCGTGTTGGTGCTGCAATAAATAAAAAACACAGCCTAGCCGTAAAACTAGAAAAGCCAGATAACACTTGTTTTATTGAAATTGCAAACGGCTCCGCATTTATCTACACAAAAAAAATTCAGGGTCCGGGCGGTCTGCCTGTTGGGGTATCAGGAAAAATGGTGGTGATGCTCAGTGGCGGCATAGACTCTCCTGTGGCTGCGTGGCAGATTATGAAGCGCGGCGCTCAGATTATTCCCGTGCATTTTCACTCTGCCCCGTTTACCTCTGAATTCAGCATTGAAAAAGTCCGCGAGCTCACCGAGGTGCTCAAAAAATTTCAACCAAACATGAAGCTTTATGAAGTGGCTTTTGCTGATGTTCAAAGAAAAATAATGATGAGTGTACCAGAAAAATTCCGCATTATTTTCTATCGTCGTTTTATGATGCGTATTGCGCAGCGCATCGCACAAAAAGAGAAAGCAAAAGCTATTATCACCGGAGAGGCGCTGGGCCAAGTGGCATCACAGACCATAGAAAATATGACCGCCACTTCTGAAGTTCTGAGCATGCCAGTACTGCGCCCGCTCATTGGATTTGATAAAAAGGATATAATAAAAAAAGCCCAGAGCATTGGGACATTGGAGATTTCTCAGCAGCCGCATGATGACTGCTGCACTCTTTTTGCGCCACGGCAGGTAGAAACCAAGGCAAAACTCAGTGAAATTCATATAGCAGAGCAAGCTCTTGACGTGGAGCAGCTTACAAAAACCGCGGCTGACGCCGCGGAAGTTGCTAGGCTATAAGTTTTTTAAACTCCTCCACCATTGGCACCTGCTCTGATTCGTGCCCGTAGTATTCGGCTAGCGTGACCGCTGTCCAATCGGCGAGTAAAAGCGAGTTAAATACTTTTGCAAACCCTTCTCCCCCTAGGGGTTTTTTTATTACGGTCATGCCTCGCTCTCTGTAGAGTTTCTGCAGCACTTCAAACCTCTTTTGGTTCCGCTTATCGTCATCTTCATCAGTAAGAAAAACAAACGCTAAGTTCTTAAGCAAGCCACCTGCTTTTTCACTCACATCAAACCCGGTCATTTCATTATGATTAAGCTCTGGAACAACATTGTAAAATGCGGGGACTTTTCCGGTTTCATTAAGTTTAATTTTCCAATTGTAGGCAATGGCTCTGTTGGTGCTTGATGAATAAATAACAGGAATCTTGTCCTGCAGCTGCCCAGCCAATTCAACTCCTTCTTTCTTATAATCTCCCAACTCCTCTGACAACTCTTCTACCATTTTTATGAGTGATGGCCTGTTTACAAAGGCAAGTAGCCCGCGCAAATTAAATCCAAGGGCAGAACGCGGCTGAATACCGGTGTCTGACATTTGAATGTAAGACACATTGTTGTCTTGCGCCTTTTTGAGCAACTCTCCGCCCGTGGTAAGTACCGCCATTGCAAGATCTTCTTTATGTTCAAGAGCTAAATCAAACGCGTCCAAAACCTCTGCCGTGTTCCCAGAATAAGAGCTAAAAATAATAAGCCTCTTGTTTATATCATGAGGAGAAGGAAGTGCGTAATCTCTATGAACAATTATATCCAGCATTGGATCCACCGCAGAGAGAATATCCGCCGCTAGTGCAGATCCACCCATCCCACAGACAATAAACCGGTCATGATCCTCTACGGAACCGTTTTCCATCTTTGGTTCCCACTCAAATTGTTTTGAAAAATTCTTGATTGCGTCTTGCATCATATTAATTTCTTAATTTCCAACCTTTGTAGAAAAGATACCATACGATAGAACCTAAAACAATTATTAGCGATACAATGACAACCCACCCAAGTGCCGTGTTAGCCTCTGAGATTCCGAGCATTGAGTAGCGCAGCCCATCTACAAAGTAAAAGAAAGGATTAAAGCGCACAAGCGTCTGAAGCGCCGGCGGCAGCATGTCAATTGAGTTAAAGACGCCACCAACATATATGAGAGGTGTAATTACAAAAGTGGATAGAATAGAAAGATGCTCAAATTGCTCGGCCCACAAACCAACAATAAGCCCCAAAAAGCTAAATATTATTGAGACCGCCACCCCATAGAGAAGAAACAGTCCAACGTGGGCCATGTTTGCAGCAGAGAAAAATATTGAAATTACATACACACCTATTCCCACCAGCATTCCACGGGCTATGCCGCCTAGCACAAAACCAATAACCATCTCCAAATATGAAAACGGCGCCACCAGCATCTCTTCTATATGCCGAGCAAACCGCTGAAAATAAAGGGAGAAACCAGCCTGTCCAAAAGAGCTTTGAATAATATTCATCATCACAATGCCGGGCAGAACAAAATCTATGTAGCGCATGCCAGAGATAAGATCTATCCGCTGACCCACAATGTAGCCAAAGATGAATATGTACAAAAGTGCGGATATCCACGGCGTAATAAGTGTCTGCACAAAAACGCGCCGCGTCCTTTGAAATTCCTTATCCAAAAGTGTTAGCATTCCAGCCCAGTTCATACTTTTTTGGTTAATTCCAAGTACCGCTTTTCAAGCGTGCCGTCTTTTGTCATCTCTGATGTGTTCTCTACCGCAACCAATTTTCCCTTATTAATAATAGCGATTCTGCTGCAGAGTTTTTCCACTTCTTCCAAATAATGAGAGGTAAACAAAATAGTTTTTCCTTGCTTGTTTATGCGCCGCAGATGCTCCCACAGCTCAAGCCGCAGCTCAACGTCTACTCCGGCCGTTGGCTCATCTAAAATCAAAAGCTCTGGATCATGAATAAGAGCGCGTGCCAGCATAACTCTACGCTTGAGCCCACCAGAGAGTGTTCTAAAGGGCTTATCTCTGTGCTCCTGCAAACCAAGCTGCTCGCAGAGCTCATCTATGCGCTTATTCCTCTCTTTTTTGCTCATGCCATAGTAGCCACCAACGTAATACAAAATTTTCTCTGGCGCCGCAAAAATATCAACATTAAACTCTTGAGGAGAGATGCCCACTTTTGCGCGCGCCTCTCTATAATCTTTAACTACATCCAAACCAAACAAATTTATTGAGCCGCTCTGAATAGTATTAATCCCCACAATACAGTTTATAGTGGTAGTCTTCCCGGCTCCATTAGGCCCCAAAAAACCAAAAAACTCGCCCTTCTTTATTTCTAGCGAGATGTTATCTAGAGCAACTTTTTCACCGTATTTCTTCGTAAGATTTTTTATTGTGAGTGTTGAGTCCATTTTATCTTATTACATAACGCTTTCCCTTTTTATCAAGAAATCCCTCTTTTTGCAACTGTTCCAAAACTATTTCTATGACATCTGGTGGAAAGGAAAGTGTTTTTAATAAAGCTGCCTTTGTTAATCCCATGCTACCAGTCAATATTCTAATTATCGCCCCCCTAACTTGCCGTACCGATCCCTCAAATTTTGATTGCTTGGTGTAATGCTTGCTACGCTTGTTTGGGTTGCCGTGCACTTTTTTTAGATGAACACCGTAGTCCATGAGGGCGTAATACCATTCTCTGGGTCTTTTTTTATCTAGTGTTTTCTCCACCAATTTTTCTATTTCTTTGTCGCTTACTTTCTTCTTTTTTGAAAAAAAATGGTGAATGTAGACGGAGCGAATGTTTGTTTCAATGAAAACTGCTGGCAAATCATGTACAAAAGCTCGGATGGCATTTGCCGTGTAGGCGCCAATACCCGGCAGATGCATAAGACTCTCCACGCTTTTTGGGAGTCTGCCGCCAGATTCCGTTACCACTTGATCTGCCATCTTATGAAGAGACAGTGCTCTTCTGTTGTACCCAAGCCCCTGCCACGCGTTGAGCACTTTTTTCAGTGGCGACTTAGCAAGCACTTTAAAACTAGGAAACATCTTTAAAAAAGGCCCATAAAATTTCATGACGCGCTCGGTCTGCGTTTGCTGAAGCATGACTTCAGAAACCAATATTCTGTATGGACTACGCGTTTTGCGCCACGGAAAACTCCGCCCGCTTTTTTTGTAGTAATCCCAAACTATTTTTCTGAATTTTTGCACTTCTTGTGGAGATAGCTTCGTCATTACACGCATTGTATCACAATAAAAAAACGATCGCCCGAAAGACGATCGAATAAACCTGCTTTACACCCTAAAAATGAACAAGCCACGTCCCACAGGTATCTGACTGTAGTGGTCAAACACTCGTGAAACCAGGTTATCACCTGTTTCCGTGCGTTCAATTTGAAATTTGCACTTAGCTTCTCCCATGCTACGGATGACAAAGCCTCTGCTCATAACAATAAGGGGCTCCATGACATCATCAATCTGTGCGGAAGAGGCAAGGGCAATGACATGGCGAGGATCACACAGACGCAGACCAAGGGCTCGTGCATGATCTGCAATCTGCTTAAGTGTGGGAGATTTTGCCTCACTTTTAAGACCTAGTTCAGCGTGCGTCAAAAGGACAAAATCACAATCCTTATTTTTCAACGGCGCCCGATTGGCGATTAACCATTCAAGTGCCAGTCTTGATTCACGTGTAACACCGAATGTTCCTGCGTTGAGTATTTGAGTAAGCCTCTCAGCAGAAAGATCTGCACCTTTAACAGATTGCGACACCGGATACTGAACCGTCACCACCTCTGCCAAACCCAAAATCACCAGACGTAATTTTGAGAGCACATCTCCTGCTGCAAGTGCTTTGACATCCTTCATACACCAACCATTCCTCTCAAGCGCATGATCTAACTCTGCCGCAAGACGACTTGACATGACAGCTCCCATGTCGTGTCCTCCTTTGATGTGCAACGTGTCCTTTGACGTGTTGCGTTTTTGTGCTACCACTTTGGCGACACCTTATAAAAACCTAGCATTATTGGCCATTATTGTCAAGAGGAGGACTCTCTAACTCTCTATATTCTCCCACCCTTAAACTTCCAAGACACAACGAACCAATACGCACCCTATGAAGCCGAACCACCTTCCATCCAACCGCTTCACACATGCGTCTGATTTGCCTGTTTCTTCCCTCTACTATAGTTATTGAAAAACGTTTTGTACCTGTCCTTTTTATTTTTGCAGGCAGTGTTTTATGCCAGTCCAATACAATACCTTTTTTTAATTTTCCCAATTTTTTTTCAGTTACAATCTTATCAACGTCTACCACATACTCTTTCTCTATCTTTTGCTTACCTTTGAGAATTTTGTTAACAATATCTCCATCATTGGTAAGCAGTATTAAACCAGAGCTGGCAACGTCAAGCCGACCAACAGGATAGACACGCTCTGTATAATTTATGGCGTCAATAATGTTGTCTGGTTTGGTTGTGTCAGTGGCGCAAATAACACCCACTGGCTTGTGATAAGCCAGATATATTTTCTCTTCAGTGCCTAAAGTTACTTCTGTCCAATTTGGCGGGATCCCTCGACTCGCTTTGCTCGCTCGGGATGACGGGTGGGTAACAACAAAAACACGGTCGCCCGTTTGCACTTGCTGTCCAAGCTGAGCGACCGTGTCATTGATTTTGATTAAACCTTTTTCAATCAAACGGTCCGCCTCACGGCGTGAACAATAATTTGCTTGTGTTAAGAACTTATTTATTCTCATTAACTTTTAAAGCTCTTGTAACTTAGAAAGGCCGCCCAGAGTCCTACCACAACAGAAAACCACAGTGGAATAACGTAGCTGCCATACGCTAAATCTGCTTTTGTCACAAACCGTGATAAATGAAGTGCGGCAGCTACTAAAAACGTAAAGCCGGCAAGCGTATGTAGTGTATGTTTTTTCATATTACAGAGTGACTAAAATAATAGCCATTAGCTTAAGTGAAATAAGACGATACGCGTTGTTTAAAACCCAGAGCTTCCACGGCTCGTTTTTCCAGAGCACACCATCTACCGTAGTGGTAGCCACAAAACCAAGCCACACCCAAAAGCCAACTTTTCCGGCTTCTTTTGCTGTCTCCGCCCCAAAAGCCTGCAAGACTATGCAGAGAACCGTAGTCATTACAAGGGTGGCCAGAACCATTATGGCGTAGGTCTTTCCCATTCCCTTCTCTTTTGCTTTTTTCATGTCTGCCTCAGACATGCCGACAAGCTTCATCCACATTTTTCCAAAAAACGGCCCGTACCACAGCATTCCCAAAACTATGGAGGCGGCCATTGCGGCAGCGATCGCCGCATAACTATGCGTAATTTCTGGCATATTATTAGAATTATTATTAATGCACCTATTTAAAGGGTAGCGTTTTTCATTACTTTAAGCAAATAAAAAACCACAAAGGTACTACGCTCCCTTGCGGCTAATAAAGTGCCATTATGTATGGAATGAAGACCAAAACGCCGATGACTGTTGCTGTCATAGATGCGATAAAAACCACACCAGCGGCCATGTCTTTTACTTTTCTGACCCGCTCATCTAGCTCTGGATTCACGATATCCAGAAATTTCTCCAGCACAGTGTTGATCATCTCTAGCGAGAGAACCATACCAATAGCAAGGCTAACAAAAAGCCACTCAAACCGCGAAATGCCAAAAAACAATCCGGCTAAGATGACGAGCGCTCCAATGACTACCTGAAACCTAAAGCTGCTCTCACTCTGCCAGCCTGCATGCAGACCAGCAAATGCGTAGGCAAACTTTTTGACAATAGTATCAGTCATTTCCCCTCCTTTCAGAGAAGAAACATACCACAATTTTGCTGTTTTGTCAAGACCTTATCACTTTTTTTTCTTCTTCTTTCTGTGCGCCCGCGCCTTCTTAATATAAGAGACGGCCTCTGGCGTTTTACAGTTTGTTTTTTTGTGGTCTACGTGTACTTTTCCAATTCTTTTAGCAGCGGCGATTGCTTCTTTATAAACGCCGTCTTTGTAAGTGCCTATTGCTATCACGGCATTATTCATGGAATAACGAGCTATATTGGGCGATCCGTGAATCTCTTTCTCTATGATCTTAAGTACTTGCAGCGCATAAGCATCAGAAATTTCATCTGCATTATCGCGGAGCACTGAACTAAGCGTAACGTATCCAGCTGATCGTACATACTCTTTTTTAGACTTCGTCCATTTTTTTATAAGAGGTTTCCAGTGACCACTCTTAGCCACCAACCTGCCAATATAAAAACAAACCATAGAAAAATCTGCCACTTTTACCAGGCCTTCAGCCTCAGCTCTGCTTAATTTCTTAGGGTCTGCAATAAGCAACCCCAAAACCATAGCATCCACCACATTGCTTTGATAAAGCTTCATTGCAAGATCGTGATCTGTCTTGATCTTCTTTTGAATCTTATACAAATTGGCGTAGCTCACACCATAAACATTATCCCCACCGCCATGGTTCTTATATATTTTTCTGTTTTGAGCAGTGCCCAACTTTTTAAGCTCTACCATTACTTGTCTGAAAGTCATAATTCTTTGCATCTCATTAAAATCCAAAACCCCGGCTGACCGGGGCCTCAGACTAATGTCTTTACCTTCATGTAATCTAAGCTATACCTTGTCCCGTGAGCTAACGAGCCAGGTGGGTAGCCGCACCAGAGCCCCACGGGGCGCTGAGATATAGGCTTCCCTATACGTAAGATTGTCGGACAAGTATTGTGCCTAGTCAATAAAGGCTACTTTTAGTATATGACCCTCTTTTAAGATTGTCAAGACCAAAAAACGCCCGTGAAGGCGTCTTTTTTGTGGATAGGTTTATTCTTCTCCGCGCTCATCCGCCATGTATAAATGCAGGTAATCTGTTCTGTCATATTCATAGAGCTCATCGCCATTAAAGAATCGCTCTACCTCTACTTTTGCATTGTCTACGCTGTCTGATGCATGAATTACGTTGCATGCTACACTCATGGCAAAGTCTCCTCTTATTGATCCGGCCTCTGCTTCTCTTGCTTTGGTGATGCCTGTGATAAGACGGACCGCATTTACCACCTCTAGACCTTCCCACACCATAGCAACAACTGGCGTGCTGGTAATAAATTCTTCATACGCGCCATAAAATGGCTTATCGGCAATGTGAGCGTAATGCTTTGCCCAAACCTCTTTTCCGGGCTGAGAGAGCTTGAGTGCCACCAGCTTCATTCCCTTTTTTTCAAAACGAGAAATGATATCTCCAATAAGCCCGCGCTGTATAGCGTCTGGTTTTACTAAGACAAGTGTTTTTTCGTGAATTCCTTCAAAATTCATATTTTTTGGTCATTGCGAGCTGCAGGCGAAGCAATCTCGTCAAAAAAGGCGGGATCGCCACCCCGGATCAAGTCCGGGGCAGGCTTCCTCGCGATGACGGCGTGATAATAAGTAATTTTTGTTGCCACAGTTATACCATAACCTCATTATCCTGTAAAGCTTGACAAACCGCCCTTTGTATGATACTTTTTTCCTACTAATCTGGTACCATTATAGAAACACAAATCATTAAACACATTGGAGTAAAGCATGGAACCTTCCACTGCATTGACTCGCTTTGAAAGTCCTTTGACAACACAAGAAGATAACGCTGAACCAACCGTATTTGATTGTTTCAGAGCCGTGTTCCAGGGACCCTGGTGCCACTCCAGAATAATCTATTGGATTGAACAAAAAATGGGTCGCACGTTGTTGCGCGAAGTTCAGGATGCTGATCGCACAAAAAAAAGCGAAGACAGGCTGCTGGCTTCATTTTTTGGAGAGCCAGACATGGATGTCATTCGCCTAGCCATTGCATCGCGCAACGGCGGGAATCTACGAACCGGCATTCGTTGGGAAATCTATGATGATTTTCAACTAACCTTGCTTTTGGACACGGGCAGGTTTGATCACATTGATCTAATTGGTGATATGCCAGATGAAAAGTTCGCTGAAATTGCTCAGCGGGGAACCGTTTCAATAAAAACTGGTTCTGAAGACTGGGATTTTGATGGACTGCTTTTTCTACGGCGCTGCGCTAACTGCAGCGGGCCGGTAGGAAGACGCATGCTTACCCTGTACCCACCAGAGTTCAATTGTCCTGTGTGTGACAATATAGGAGATCACGGAGAAATCCTTGATAAAACCATTAAACGCTTTTTAAAGCATCTCAGGAAAAGCGACGGTCCGCAAATCCTGCACGCCTCCGTTCCGCAGCATGTTGAGAATGCAACACTACTTTTGGATGTAACAGCGCTTCCCATATTCTGCTGGGTCTACAAAGTTAAGCTTTTGGGCATGCCGCTCTCGTATTACGGAAGGACGTATCGTCCAGAATCAGACAATCCAGATTATGTATCATGGAATCCAGATAACATCTCTTGGTTGTACAAAAATTCTGCCGCAAGCATTTTGCACCTAGGCGTACACAGAGAAGCTTTTATGCGCGTTGCTGAAACATGCTATGCTCAATATGAGCCAAAAAAAAGAAAAGTCAAACTGGAAGAACTCAGAACACAACTACGCATCCTCTCTTCACTCAATGATTGGATTCGTGGTTCTGATAAGGCTCTACAAAAAGAGCATGGCGAGTTATTTGAATGGCAACGAAGCCTTCTTGTCAAAACGCTTCAAATTTTCGTTTGGAGTATTGAAGAGCTTGTTCGTGACCTAGGAAAGAACGTTTTAACGGAGAACAAAAGCCCCTCAAAGGAGGCATCATGAAAGATCTAAGTATCTACAGACCCCAGCTGCCGAGCATCGCCGTGCCATTGCCGCCGCTTGAAGGTGATAACCTTGACCACAGCTCACTATTGATCGCTCCCGGTGCCGAATCGGCAGAGCAGGTAATCGCGCAATATCGTAGAGATCATTCGCCGGAGAGGCAAGAGTGGTTCCGCCGCTATTATCTGCAAAGAAGGCGTGACTCTACCAAGATTACCATCAGGTACGTTTGGAAGCTTGAAGGCACCACCCGTGATGACGAAATTGTGGGAGTAATCCGTGGCGAAGACCTGGCTGCCGCCAAAGTCTTAATTGGCAACCAGATGGCCAACAGAAGTCTTTCCCCCATCAGCTGGCACTTGTGTGAAGACAGGGATGGGGAAGAGCCTATTGATGTGGGTCGGTTTGACCCTTGGAGTCTGCTGTCTGATATCACGCCTGATGATCTACAGAGGCTAAGCGCCCATGATCTGATTCCTGATGTTGCAGGCTACTTGGATTGTGACGGCATGTACGCAAGACGAGGATGTCCTGGTTGCAAGACGCCTGTTAGTGTCAATGTTTATGCCTTCAATCTTGATTCTGCCAAATGCGCTAAATGCGGTATTAGGCCATTCCTCTCCGAGGATATCATCCGTTCCATGAGAAGAGCTCTTCCCAGTGTAACGGGTAAGGTTGACGGCATGACGGCTGACAGCACCCTGCTTCACGCTGTTGAATGGATGGCTGGCGTAGGAGCTTCAACTGATGAGATTCATCAAGAGGATCTTCCATCACATCTGACGCCTGTTTCCGCTCTCATTGCCCTGCTAGAGAGCTCAAACGTGCAACACCTCATGGATCCCAGTCTGGCAGAAGGTCTCATTGAGTCCATTGGATCAGCGGCAGAAGGTTCAGAGCAGATGATTAAAACCACTGCTACCACTCTGGATGCCGCTATCAGAAGCGGAGAGCCCTTTACCCCGCTCCACCAAGCGGCTGCCCGAATGATGACCGTAGCGCTTAGTGAGATGCGGCGTAATCAGTAGCCGTATTCATAAACCAAACACCCCACGTTTTGAAAGCAAAGCGTGGGGGTTTTTTATTTAAAAAACTTGGCTCTAACTGTAGTCGTCTATACTCTTAAGAAATTCACGCGCCCAATGTGGCTTTTCATCGCCGTCATAATCTGCAGATTCTGCATCAACTAATTGATAGTCGTCATTGTCAACTTCCTTAAATACTGAATCGGGCAATTCTGATACAAAGGGAGAAGGCTCAAGCAAATACGGATTATCATTTCCCATCATGAGCGGATAGCTAAAGAAGAGTTGTTTGCGCGCTCTTGTTGAGGCCACATAAAAAAGCCTTCTCTCTTCTTCCAAGTCTGATTCATCTACAATAGCGTACTCGCTGGGAAATTGTCCGGCTGCTACTCTGAGTACAAAAACCGTATCCCACTCAAGACCTTTTGATTGGTGAATAGTTGAGAGCACCACCTTAGGTACTTTTTCTTTTTCGTTGAGTTTATTTGAATGCTGCTCTGCAAGAGTTGCCTCTCCTAAAAAGAAACCAAGATCATTAATTTTCTCTGCAAACGTGGCCATCTGCTGAATATCTTCAATGCGTTCTTTTGCGTTCTCGTATTCTTTTTCTAGAATATCGTTATAATTGCCCGCGAGCACGGCGCGTATCAGCTGGGAGGGCCCGCCTCCTCTTGCTTGTTTTAACCTATGAGCATCTCCCGCAAATTTTTGCCAACCCACATTTGAGCGCGCATTGAGCCCTTCTGCAACCACGTCTACATTTAATGAAGCAAGCCCTGGAAACTCAACAACACGTGTGATTATCTTTTGTGCGGTGATGGTGCCAATGCCATCATACATTGAAAGCACGCGCATCCACGCAATACTATCTTTTGGGTTATGCGCTAGCCGCAGATACGCCAACACATCTTTCACATGAGATCTCTCAAAAAAACGCTGACCCCCTCTATAATCATAAGGAATATCACGCTTTACCAACTCCATTTCTACCTCTTGGCTATGGGCACTTGCCCTAAACAAAATAGCGATCTCAGATCTAGGCAGGCCACCGTCAATTAAATCTCTAATATGTCTGCCAATTTGCGTTGCCTCCTGCGCCGTGTCAGCGTAGGTGGTGAGCTCCGGCTTTTCTCCTTCAGTATTTACCGCGCTGAGCTCCTTTGCGAACTGTTTTTTATTGTTTCCAATACTCTCATTTGAAAGCGCGAGAATCTCTGGTGTGCTTCTGTAGTTTACCTCTAGCTTAAAAATTTTTGCCTCTTTATAATTTTGCTCAAATCCCAAAATATTTTGAATATCTGCTGCTCTAAAACTATAAATACTCTGTGCGTCATCTCCTACTACCAAAATATTATTCTGTGGTGGCGCTAACAGATCTATCATCTTTGCCTGCAGCGCATTGGTGTCCTGATACTCGTCTACTAAAATGTACTCAAACTGCTTGGCGTATTTTTCTCTGAGCGAATCGTTATGCTCAAAAAGTTTAACCACATTAAATAATAAATCATCAAAATCCATGACCTGGGCGGTCATTTTTTTATCTCTGTATCGCTCATCTATATTTTGAAAATGAGGCGCATAGGCTTCATACTGTTGATACTTCCAATCCAAAACTTCATCTATTGAAATTTGAGCATTGCGCGCAAAACTTAAAATGTTACCGACGGTACCCGCTCCAGGAAAACCACGCACATTTTTCATGCCCTCCTCTTTTATACATATCTTTATAAGCTCCTTTGAATCGCTTGCATCCGCAATGGTGAAACCTTTTTTATACCCCAGAGTATCAGCGTACATACGCATTAATTTGTGCCCAAATTTGTGGAAGGTGCCACCCCAGATCCCCTCTGGTTTTTTCCCGAGTAGCTGTTCCACCCTGCTTACCATCTCATTAGCCGCCTTGTTGGTAAAAGTGAGCAATAAAATGTTCTGTGGCGCGATCCCTTTTTCCAAAAGATAAGCCACTCTGTAGGTTATAGTTCTTGTTTTTCCCGAACCAGCGCCCGCCAAAACTAAACAAGGACCATCACCTTGAGTGACGACCCTGTACTGCTCCTCGTTTAATTCGTTTTTGTAATCTATCATGCAAAAGAGATTACATTGTGACATGGATTTGAGCCGTTGACAAATTGCCTCCTAAAAGGCTATGATTTTAATAAAGGAGGTAGGAACAATGGAAAGAAAAACAGTAGAAGATGCGCTCATTTTAGCTGCCACTGCTCATCGTGGCCAAACAGACAGAATAGGTGTGCCCTACATTATGCACCCTCTTACGGTTTCCACCCTTGCGCTCTCTCTTGCCGCTAAATTCAATGTCACTCACACTTTGGACACCGCCAACCATCTCTGGCATGAATTAATTGTTATGGTGGCTTTATTGCATGATGTAATTGAGGATACCACCGTTACGCTTGGTCAACTGATTGAGCACGGCTTCCCGACAGATGTGGTGGATGCGGTAGACTGCCTCACCAAAAGAGAAGGTGAACAGTACGAAGACTTCATTGTGCGTGCCGCTGAAAATCCCATTGCACGAATCGTGAAGATGGCAGACATCAAACACAATATGGACACCTCCAGGCTTGGGACCATCACTGATGAGGACTCTCTACGCCTAAGGAAATACGTCCGCGCATTTGGACGACTTAAGAACTGGGCACCATGACCAAAAAACCCGCATCGCTGCGGGCTCTTTTTTATGATGGCCATTTTTCAACTATCAACTGACGTTTATATTTTATGGGCAAATGCTGCCAGCAAGCCTCCGACACAAAAGGCATAAAAGGATGCAGCATCTTAAGAGCTGAGCTCCAAACAGCAAGCAACAAATCCTGCCGATCCTCAAAATTCTCTTTAGATTCTTCTACTATCTTTGCCGCAAATTCATCCCATACGTAGTGGTATAGCCCTTCTGCCGCTTGATAAAATTTAAACTCATCAATATCTTTAGTTGTTTTTTCCACCACCTGCACAAGCTGATCCATAATTTCTTTTTCTCTGTCAGTACCAGGCTTATATTCTCCTTGAAATTCAAAATCCTCTGGCAAATTCATCATCAAAAATCTGTTTATGTTCCAAATCTTATTAGCAAAATTTCTATATCCTTTTATTTTTTGCTCAGAAATTACGACATCCGTGCCGGGCGTGTTTCCCACAATGAGCGCCATGCGCAATGCGTCTGCTCCGTATTGATCAACTACACCAAGCGGGTCTATAACATTGCCTTTTGATTTGCTCATTTTTTGGCGATCCTTGTCCCGCACCATGCCATGCAGATATACGGTTTTAAAAGGAATATCGCCAGCCACGTAGGTACCAAACATAATCATCCGAGCGACCCAAAAGAAAATAATATCATGCCCCGTCTCCATTACTGATGTTGGGTAGAAGGTGTCAAAGTCTCCGCTTTTTCCATTCTGAAGCGTTGCAAAAGGCCACTGACCAGAAGAGAACCACGTATCAAAAACATCAGTCTCTTGTGTCCATCCTTCTCCTGGATCATCGCCTACATGAATCTGATCATCCTTATACCAAACAGGAATTCTAATTCCCCATACAATCTGCCTTGATATGTTCCAGTCTTTTAAATTCTCCATCCAATGCATGAATATCTTCTCCATTCGCTTGGGTACAAATTGTACTCGCTTCTCTTTAACCGCTTTAACGGCACGATCACGGAGCGATTTACCTCCACTTTTTGGCTCCTTTGTCATGGCTACAAACCATTGCGGCAAAATGCGCGGCTCTAGTATTCTATTGCACTTGTAGCAAACAGATACGGCGTGAGTATAGTTCTCATCAATTTTTTCTATAGCCCCTGCTTTTTGTAGATCACCCACTATGGCTTCTCGCGCCTTTGCAACACTCATGCCCGCATAGACTCCAGCGGATTCCATCATTTTTCCAAATTGATCTACAATTTCTATAATCTCTAGACTGTGTCTCTTGGCAACTTCAAAATCATTTGGGTCTACACTAGGCGTTACCTTAACCGCGCCGGTTCCAAACTCAGGATCCACCATTTCATCTGCTATAACCGGTATCTGTTTTCCAGAAAGTGGAATAGGTACCTTAGTGCCAATCAAATCCTTATAACGGGCATCTTCAGGATGTACTGCAACGGCCGTGTCAGCAAAAATAGGCTCGGGACGAACTGTTGCAACGGTGATGGGTCCATATTTTAAATAATAAAGCGCATCAGTTTGTTGTGGATGCTTAGTTTCCAATTCTGAGAGTGATGTTTGGTGTTTTGTACACCAGTTGACCATCCTGTCTGCCCGATAAACAAGGTCGTCCTCATACATTTTCTCAAAGGTATCATGCACGGTCTTTATGATGTTGTCTTCCAGAGTAAACTTGTTTCGTGACCAATCGCAGCTAGCTCCCAGCTTTCTTAGCTGGCCCTCCATTACGTGCTTGTGCGACTGCGTAAAATCATAAATTTCTTGCCACAACTCATCTCTATCCATTTTAAAACGAGAACGTCCTTCTTTCTCTAGCTTTTTATCATACACCACTTGCGTTTCGAAACCAGCGTGGTCTGCACCAGGAAGCCACAGCGCACGCTTACCCTGCATACGAGCATAGCGCGTCATAATATCCTCTAGTGTCACAAAAACAGCATGGCCAATATGCAGTGAGCCGTTTGCATTGGGTGGTGGCATAATAATACAAAATGGCTCCGCATCTTTTTCTGCTACACCCTCTTTAACTAAAATATCCGGATCAAAGTATCCGGCATCTTCCCATTTTTTATAAATTATATCCTCATGAGCCCCGGCATCGTAGGACTTCTCAATTTCTTTTTTCATGAAGCTACTGTATCAGAGCGCAGCTATAGAATCAAGGCTTTGGTCTTCTTTAAAACAATCTGTCCTTCCATGTTCTAGGTGTTTTTTCATTTATAATTTCTAAATCAAGATGGTATCTGAATGGTTTTACTCCCAACTGTTTTATTGAATCAATCATGACCTGAAGTCCTTGTTCTAGTGAATGCTCGGTTTTATAGCCAAGACACCTTCTTGCTTTATCAGCAGAACAATTCGCCAATTCCACTTCCTGCGGACGCGCTGGCATGTAGACAGGATTCAAATCAAAACCAATAAGACGCGCTATAACCTGCGCCAGCTCATTTATGGTTACAAACTCTTCGTCCGGCCCGATATTGATAACATTATTTAAAATGTGAGCATCATGTGTAAATGCTAGTTTTTCAAGAACCTTGATATCATCCTGCACAAAACTAAAACAACGCTTTTGATTTCCATCACCATAAATTATAGGCTGCCTGCCGCTGAGCATTAAGTTAATCATAATAGACGCAACGTTTCTGAAAGGATCATCGTACTTCTGCCTATCTCCAATTATATTGTGTGGCACCGCAATAACGTACTCCATGCCATGAACCTCAGATAAATTACGCAGCATGAGCTCTCCAGCATGTTTTCCTATCCCATAAGGATCCTGCGGACGCGGCTCCATATCCTCTGTAAATGGTACTCTGTTTTTTCCGTAGCGAGCCATAGAGGAACAGTAGACAAAACGTTTTACCTTATTGTGTATTGCTGCCGTCACCGTTGAGACGGTGGCATCAACTATATTTCTAGTTACCAAGTGAGGTGAAAAGACGCTCAACCCTTCATACGCTGTTGCTGCACAATGATACACAATATCAACATCTTCCATTACTTTCTTCATGGCATGAAGATCCGTACAGTCATATTGAAAAAATTCCGCTTCATGCGGCACATTATCATGATACCCCCCTATCATGTTATCGCATCCGGTTACGTGGTATCCCTGCTTGATGAAGGCATCCGCAAGGTGACTCCCCAAAAAACCTGCAATACCGGTAATAAATATCTTCTCTTTTTTCATATCTCTATTTTTCTATCCCCCACCTATCCATTAAATGTCTGCGGCCAGAACTCTCCCCCCAAGATGTTCTGGTAAGCCTATAAAACATTCTCCCAAAAACATGCATCTTTAGTGCTCTGTAGGCATTGTGTCTTTTTGCATATGAAATATTTTTTGTTCCAGACATGCCTTGCAAAACCGGCTCATGAGAATAGGGGAACCACCGGTAGTCTAGCGCAACACCTCTATGCAAGGCTTTTGCAAACAACCTTTCAATATCAGTCCTCTCTCCTCGCTCAATCACTCTCTTAAGTTCATCTTTGCAGAAACCAGAAACCATTTCAAGATAAAACTTTTTATTGAAGATAACAGAAGCGCTATCTACATACGTTAAATTCTCAGAAAGCCGGGAGACCATGTGAAAGCCTGCATCTAAATCCTTCACAATAGCATCAATATTACGAACGAATACCCGGCCAGTCATCTTAACAAAAGAGTCGCAAGTACTCAATAGCTTTGAATTCTCCAGCGCGTGATCAATAGACACCAGTTCGCCCAATGCAATATTTGAATCAGTTGGAGAAACAAAATTAAAAGAGAGAAATTCAACCTCTTTGCCAAGCGTATTATGCTCTGCCGCAACCTTTTTTAAACTATCAAGACTGTATGCTGAATTATCTACAAAAACAATCTTACTGATGCTTTTTTGTTTCAACCACAAACGCAATGACTGCTCATAATCCAGCAAACGCTCTTTGGTATTATTGCGCTTTAGTAGCGCCTTGTTTCCTATGTTAATGGTTGCAACAAGCAAAAGAGCTATATCTGTTTTTTGGCTCCTCTCATTTGAGATAGGCATAGAAAATTTTGAAATTAATTGCATTGCGACCTCCTCTGGAGCTTGCGCACCCCTGAGCTCATCAACGCGTGAGTTCTGCTTATCCAAAGCCACGTGTGCAAACTCAGTGCCAGAGGCAAGACTATCTATAGCTTCTAAGGCTTGCTGAACATCATCAACCACATAAGCGCATCTATCAAAAGAATAATTCATTCTCTTTTGAGACTTGCTCATGGTCCCCTTTATAAAAACGCACGGTATCCCGCTCATAAGAGCGGTCACAAAGAAGCTGGGACAATCCCCCAAAAATACGGCAACATCACACTGATCCAAAAAATAATCCCTCTTCCACCCCTTACTAACATGTTTTACCGATGGACTACCAAGCCCAGAGACAATAAGATCATAGTACTCATGATAATCACCGTTTGGATGCGATTTTACTACGGTCTCATAAGATGCCTTTTTTGACAAACCTTCAATTAGAGATCGCAGCTGAATATCGTACTCTTTCTGAACAACTCCCATATTAGACCACATACCTCCCCAACTCCTCGTTGCTATAACAACTTTTACTTTTTGTTTAGTTGCGTCATAAATTTTCTTTCTCCCTATTTCTCGACACCCAACAATCTTTGCATCTTCCTCAGGCACGCCGACAGAAACCGCAAGAGATTTACTCATACTACCAGGCGCCAAAACAAAACGAGCCAAATAATCATAAGGTCGCACCGCATAGGCCTTATAGCCGTGAGGTATGCTAAGAGTGGTTACTCCCCGAGCATTCATAACAGCAAGCTCTGCCCGGCAGGCAACGTTAGCGCTATCGGTCCCCACAAAAAAAGCAGGATTAAAACGCTTAGCTATTGCCAGACTTAGCTCTTTTGAAAAGAAGGCTTCTCTATAAGCAATAAAAACATTAAATGCCATGGCGCACCTAAATCCTTTTAGCGCAAGAAGTGCTTTAAAAGAAGGCATGCCGCTAGGATTTTTTAAAGCGCGAAATCGGTGAGGAATGGTGGATCGTAAAAATGATCCTACATACCGCTTCAACGTTGACAGAGGAAAAAGCGATATCCGAGGACCATGTGAAACTGCTTTGTGAATCTCATCGGGCGTATGAAAAAAAAGATTGTCATGCTCCTTAACAAAGTTAGCATTGTGCTCCTTCAGCTTTTGTGGCCTGCTTACCATATGTACCGATGTGTACCCACTTTCAACAGAAAGCCTATGAACTTCTGAAGGCAAGAAATAGACAGACAAATCATTACCCCACCCAGACCAAACAACATCGGCATGCTTGGGTCCCGCAGCAAACATGCGCTCAAGTGTTGGGCGCTTGCGCAACCTATCAACGACAAATATAGCCCCATCTCTTAGCAATCTACTTATCACACGAAACCAAAGCAGAGCGGGAATAGCCTTGAGTACAAACCAAGATCTCTTATCAATAAAACGGCAGGAAACATTCTTTCTTACAAAAATCTCATAAGAAATGGACTTAAAAAGAAAACTGCGTCTTATATTCTTGTGATGATTAGGAAAAAAGGGGCCAGCAAAAACCGGATGCACGGCAGACACCACATACGTTAACCCGCTCTCTTTAAAATAGGTAGCCATTAGAGTTGCCACACTCAAGCAAACATGTGCGTGGTTTAAGAACTCAATATGAAAACGGTGCTGAACGGCAACATCAAATAGAGAATCTTCACGGTCAGAAAAAAGATTCATCCATTCTTTAAATGACTGCTCGGCATCAACAAACGCCTCATCAATAATAGTTTCCATGTCTGCTATGTCCCAGATATGCAAACATGAAATCTTTAAAGAACTGTTGCGCTTAAAATATTCAAAAGATTCCAAAGACAAAGCAATCACAACAATCTCAGCCTTGCCAACAGACGCTGACCATTTTAGAACCTGCTTACAATCCTCAATTGTTTCCGTTATAAAACCGTATTTCATACAGCCCTGAAAAATCACCTGCAAAGATCTTCTATATTAAATTGTTTACGCCCTTTTAACCGTTGCTTGTCCGATTTTTCTCTCTTTCTTTTTTTATCCTTAAGCGCCTTTAGATATCCGTGAATCATCCGCGCCAGCGGTGTCTTACTTTTTTTACTCTCGCCATATTTTTTTAACCGATAGACCATTGCTCTGCTCAAATATTCAGGAACTGCCGCAAGAGATTCATGAAACTCTACCTTAATCTCCCCTTCCCACTGAAATCCTATCATCATTATCTCAATATTTTCCGCCGTAGCGTCAGCGTTGATAGCATTAAAGAAAAGAGCTCTGAGTAGCTGATGCTCTGGATTTTTCTCATCAGATTTCCTTATCATGTGCAGCACGCCGTCGTGCAGAAAACACAATTGTTTATGATGCCCATCTATAGTCCCTTCTCCAACCAGCGGCGCATCACAGTTGGCCATCAGTTCCCAGTAAATTGAGGGAACCTCTAGATACCCTCTTGACGCCACGCGCTGCAGCTCTGAAAAAAACTGAACCAACTCATGCTTCTCAAAATGCTCCGCCAAATGCAAACAGCTAATATAATCAAAACTCTTGTCTTTAAAAGGAAGATTCAGTGCGTCACCGTATAGTGCGGCATAACCTCGTTTGGTTAAGGGCTCTATAAATGATCTGTCTGCTTCCAGTAATACATCTGCCTCAAAGGTGGGATTCAGCCCTGAAGCAATTTCTAAAACTAGCCCTTGCGGGTTATAGTCAACAAAGCCAGAATTATATGCTCTCATAAAAGTTACTTTTCATGCGCTTAGTGCGCTTAAAATGTCGTTAATATTTTGGACACGCTCTTGCCAGTATTTTGCACGATCCCAAATGCGTCTTTAAATTCTGCATCATTTGCTAAATCTGCAAGGCAAGCCAGATATGCCTGCCCGCCATCGCTAACAACTGAAGCACAACCATCGTACACGTATCCCATTTTTTTCTGTGTCATACTCATACAACCCTCAACAAATATTATAGGTTTGTTTAAGTAGAGCGCTGAGACATAGAGACTTGGACAATCTCCCATACAAATTAAAATATCGCACTTCTGCTCAAAAACCTCCGCTCTCCAACCAGCCGCAATATGTCTTATTCTGTCGCTTCCCATACGATCAACTAATAGATCATAATATCCGTGCAAATCTCCGTTGGGATGAGATTTTATGGTGACTTCAAACCGATCATCTTTCTTAAGCGCATGAAGCAATTCCCTAAAATTCTTATCTAACTTTGGATGAACACTGCTGTAGTTAGACCACAGCCCTCCCCAACTTCGTGTTCCTATGACCACTTTAATGGGAGACCCTAGAGAGTTTTTTCCTGAACGCTTGTGACTAGACCCCACTACAGAAATTCTCTCTTCCTGAACACCACAGTGCTTTAAAATACCGGCCGTAGCTGTTCCGTAGGTGAGAACCTTATCAGCCAAATAATTATAACTCTCCATGGCGTAAGCCTGATACCCATGAGGCGTACTAACAGTCCTTATGCCAGCCGATTGAGCTACTATCATCTCAGATCGCGCACTCTCCCCACCACTATCTGAACCCAACATGACTTTTGGTCTTACTTTTTTTATTATTTTTGCAGTTATCAATGATGTCAAAAATGTTTCACGATAAGAAAAAAAGGCGTTATACAAAATATTTAATCGGTACACCGATGAGCTACTCAGCTTTTCTAAGGTTGGGCTAAACGCTTTATAATGCGCGGCTGATCTATAAAACGCAAACAACGTGCGCCACCTCTTTAAACCCAACATTGAAATGGATGGTCCATACGTAACCCCCTTTTTAATCTGTTCTCTAATACGTAATGTTGGGCCGACTGACTGATCCTTATCCGATAATTTTTTTGGGCGCCACAAAACATGAACAGCTCTTTTACCTGACGCCTCAAGCTCCTGATGCAACTCTGACAAAGAAAGCATCCTATGTAAATCCCTTCCCCATCCAATACTGAGAATATGAACCTGCGAATGAGAAGCAAGCAAATCGTCAATTGTCTTTATTTTGCTGGCAGCCCCCCACAGCAAAGACATAGCATCAGAGATGATCTGCTTTGATATGGCATATCGGTATACAACCGGAGCCCACAAAGAGGCAAAAAACATATCCACTCCCTGGCGCACATTTTTTACACCCTCTCTATTAGAGACTTCTACAATAAACTCAAGCAATAGTGGGTTGCGCTGCATTTTTCTCTGAGCCAACGGAAAATATGGACCAAAAAATATGTGTGAGATTTTGGCGATCACCACGCTGCCAGCGCGCTCTTGAACGTAGGCAACAATTTTATCAGCAAGCATCTTTGAAGCAACAGCGTGACTTAAAAATTCCACATGCATGCGGTGAATTGCTGCTTTTTTATAGAGCACATCACCAAAGGCATCTTCCAACGTCATTTCTTTTGCCTTAAAAAAAGCCTGATCAATCAGCTGCTCCATATCAAATATATCCCATACATAGATAGTTTCCGTCCCGCTGTCCTCCAAAAAAAGGCGCGCTTCAAGCGAACAGGTAATAATAGTCAATTTCTTTTTTCTACCCCACCTTTGCAAGCGTTTGCAATCTGCGATGTCCTGCGCTACACCATACCAATGCTCTGCCATATTAATCTTGAGGCTCTATAATAATTTTTAGTAAATACTTCTTTCCATTACGAACACAAAAAGCACTGTCACCTTGCAAAAAGGTGCGTCCACGAAGCCGATTTATCAAATCTTCTGCGCGATACTCTTTTTCTAAATCTATCTGCGTATGAGGATCCAACTCTTTGCTCAATCTAAACGTGGCGTGCGCATCTGTCTGTGGCAGTGGTTGCAATTTTAAAGCGCGGATATTCTCAAAACTCTCAACAAAAAGATCATATATAGTATCCAAACCCTTTTGATAAAGCGTCTCTCCTGTGTCCTCAAACTCAACGGCAATCTCTTTTTGAAAAAGAAGCGGGCCTGTATCCACACCTTCATCTATCAAATGAAGGGTTACGCCAAAAGGCGTTCCCTCTACAATTGACCAGTAGTACGGATGCTTGCCACGATTAAAGGGAAGAAGGCTAGGATGCATGTTAAGCCAACCTTTTGCTGTTTTTGAGATAGCCTCCCCCTTTACTATTGATGGCCACCAAGCCAAAATCATCAGATCCAAATTGTATGAATCCAATGTGCTGTGCGCCTCTTTCTTGTTCACGTTTACTTTTCTCTCGCAGGGGATGTTGTAATATTCGCACAACGCAAAAATCATACCCTCATATTCTGAGTCGTCTCTGTGAGAGGTAAAGACAACGGCGGGCCTAAACTGAGCCTCTCTTATCACAAACTCCAACACTTTATAGCCCATCTTAAAGGCGGCGCAGATCCCAATTTTAGCGTTTTCAGCCATGTAAAATATTTTTTATGCCGGCACAATAGATATCCATTTGATCTTCTGTTATATCATAAGCCGCTGGTAGCGTTATGCCCCGCGCGCTTACGTCATAAGCAACAGGATTTCTAACCGAATCTCCACTACCGTAGCACGCATATGCCGGCAGCATAGACATGGGATAGAAAAACGGCCTTGATGGCAACCCTTGTTTTTTAAGCCCGGCCATTACCATCTGTTTGCTGACACCGTGCTTTGATCCAAAAACAACAGATGGCGCCCATACACCGTTATAGACGTTTTCAGACTCTTCATTCATGGTAATATCCGCCACATCTGCCAAACGCTGTTTGTATCCAAAGAAAATCTCGCGTTTTCTGGCCACCAACTCTCCTAGTCGCTCAAATTGAGCATAACCTATAGCCGCCTGCAAATTTGACGGCATATATTTTGGCGTAGCCTCAAGTGTGTAATAAGACACAGTCTTTGATCTCCCGTGATCCCGCAAGAACATAGCCCGCTCATATAGCTTTTGATCATCAAGGAGCAACATCCCGCCCTCTCCCGTTGTCAGCGTTTTGGTTCTGTGAAAACTAAACACACTTCCCACACCAAAAGCTCCAGCCCTCTTTCCTTTATACTTAGATCCTAAAGCCTCTGCCGCATCTTCTATCAAATAAATTCCGCGCTCATCACAGATAGCTTGCAAACGATCCATATCTGGCATATTTCCATACAGATCTACCGCAATAATAGCCTTGGTTTTTTCTGTAATTCTCCCGACAACAGAATCCGGATCCAAACACCAATTATCTACCTGAATGTCACAAAAAACAGGAACCGCACCAACATAAGTAATAGGCGCAACTGATCCTGTCCACGTGCACTCCGGCACAATAACCTCATCTCCTTGCTCTATGCCCAAAGCAAGCAAAAGTAGATGAAGTGCAGAAGTACAATTGGGAGTCATGATCCCATAGACTCTATCATGATAACGGGCAAATGCTGGCTCAAACTTTTCCACGTAATCATAATTCTTCCAGCCATTTCTCATCATGTCTGTCACAGTTGAGACCTCGTGCTCTGTAATCCACGGATCAGCCATTCTTATATTATGCGTGCTCATACTATTGTATAACATCATAGTAGCCACCAATCTCTAGCGGCACTTTTTGAGTAAGCGTTGTTTTTCCCGTTTCTACAAAATCCCTCTTGGGCAGAGCTCTAAAGTCAAAGCTGACCCGTGTTTTGTCTGTCGTGTTTGACTTGTTTCCATGATCTAATGCCACTCCTTTAAAAATAAGCATCTGTCCGTAATTTAGCTCATGAGGTTTAAAGTCCGCCGCCCCCACCTCACTTTCAATCCACACAGCATTAGTATCAAACACGCGTGTCAGCGGTACCCAAAAATTAAGCTCCGCCGGAAGGTGGTTGTAATCTCCATCCTTATGAAACTCAGACACCGCCATGTTGCCCACAAGATGAACTCTAAAAGTTGGCCGTGCTTGATAGACTATTGGCTCACCATATAGCGGATGAATTACCTCTTTAACAAAGCGGCGATACAAGGGCAAGAACATTTCTTCCTGATACTTGTAGTGCAGATCGTGAAAAATGCTTTGTTGAGAGGACTCAGATGTTATAGGACCATATTCAATTCCCATTCGTTTGACAACAGCATGAAGCTCACCAAGATCCGTTACTTGTGCTGGAAGTTCTGTATTAAAATTATTGACTGTTATCGGAGCAAAGGGAAAGTTGTGATGATCATACGAGACGATTCTTGTTGTTTCATTCATATGGATAATGCAGCAACAACTTCTTGCTGCTGATCTTGACTAATATTAGAAAAAAGTGGGAGAGACAAAATGCTTTTGCAAAGCCTATCAGTATTTGGACAGTCTGGTCGCTCTCCTTTAAAAAAAGGCTGATCATAAACCGGGAGAGGATAATGAATGGCGTAGCCTATATCTTTTTTTTCTAGCGCATCTATTATTTTCTGACGATCATCACACACTACTACATACAGATGATAGACATGCTGCGCACGAGGATCCTGCCCCAAAGGAGTAACACTTTTTAGATTCTGGTGGTAAAACTGTGCGGCTGAAATCCGCGCTTGCGTATATGATGATAAGTGCTCCATTTTTAAATTAAGACACGCCGCCTCAAATACGTCCATACGCATATTGTAACCTTCATATATGTGATCATTTTTCTTAGCTTGTCCAAGATTGCGCAAAGCTCTTATTTTCTCCGCATGATCCCAATTGTTGGTAACAATACAACCAGCATCTCCAAAGGCGCCCAAATTTTTTGTCGGATAAAAACTAAACACCGCAATGTCTGAATAGCTACCCACGGGCTTTCCATCCCAAAGAGCGTCATGTGCCTGAGCGCAATCCTCTATGATCCTTAGACCATGCTGCTTTGCAATAAGAGATATGGCGGCCATGTTGTTGCTCTGCCCGTACAAATGTACCGGCATTATCGCTTTAGTTCTTTCAGTAATGACGGCCTCAATTTGGCCGGTCATCATGCGTGCTGTCTGCAGATCCACATCAACAAAAACAGGCGTGGCACCTACTCTTAAAATGGCGGTAACGCTGGCATTGTATGCGTTTCCTTGAACAATTACCTCATCCCCCTGGCCAATACCCAAAGTATGCAGTGCCAAATAAAGAGCGTCTGCCCCAGCGCTCAAACCAACACAATGAGCCACGCCTTGTCTCAAAGCAAAAGCCTTTTCAAATTTCTCAACGTGCTGCCCCAACATGAAATATCCGCTGTCAAGAATCTCTGAAACAATAGAAAGATAATCAGATTTTATCTGAGCGGCCTCCTGCCTTAAATCAATAAAAGGCACGGTCATAGAATTCTAGGAGTAGGAACGTGGGTAATCCATTGCCCACCTCTATCACGAAAATCTCTTTGACTTCTATCTATCTCTTTAAAATGATTCCACGCAAACAGCACGGCCACATCTACGTTTTTAAACTGCTCCTGTGGAACAACCGGTATGTGGACTCCCGGATATAACGTTCCTTGCTTGATTGGGGTGTTGTCTGTGATGAAGGGCAAAAGGTCTGGACCAATACCGCAGTAATTTGCGACAATAACACCCTTAGAGCTTGCGCCAAAACCACACATCCGCTTTCCCGCCTTCTTCTGCCCATACAATAAATCTACCAAAGCTGTTTTTGACTTCTCTATATTGTGTTTAAAGAAAGCCAACTTGGTAGGAAGATCATGCTCTAAAGACAACCAGTAATCAACAGCTCCTGTTTTTTCAAAAGAATCCTTGTGGCCTACAAACATACGCAGTTGTCCACCATGCACGCCAATATGTTCTGCATCAAAAACATGATACCCCATTGGCGCTAGCACCTTGTTCATAAAACTAACCGTAAAATACCATAGATGTTCATCATAAACTTGGTCATATGAGGTCTTGGCAACCATGTCCAAAAAATACGGATCCTCAAAAACAAATACACCTTCTTTTCCTATGAGTCTTGTGACGCACTTTATGTAAGAAATAAAATCTTCTATATGGCACGATACGTTGGCTCCAAAAACCAAACTCACTTTTCCTTTCTGCAATATCGTATCAACGGTTTGCTCACTCATAAACTCTGACAAGACGCTGTGACCTCTTTTTCTAGATTCTTCTGCTACATTTCCTGAAGGCTCTACCCCAATGGCGCGCACACCCAAATGCTTCCACGCATCCAGCATAATCCCGTCATTGCTCCCCACCTCAACAACCATGCCTTCTTTTGCATAGGGCAAAAGTCTAACAGCAGTGTCAAAAAAATGCTGCTGCATTGCCTTTGAGGTTGAAGAAAAAAAAGCATACTCATCATGAAACATTTTCTCTGGTGGTACGGTATTACATAATCCAATGGCATGCGTCTGAGGATCATAGCCAACCACCATATTATAAAAATACTCGTCGCGTACTTGGCCCGGCTTAACAAAAGCATTGGCAATAGGCATCATGCCAAAATCAATGACAGGCTGAAGTTTAATATTCATAGGTAGAGCTGATTCCTTTTAATTGTTGCAGTGAATTAAAAATACCTAAATCCAGACTTCCTTGAGGGCAGTATCCTTGCGTCTCAAATTTCTTTCCATCAACATCATAAGACAGCTGATTCATAATGGGGCTATCCACGTAACTAACTTTAACGCTTGGCACATATTTCTTAATGCTTTTTACTATATCTTCCACGGTGTAATTTGCAGTGAGCACGTTATAGATATGCCCATCATAGATATTCTTATCTATAATCAATCTGAGCGCAGCTATGGCATCCGCTAAATCTAAGTACGGTCTTCGTTGTTGCCATGCCGTTTTCCAAACCGTAAGTGGCTGACCATTTACGGCTTGCCAGATAAACTTGTTAACGGCCGTATGAAAACGCCATCCAGCAGAAGGACCAAATATAGTTCCAAATCTACAGATCACAAATTTTAAGCCTTGGCTTTGCAGGTGCCTTAAATATTCTTCTGATTGAAGCTTTGCCTGCGCGTACGGACTCTGCGGCGCCAACTCTCTACACGTCTCATCTACGCGTTGTGCCTGGCTTCCATATACCGATGTGGTTGAGGGAAAAATAAGCGGTACACCATGTTGCAAACATGCGTCAGCTACGCGCTTTAGACCCACATAATTTACGCGCTCCACCTCCTGGGCTTTATCATGAGAGCTAGCAGCGTCAGTTATGGCCGCCAAATGAATAACAACACGCGCACCTTCAATTACTTGAAAATCCATCTCATTTATATCGCCTTGTATAAAGGTATACCGCGCCTCTTTTGGTAGACCAAAAATACTGGCATATCGCTGAGAGCTTAAATCGTCTATCAAAATAAAATGCTCGCCCGGCGTAATTCCTCTATGAATAAAGCCAGATCCAATATGACCTAAGGCTCCCGTTATAACGATTGGCTTGTCTTCAATCATAATGCGCAGCTGTTTTTTTTAGACCCTCCTGCAGACTATAACGCGCCTTCCACCCCGTCCTTCTGTGCAGAGCGGCTGGAGAAATGCGCACATGTTCTATCTCTATTTTTTTTCTTATGTCTGGCCACGGAATAAACTCAACACTTCCCTTTTTGAAAACCTGAACCATGAGTTTGGCAATATCTGCTACACTATGATGCTCATCAGCAACCGCATAATAAGGATCTCCAATTAGTTGCGGATTGTGAGCAGCCGACCACATTATGTCCGTTGCATCATCAATGTACATGGTGTTTCTCTTTTGGGCCCCATCTCCATAAACCGTTATGGACTTGTCCTGAGCTGCTAGGCTAATAAAATAATTCATAAAACCAAAAATGGGATAGGGCTTACCTCCTGGTCCATACAAATTTGCGAAACGAAGTATGATGGTTTTCAGCCCATGCAGCGAATGATAAATTTGAAAATACTTATCGGCCGCTGCTTTGTTTGCCGAATATATATCCAGTGGCCTTTCTCTATGATTCTCATCAATGACATCAGAAAATGCTTTCCCCACTATGGTGCTGGTAGACGGATAGACAACCGTTGCTTCTGGATTAAGGGTGCGCACTGCTTCAAGCAGCATAAGAATGCCAATACAATTCACTTTTGCATCATAAAGAGGATCTTGCACTGATCTTAAATGAGACGTTTGTGCAGCACAGCAAAAAATAATATCGTGATTAGGAATTATCTCTCGCAATACTTTAGGATTGGTAACATCCTTTTGCAAAAAAGTAATCTTGTCCAGTACTCCATTCAAATTATCCATAGAGCTGTACAAATCCGGATCCAAAGAATCCACGGCGGTAACTGATACATTATCTTCCAGCAAAACGCGCCGTATCATATTGGATCCCAAAAAACCTGCAGCACCCAAAACTAAAATGTTTTTTTGTGCAGACATATCAACGATGGTGCGTTTTCCAGTCAAAATTTATTTGAGGGTGATCAAATGGTATTCTGAACTCGTCGGGCGCACTTGGATCATATGGGATACTTGCGTGATAAAGCATTCCCAGCGGCTCAGAACCTAAAACGCGGTAGCCATGAGCCACGCCTGGCGGTATTACAATAATTTTGCGCGCTCTACCACCGCCGTAAAAAACATTAGTCTCTCCCTGTGTTGGGCTCCCTTCTCTTAAATCATAGAGAACAATTTGAGCGCTCCCAAAAAGAGGACACCACATCTCCGTGGTTTTTTTATGCCAATGAAATGCCTTTATAACACCCGGATGAGTCTGAGAAAAACTGGTCTGAGCTATACCTTTAAAAGTAGGCTCTCCCATTTTTACTAATTCTGAAAAATAACCACGATCATCATGGTGCTCAACAATATCTTTTGTTATAACACCGGATATCATAGAACCTTTAATACAGAATTATGTCTTGCCTCTGGTTTTATGTCCCAAATATCTAGTATATGTTTCCTGTTGTAACCGTGAGACATTTTGTACTGTCTGCAAAACAGCCGTGTAATAATTGTTCCCTTAATCACGTACCAAAATCCGCGCCCATAAGATTTATTCTTGGCGCCGCCAATGCCTTGCACCCACGGCTCTACGGGATAGGGATACCACCTATAATCATCAGCCAAAGACAGATGCACCGCCTTGGAAAATTCTCGCTCAAAATATGATAGCGTTCTATCCACATCAATAAAACGTGATAAATACGGAAAAATGCGCTCATCAAAAAAGCTCTTTTTCATGAGAATCAAATTGAGATCGGCATTAGAAAAATTCCCAAGCCAGCAGCTGATAACATCAAACTGCTCTGGAATCCTTTTTATGATTGCGTCGAAATTTCTGATAAATACGCGCCCACCAACCTCAGCAATGTAGTCAGATTCTGCAACAAGCACAGAATTATCCAATGCGTAGCGCATAATCATCAATTCCCCAAAACTCTTGTCTCTATTTTGTCTTCCACTTGAATCAAATGATAAAAACTCTACTCGTTTGCCGTACGGATTGTGGTGCTGCGCAATTTCCTTCAGCTCATCCAGCGGAAACCCAGAATTCTCAACAAACACCAACTTGGAAACACTGGATTGATTTCCAAGCCATTTTTTAAGAGCCCATTTATAATCATCGTGGCGAAGCTCTGTATTGGTTCTTTTTATATGAACCCCGCTGGGAACCTGAACAGTGGCGGTTAACACCACCGCAAGATTGTCTCTCTTGGCTGGAGAAATCCAACGCACCAATCTTTGCCTGATGGCATCTACCCTGCTAGATCTGCCCGGTCCATTTTGAATAACCTCGGATGAAATCATACGTTTTCCTTATTCAAAAACTTTCTAGCAGCATGAGAAAAGGCAAGCTGTTGACCTTCCCACGTCATTCCTCCTATGTGTGGCGTAACAATCACCGGCAAACCGTCTCTGGCAGCTGTCAAAAGTGGACTTTTTTCTATGTCTTCAAACTCATCAGCCAAAACATCAGTACCATAACCGCCTAGGTGTCCAGACCGCAAAGCGTCTGTTAGAGCATGCTCGTCCACAATCTCACCTCTGGAGGTGTTAATTAAAACAGCACCTTTTTTCATAGTCCTGATGGCAGAAGCGCTTATCATGCCTCTGGTCTGATCGCTCACATGAACATGCAAAGACACCGCGTCTGAGTTTTCAAGCAAAACACTCAGCGCCACTTGCTCAACTCCATCAATTTTTTTAAGAGGATCATAAACGAGCACACGCATACCAAATGCTTTTCCGTATTCAGCCATAAGACTGCCCAATCTTCCGTATCCAATTACCCCAAGGGTTAACCCACGAACCTGATGACCCATAAACGGCTCGTAGTCCCACTTTCCTGATTTAACAGAATCAAAAGACGGCCCAATGGGACGAAGCAGAGACAACATCAAACCAAAAGCTAGCTCGCTGGTAGAGGGTAGCTGTTCAATAATGTGACGATCTTCAGTAAGAGATAGAATGTCTATCCCCAGTTCCCGCACTTGCTCTACTGCAATATGATTGAGCCCGGTTGAGGCGGTATTGATGACTTTTACACCCGTATTGCTAAGCACAGACCGATCCAGTACAAAACCCATTTTATTTGGATTTACAAAAAGTGCCGTTATGCTTTGATCACTCTTTAGCAAAGATGTCAGTTCCTCTTTTTTTATATAGGGGTGGTACAAAACTGGGCCAGCTTGCTCTAACAATTCATATACCCCTTTCAAATGCTTTATGGGTGTTGCGCATAGTATCTTCTGACCAGCTCCTTCTGACATACGGCGCTCCACCATATCCCAATCTATTTTATTATCTATATTTACGGAGCGCTCTGGAGGAAAAATGTATGGCCTGGAATCTGGCGTGCCATACCGCCGGTCTTGAATCATGAGCACATCACGCTTCATGGCATAAATACTGCCGTTTCTAATGTATGCCTCTGGTTTTAGATCTTGCCTGCGCGCTCCGTTTGGCTCCGGGATACAAAAATCCACTATTCTATCATCCACAATTTTTTTGATCCTTGCCGGATGATGGTCGTCAAGCTGGACAACACCAATTACGGAATCCGCCCGCGTCTCAATCAGCTTCTCTATTATGGCATCAATGTCCTGGACACTCTTAAGCGGATTGGTGCACATCAACTCAATTATGTAATCATATTTTTCGCCAGTAATTTTTTCCATTTCTGTAACCGCGTGTTGCAAGCATGCTTTTGATGTTGCGTTGTCTGTTGCCAAATGATCAGGGCGAACAAAAGGAACGCGCGCGCCACATTGTTTTGCAACGTCTGATATTTCCTTATCTTCAGTAGAGACGATCAAATCAGTAAGGTGAGTGGATTTGAGACCTTCCTCAATGGTATATGCTATAAGAGGCTTGCCCAAAAGTGGCTTGATATTTTTTCGTGGCACACCCTTAGATCCGCCGCGCGCTAAAATAACACCGAGTATTCGCGGTGATGAACTCCGGTTGTACTCCCGCATTGTCATAAATTCTTCTTTCTGAAAACAAGACTCATCATACTACCCCAAAACGGCCCACTCACGGGCAACGATTCTCCAGCTTCGCGCAGGCGTTTTGCATCAATAATTGCAGACACATCATTGGGAACATCAGCATAAGGCGTCTGCTCATACGGAAAACTCTCCGCAATCAATTCCAGATCAAATCGCTCGCACAAAATAGAGAGGGTTCGCGGACTGAAATGATAAATATGTTGCACGGGATGAAAAAGCGTCCATTGCTCCCGATATATGCGCGCCGCCGGACTGTCTACATTTGGGGTTGCGGTGACGTAATAATACCCCCCCGGTTTTAGCAAGCTGCTAATTTTCTCAATGGCGCCCGCCGGATTAGGCATGTGCTCTATTGTGCCGCGCATGGTGATAACATCAAAACTCTCATTCTCATATGGAGACTCCATTAAATCAACGCAAAGCACTTGGCTGCCAAATCTATGATGTTCTCGCGCATACATGACGGCGTGCATGTCTATCTCTACCCCATGCTTATCAAAACCCGATGAAAGTGATGCCAAAAAAAAGCCACCATTACATCCCACATCCAGCAGCTTTCCTTCTTTCACAAAATTTTCCAAAAAGCGACCATCCTCCTGATACTGGATGGCACGCTGCTCCATTTTCTTCCCATCAGACAACCGCCTTTTGCCAATGTAATCTCTATAATAAAAGCTGAGTCCTCGATTGTTACAAAATGGATTCATCCAAACAAAACTGCAGTCGCTACATTGAACAGCTTTATAGACACCAAAACTAGCCCACAGTTCATTGTTATCACTGCCGCACACAAGACAGTCTCTGTACTCTGTTAAATAAGAAACTAACGGAGCTAAATCTTCCCCTCTAAATTCATCGCTCATACAAGCATGTCAAACGTAATAAGGGTATCTTCTGTTATAAATTCTTTTGTTGATCTTCCTACAACCTCATTTACTTTATAAGCTGCTATTCCTGTTCCCGGGCCTTTAAATGCAAGCATGTCCTGGGTAATCACGGTATTTGCCGGCAGACTGTGAGCGGCCACAATGGAGACACGCTGCTGATCACGTTTTACCATTTCTTCTGGGAGTAGTTGCTTTCCTCCTGATCCCAACATAGTATCCACTAGCCTAATGTCGCGCACCATATTTTTTAGAGAAGATGGGTCCACTGAAAGCTTATGATCAAATCCTTCCATTTGAGTGTCTAATGTTATGTGACGCTCAACAATAGCAGCACCGCGTGCAACGGCAGCCAGTGTTGGCAAGTATCCCATAGCCAAATCCTCATGACCTGAGTATCCCACGGGCACTCCGTATCTTTCGCGCAGATAATCCATTCCTCGCAAATTAATAAGCTGCGCTCTTGTTGGGTAAGAAGACACACAATGCAGCAGCGCAAATGGGCATTGGTATTTTTGCAAAACCGCCACTGCCCCGTCCACCTCCTCCGGCGTAGACATGCCGGTAGACGCTATTATTGGCTTGCCTTGTTTTGCCAAATGCTCTAGCAGCGGCAGGTGTGTTAGATTATGACTGGCGCTTTTGTAAGCCTCCACTCCAATACGCTCAAGCATTTGTGCGGATGGTATATCAAATGGCGTTGCTAAAAACGCAATGTCTTTGCTCTGCGCATATTCTTTTAACTCTAGAAGTTCTCTTTCTGAAAATTCTACGTACTCGCGTATCTGCCTGTATGTTCTCCCAAAAGAAGGGAAGCGCGTGTCGGCGCTATCCATGAATTCCTTGGTAACCAAATTGGGAACATCTCTTTTTTGAAACTTCACTACATCGCAGAGCGCATCTGCGGCAACATCAATGAGCTCCTTGGCAATAGACATTTGCCCATTATGATTAAGTCCCGCCTCTGCAATGATTAAAGTGGGCCGTCCTTCTCCTACCTCTCTGCCAAAAATGGAAAAATTTTTCATATTTTATGTTAAAAATACTTCTGCTATTTTTTTATGATAGTGGTCCGTGCTGCTGTTTATTTTTATGCTGTGCAGCGGATCATCAAATGCAACCATTCCCACACGCTCTCCTAGTATTGATCCTTCCTTAATAAACTTGGGGACCGATGCGCACCCCAAACCAATAAGCCCCTGCATCATGGGCTGCTTTACTTCTCTTGAAGCAAAGCCAGAATCCACTCTCTCAAAAGATCCTTCTTGTTTGGCCCAATATGGTCCATACTCGGGACGAGCGGCAATCACAGAATCTAGTCCTTTATAGAGAACATCGTGAATAAGCGTGTCAAAAAGCGCTGGCGGCCTAAACGGAAAGAGGTAATTAGCGTAGACCACAATATCTGGCACCACTCCCATGCTCAAAACCTGCCGATACCCAAAAGCCAAAACCTGATCAATAGAAGTTTCTTTTTCTGAGAGCTCTGGCGGGCGCACAATTAAATGAGCTCCCACTGCCTGGCAAAGCGATTCTAAACTTGGCTCATCGCCCAGCACATAGACTTTCTTAATCCATGAGCTACTCTTCAGATTCTTTATGCAACGCTCTAGCAAATTATGATTACCAACCTGAACTGGCAGGCCACGAACCGGAACAAACGCAATTATCTCAAGCTTGCTGGGATCAAGAGACACCGGCAATCTATCCAACTCAAGATGGTCTTCTACTTCTGCAATAATGCGAGCCACGCCAGCTACGCGTTCTGGTTTTTTATTAGCTTGATGGATGCCATGATGATGAAATACTGATGCCTCTGGCTCATACACCAAGCTATAGCCGGCCTGCGTCACTGCCTTGCCCCAAATGCGGTCCTCAATATTAGTTGCCTGCTCATCAAAAGGAAACTGCTCCCAAATACTGCGGCGCACCATTGAATTAGCATTATGAAAAAAGCTATCTTTCTTTTGAATGCGCTTATCCAAACCAAAGGTAATTACCAAATCCCGCTGGTCTGCTGGCGTGCTAAAACCAAGCGGCTCCTGCCTTCCGTAAACGCCAGCCACTTGCGGATCTTCAAAATTTTTCAGAAGTGTAGCAAGCCAATGCTCATCTCTTGGAATGCAATGAGCAGAAACACAAACAATAAATTCGCCTTTAGACGCCCTTATCCCATCATTAAGCGCCTTGCCAGGAATATACTTATCTATGGTTACCAAATTTAAAGGATACTTTTGAGCAAGTGCCACGGTATTATCGGTGCTCTGATTATCAACCAAAATAACCTCAACATTTTTATACGTTTGTCTGCCAATCATATCCAAACAAAACGTAATCCAACGTTCTTCATTTTTTGTCCTGATGATAATGGAAATCAGTGGATTGTTCATACTAGTGGCGAGAAATAACACGTGTAGGCACCTTCATGAGCAAGCTGGTTTTTCGCCTTCCACTCATGACTTTTGTGGCAAAGCTGTTGTGATCAAAAAAGGAGATGGTCAAATCCCCCATACTTTTGTGCACGCTATTTTTGGTGTTTGGAAAAACTCCGGCGTGGACAAATAATTTTAGCGTAATAGCGTTAAAAAGACCAGCGGGGAAACTGAAAGTGCTTGTATAAGAACCTGCGCGGCGCTGCATATACAAAGAAGGATTAGTGTCAACATCCAACGATTCCATCAGCTGCGTGTTAGTGGTCAAGTCAAAAAAGTTCACCCCCACATATCCTCCCTGCACATCTTTCTTTACGGTGTAGTCCACTCTTACCTCAAAAGGCTTGCTTACATCAAGCTTACGTTGCGGCTTGCCATTATGATCATAAATCCCAATGCGCTCTAAAACAATTTTCTTTTCATCTGACTCCACCTGAGGGAATTCAAACTGTGCGCTTTCTCCTCCATATTCTTCTAAATAAGCGTCTACCACTTTATTGGCAGAACCCTCCATTCTTATTTTTCCTTCATCAAGCCAAATTACGCGCTTGCATAATCGGGTAATGGCGTTCATGTTGTGGCTAACAAATAAAATCGTCCGCCCGTGCGTGCGTGTTACGCGCTCCATTTTAGCGAGGGATTTTTTCTGAAACGCCGCATCGCCAACCGCAAGAACCTCATCAACAATTAAAATATCAGGATCAAGATGAGCGGCCACCGCAAAAGCAAGGCGTACCTGCATGCCACTTGAGTAGCGCTTTATGGGCATGTCAATGAATTCTTCAACTCCTGCAAAAGATACAATATCATCAAATTTTTTCCTAATCTCTTTTCGCGTCATACCCAAAACTGAACCGTTCAAATAAACATTTTCTCTTCCTGATAATTCTGGATGAAATCCTGTTCCCACCTCAAGCAAACTGCTCACCATACCTTTTATACGAACCTCTCCTGTTGTGGGGTAGGTGATTCTAGAGAGCACTTTCAAAAGCGTAGATTTTCCTGCACCGTTTGAACCAATTATGCCCAGCACTTCACCTTTATGTACTTCAAAATTAATGTCTTTGAGCGCCCAAAAAACATCAGGAGCACTTACCTTTATCTTTAACCACTTAAACGGCTTCATCAAGATTCCAGCAAAAACATCTCTAAGAGCCACATAACCACTTGGCCGCCCCTTGCGGTACTCTTTTCCCAAATTTTTTACTTGAATTACCGGCCTCATACAATATCGGCAAAATAACGCTCTGTTTTTTTAAAATACACCACGCCCAAGACAAGCAAAAACACAGATACTGCAGCAGCTCCACCATACAACACCCAATTAATATCGCCCGTTCCCAGCATAGCTGTTCTCATGGTAGAGATAACGCCACTCATAGGATTTAAAAACCAGAGCCACTCATATTTTCCAAGCACACCGGTTGGATAGATAACCGGTGTTACAAAAATAAGCAGTTGGATAAAAAATGGCAGCGCGTATCTTACGTCTCTGAATTTTACGTTAACCGCCGCAAAGAAGAGGCCGAGACCGGCCGCGGCAATAGTACTGATCAGCAATGAAGGGATAACCATGGCAATACCCAAAAAGGTAGGAGGTATGTGGTAATAAATCATAAGCCCACCCAAAACTACGGCAGCAAAAACAAAATCAACCAAAAATACAAAAATACCAGAAAGCGGCACAATCAAACGAGGAAAATAAATTTTTTGCACCATTGCCTGATTACTCACCAAACTAGCAGATGCACCATTGAGCGCATTAGAAAAATAATTCCAGTACAAAAGACCCATATATGAAAAAATGGGATACGGAATATCGCCACTATCAATGCCTGCGACTTTTCCAAAAAAGACACTAAAAACAACCATCATAATAAATGGTTGCAAAATGGCCCACACAATACCTATGGCCGTCTGTTTGTACCGCACCATCACATCGCGCCACGCAAAAATATAAAAAAGCTCCCTAAAATGCCACAATTCTTTAAAATCAATTTTAAGCCAGCGTTCTGGCTTTATAATAGTTTGCATAAGTGGGCCTCCCTACCAATCCTTTATCTCTTCAACTACCTTTTTCTTTAGGCCAAGGTACGCTTTTGTAGCCTTCTGCTCCGCTTGCGGAGAGACAACACGCAAAAGCTCTTTACCTAAAATTCGGTAGCGACCCCCTACTTTGTTTGCACGTATGAGCCCCTTTTTTAAAAGACGTTTCATCGTGCTGGTGCTTACCTTAAGAAGCTCCTGCGCTTCTTTGGTGGTGTACACCTCAAGTGGCTTAATCTCTGGCATAGTTAAGCTTTATGGTATCAAAAGGTGTCAATAGGTGTCAACAATAAAAAAACGCTGCGTTTCCACAGCGTCCCACTTTACCTTCCTCTGGCTTGATCCGCCCCCTGAACTTCAAAATAAAAGCGGCCGTGACCTGCAAGATTGGCACACTGAACTTGAGCGAGCCGCACCCTCACCTTGCAATACCCGGCGTTATCAAGGGTAACGTAAACCCAATCATCGGGATCTAGTGTAAGCGTAACGTCTTCTTTGTGTCCGGCCTGTCCACCATCCACATCTACCACGATGCTCCGCGCTGTTCTAACGCGCGCGGGCTTATGCACAAAAAGTGTGCCTCTCCTCACCCCTTTCTTGCACGAAAAATACACAAACCCCATCTTCCTGTCATTGTTTAACTCAACAAAAACTTTGTGTACTTTGCTGGTGTCCACTTCTGTCACATAGCCCCCTTGGCATTGGCAAAAAGCATAACAAAAAACCCTTGCTTAGTCAAGGGCCTCTTTTGTGCGTGAGCCAGGACTTGAACCTGGAACCACGAAGGTATAAGCTTCGCGCTCTGCCGGTTGAGGGCCGACGTTTCAGTCGGCCCCCCGACCCCTTCGGGCGTCGGGGCTACTCGTGCGTGAGCCAGGACTTGAACCTGGAACCACGAAGGTATAAGCTTCGCGCTCTGCCGGTTGAGCTACTCACGCATCTTAATTTTGATTTTTCCGTCGGCCACCATCTTATCAATGTAATCTTTCCTTTTCATTCTCTTTATCCTTCTTTCAACGAAACGTGCTTCTTTCAGAGTCTCATACTGCTGCACTAACACAACCTCCAACTTACCCATGCGAGCAGTTGAATGAGTAAATCCGCCCTTATGGTGTCTCAAACGAGAATCAACATCAATCGCACTGCCCACATAATACCTTCCACTTTCTGATCTTAAAATGTAGACGCAAGCCATACGGCACAAATAATACCATCTTTTGCGCTTTTTTTCAAGCGTGCTATACTGCGGCTCATATGAAAGCATCATTTATTGCTCAATTAAGCGATGCGGGCTCGCGCCTGGATCATTTTTTGGTACGCATGCTTCCTGATATTTCCAGAAGTAAAATTCAAAAAATTATTAAAATTGGTGGCGTCACGGTTGCCAATGATCCTATTTTAGCCCCACACCATTTTCTCAAAGAAAATGACATTGTTGTATTTAAAACCGTTGTCTCAAAACCAAGTATTGCCATTACGGAGGACAAAAGCAAACCATTACCAGTAGAGGTAATAGAAAAAACTGATGAATACGTAATTATTAATAAGCCTTTCGGTCTCTTGGCACACCCAACAGACCGAATGGAAAAACACACACTGGCAAGTTGGATTAAACAAAAATACCCACAGTCTCATGATGTTGGCGATGATCCAGAGCTCCGTCCCGGTATAATGCACCGACTAGATAAAGACGCAAGCGGCCTTATGGTAATAGCTTTAACACAGGAATCTTACGATAATCTAAAATCCCAATTTGCATCTCGCACCGTAGATAAGGAATATTCTGTTCTGGTACATGGTCTCCTGGAAGATGAGCTAGGAACCATAAATTTTCCTATTGCTAGAAGCAAAAACGGCGGGAAAATGGCGGCCAGACCAAATTCTCAAGAAGGTAAGGAGGCTATCACGGACTATGAAATAAAAAAACGCTACGCAAACGCAACATTGCTAAGCGTTAAACCAAAAACAGGAAGAACCCATCAGATACGCGTGCATCTTTTTGCCATTGATCATGCTGTTGTGGGAGATCCACTCTACAGACACAAAAGACAGAATCAAAAAATTGATGACTCTGCAAAAAGGCTCTTTTTGCATGCTACCAAGTTAGGGTTTACTAATCTTGATGAAAAAAAAGTTGACTTTGAAATTCCGCTCCCGGATGAGTTGGCAAAATTTCTGCAAACGCTAACGCCAAAAGTATGATCATTATTTTATCTGGACCATCCGGAGCAGGAGAAGACAGCATTATCTCTGGGCTACAAAAAATCATGCCCATAAAACGCATTATTACTACCACTACCAGAAAAATGCGACCGGGAGAATCAGAGGGAAACCCTTACCACTTTGTATCTAAAGAGAAATTCTTGGAAGATCTTAAAGAAGATAAATTTTTTGAGCACGCCAGACAATACAATGACCAGCTCTATGGTGTTTCTTATAAAGCAATTAAAAAAGCGCAGGAAAGCAATGATGTGTTTATTTGGAAAATTGATTACAAGGGTGTAAAGAGCGCAAAAGAGCTTCTTCCGGATACACCTTCTATTCTTATAACAGCTCCTCTTGAGCACCTAGAGCAAAGAATCCGAGGCAGAGGCGGTATGACTGAGGATCAAATTGCGGAGAGAATGTCCTATACCAAACAATGGCTAGAGCACAAAAATCTCTATGACCATACGGTAGATAACAGAAATGGAAAACTAAAACAATCAATTTCAAGAATTGCTGACATAATTAAAAACGCCGCATAAAGCGGCGTTTTTAATTAGCCAAATACTCCTCTTCCCCCCGAGCCTTTTGTTCCTATGTGTTTTGACATTACCTTTCTTGCTCGCTTAGGTCCAACGTAATGCTTAGGGCTCTTCTTAAGCATTTTTCTTCTCAAGAATTTCTCATATTTTGTTATCTCTGGTGGATCAGTGGTTTTTATTGGAGGATCCTCTGGCGGGTCTTCTGGATCGGTTTGGGGTTCAGATACTTCTTGCGGCGGCTCTATGGGAATCTCTGGATCAGATGGAATCCCTTGCGGACCTGTTTCTCCTCTTCCTGGCATCTTTGGATCCTTTGGCTGCTCTGGGACAGGCACCGGGACAGGCACACCGCCCTCAACAGGAGGCTTAGGCCCACGAGGTTCTGGCGGTGGGTATCCCGTTGGTCCAGATGGCGGATTCACACCAGGTGTGTTAGACCCTCTTTTGGCAGGATCATAATACTCTTTTAAGAACGTCACGACTTTTTTTGGCGGCGTATCTTCTGTCGTAGCCATTTGGTTCTCTGGCGCTATAACTTTTACATCTTTGCTCTCAAGCGATACTTGCACATCAGCAGACCGCTCGGCCGCTATTTCCTGATCATAAATTTCTGCAATTTTTAGCTTGAGGGCTTCTTTTTGTGCAGGACTCTCCGCTAGATCATCAGGAAGCCTATCAAAAATAGCATCCCAATTGCCATCATGATAATCTGCAACAAATTCATTTGTCTCTAAGCGCACCTGATCATCACTTCCCTCAAAATCAAATCCCAAATCATTCTCTAGCCTATCGGTTAAATCCGTAATATCACCAGAGACGCCCTCTCCATAAAAATCAACACTCACCATGTCTTCACTAAAACCATATTCTTGCAAAAGCTCCTGCGCCACCTCATTCATTATCTCCGCGCGCTGCTCTGATAATCTCTGATTTGCATCTTGCCCCTTCTGTGTAATATTTCCCTCTGGACTAGAACTAACCGGCCCACCAATAGAGACTTTATCTACCGCAGAATCAGTATCTATTCCCCATTCACTATAATCGGCGAGTGCTCCATCTATAACGGTTCTTAGCTGATCTTTTATATTGTCTCTCTCACTCTCCTGCAACTCTGCATTACCATAATCTGCTCCTCCGTATTCAAACTCTGCTACGCCATCTGAGGTAATCATGTCTCCGTCCACCACCGTCTCTGCCGTTCCCTCACCTGATCCATCAGAATAATCCAGCGTAATTTCATGATCATCTATGGTAATATTATTTGGCCGCAGCTCCTTAAGCTCTTCCATATCGGGGCCGCTCATGGTGTCCTCAATAGTCCCAGATTTTTTTGCCGGCTCTTGATCCATGGCAAAAGACTGCCCTTCTAGAGTAGGCATCGTATTCATTAAAACAATAAGCGCACCCATGCGGCCCAACTTATTGAGCTTTCCACCACCCTCATGTCTAAATTTTTCTAGAAAAGATTTGGGTCTCTCTGTTTTTCCATCAAAATCGCTCTCTGTTGGCGGGACTACTTCATTTTTCTTCATATAACATTACGTACTTACGCTTCTATAATATCAAACATCTGTAAATGAGGCACTACGTATTGACATATATTTACATGCCTGCTACAATGATGCGCATATGACAGAAACCACAACCGCAGAAAAACCACAGATAAAATCTGGCATGATTGTGCGGGTTCACCAAAAAATTAAAGATGTTGGAAAAAAAGGTGAAGTAAAAGAGCGTGTGCAGGTTTTTGAAGGAACCGTTATTGCCGCAAAACACGGCAAACAACCAGGCGCCACCATTACGGTACGCAAGGTAAGCAACGGTGTGGGAGTAGAAAAAATATTTCCTATCTACTCACCACTGGTAGACCGCATAGAGGTGGTAAAAACCCTCAAGGTCCGCCGCTCAAAACTTGGTTTTATCCGCGATCCAAAATTCAAGAAACGCTTAAAGGAGAAAAAAGTTGCAACCAAGAAATAAAAAATCGCCGTCTAAGGCGATTTTTTAATATTATTCTGATGCCACGCACGCGGTTACCCACGGCGTCTCATATTCCACTCCGTCAATGGTTGTAATGCTTTCCGTTTGCACACCATCGTCCCCAAATTTGACAGAGGTTCTACTGGTAATTGAAGTAGCGTTGTCTACCAATCTCTGATGCTCAGCTATCGCAGGCAAATCATCTGCAGAGTACATACAAATTACCGAAATTGCATTTGCTGTTTCAGTTACACCGGTGGCCACCCTGCACTCATCACCAACCATACCCATTATGTTACTGTATGAAGGTGTTGCAACAAGCGGCAAAAGCGCCGGCCTATGACATCTATAAGAAGAGCATGTCTCTAAATTCTCTGCATAATCGCCGCAGCCAATATCTGAGCTAACCGTAGGAGTGCTTTCTCTGATGAAGTCTGTATGAAAATCATCGGCTTCCATGATAGGGTCTGCAACCTCATAAGCCACAAAAAATGACGGGTTCATATCATCAATTTTCTGATTCCAATCTGTTCCATAAAGCTCTACCGCCAATTCTTCTGTGGTAATCCAAGCCACTTTTCCGCCGCCTTTGACCGCGTACACTTTAGGATCATCAGGCACTTTAATTAATCTTGTTGCTGGCCTATAGCGCACCACACCACCTAAAGGAATACTTGCAAGCTCGTATCCTGAAACATGCCGCACTCTTTCAAAATTTTCATACCAACTAAAATATACTCTTTCGTTGGGAAATACGTACCTAAATCCATCCACGTTTACAAAATACACCTCTGTGCCAGCAGCGCTCATAACCAGCTCTCCACCTATATAACCTGTTGGTAGCAACCTACCCAATACTGGCTGCACCAAAAAAAGCATTGCTATAAATAAAGCAGCAAAAAATGTACCACCGATCATCCAGTAATTTTTATTTGCGTAGATATTCATATGGAACCATTATGGCAATAAAATGAACAGAACAAAAAACGCGACTTTTCCTCGCGCTAAAAAACTAAAGTGCCAGCTTGCAGTCACAAACCGTTACTGTCAGCCGATTTTCATTCTTTGATTTAACCCAGCCGCATGTCACCCGCTGATACAAAGCCACGCTCTTCCTTTTAAGCTTCACCGTGGCCACTGCAGGAGGAGTCTGCCAAGAAACCGCATCATAGGTAATCCAGGCGTGTGTTGTCTTGGCGCACTCGTCTTTAGACTTGAATCTAACATTCGGCTCCTGAGGATTTTCAAACGCTGTAACAAACTCGCCCATGTTTGTTGCAAACGATGATGCGGCAACTTTTTTATCTCTAGCCGCAGCTGCATCTGCCGTTGCCAACCCAATAAACCCAGAGACTATACAACCAATGACACTAAACACAATCCAATCTAACATCTCCCACTCTCTCATTCCTCTTGCTAGCACGCTGCCTCCTTGGTTTAAATTAGGGTATCACAGATGGCCTGCTTGTCAACCCAAAAAGCGGCCGTGGCCGCTTTTATTTTAGTAGTGGTTTTAGAAATGATCCGGTTACGCTTTCTTTTATTTTTATTACGTCCTTTGGTGTTCCTTGCGCCACTACTTCTCCGCCTTTTCTTCCACCCTCTGGACCCATGTCTATGACCCAGTCTGCTCCTTTTATTACGTCTAGGTTGTGTTCAATTATGAGCACCGTGTTTCCTTTATCTACCAGTGCGTTAAGCACGTGGAGTAATCTTTTTATATCATCAAAGTGGAGTCCGGTTGTTGGCTCGTCCAAAATATAAAGTGTTTTTCCGGTTGCTCTTCTGGAAAGCTCTGTTGCTAATTTTACACGCTGCGCCTCTCCTCCAGAGAGCGTGGTTGCAGGCTGGCCAAGTTGCACATACCCCAAACCAACATCCTCTAATAGTTTCAACTTGTCTACAATAGCTGGCGTGTCAGAAAAAAAATTACGCGCCTCTTCTACCGTCATGTTCAAAACATCCGCAATAGTCTTGTTTCTGTAGTGAATATCCAAAGCTTCTTTGTTATAGCGTTTTCCCTCGCACGCCTCACATTCCACAAAAACATCAGACAAAAATTGCATCGGGATTCGCACATATCCTTCTCCAGCGCAGGCCTCACAACGTCCGCCACCTTTTACATTGAAAGAAAACTTTCCGGCATCATAACCGCGCGCTCTAGCCTCTGGCACATTGGTAAACACATCGCGGATAGCCGTAAATACGCCCGTGTATGTTGCAGGGTTGGATCGTGGCGTTCTTCCAATAGGGCTTTGGTCTATGGCGATAACTTTATCTACATTTTTTAGACCCTTTAATTTTTTATGAGCTCCGGGCTCTGCTTTTGCTCTGTGAAAATGCTTTGAGAGCGCTTTGCCCAAAATATCTATAACCAAGGTAGATTTTCCAGAACCTGATACTCCGGTAATGCAGCACAGCGTACCAAGCGGAATATCAACCGTAATGTTGCGAAGATTATTTTCGGTTGCGCCTTCAATCGTAATAACTTTTTTCTTGTTAGTCTTCCTATATTTTTTTGGAACCTCAATTTTATCTTTTCCAGCCAAATGTCTAGCCGTAGACGTTTCTAACTTTTTAACCTGCTCCACGGTTCCCTGCGCAATAATTTCTCCGCCATGTTTTCCGGCGCCCGGCCCCACATCTACTAAATACTCCGCATGCTCCATCATTTCCTGATCATGCTCTACCACAATAACCGTGTTACCCAGATCCCGCAGTTGCTTGAGCGTATCTATTAATTTAAGATTATCCGTTGGATGAAGACCAATACTTGGCTCATCTAAAATATAGATAACGCCGGTTAATCCAGTAGATAGTTGCGTAGAAAGCCGCACGCGCTGCGCTTCTCCGCCAGAGAGCGTAGCAACGGATCTGTCCATTTGAATATAGCCTAGTCCCACTTGCGCCAGATCCCGCGTTCTTGTCAGCACTTCTTTAAAAATAGGCTGAGCAATCTCTTCAAATTTGCTCTCTAGCCCAGTCTTTTTTTGTTTTTGCTCAAAAAATACCACTACTTCATTTATGCTCATTTGCACAATGTCTGCAATAGAATAATCCCACACTTTAACGCTGAGCGCTTCTTGTTTTAATCGCTGCCCATTACACGTCTGGCACTGCTTTTCTCTCATGTACTGCTCTATTTCTTTTCTCACATAATCAGAATCCGTGCTGGCGTGGCGCTGCGTTAAGTTTGGTATTACTCCTTCATATACGGTTTGTTTTCCTTCTACATCATGCATGCGTCCGTCTGTTCCGTACATAACCAAATCCAGAGCGCGCTGACGCATGTCTTGTATTGGCGTGTGAACAGAGAATCCCTCGTCCCGCGCTACGGCCTCTAGTAGTTTATGATATTTATCATTGCTGCCGGTAATTCTTGTCCATGGTTGAATGGCTCCTTCTGCCAGCGTAAGCCTTGGGTTGGGAATAGCCAATTCTGGATCAACCTCTAGGGTGATGCCTAGTCCCGTACATCGCGGACAAGCGCCATAAGGGCTGTTAAATGAAAAACTGCGGGGCTCAACCGGATCAAAAGATCTGGCGCATGATCCGCAGCGCGCTAGGGTTGAGAACACATGCTCATCTCCCGTATCTTCATCTAAAACTAGCAGCCTTCCGTTTCCATATTCTAGCGCCTGCTCTACCGGCTGCATGAGTTTTTGTCTTTTTATATCTGTAATGTGGCGGATAACCAACTCCACCGTATAAGGTGTATCTGCCTTTGCGTGTTTTGCAAAATTTTTCAGTGGCATAAGCAGGCCGTTGGCACGGACGGTATCATAGCCAGTTCTCTCTAGCCGCTGAAGCAACTCTTTTGGTTTCATTTTTACATCTTCAAAAAGAGGCGCCAAAAGATAAATATCTGCCTCTGTTCTGGCCATTTTTCTGATCTCTTCTACTATTTGCCCTGCGCTGTGCGCTTTTACCGGCTCATCACAATACGGACAATGCTGTTGCCCAATTCTAGAAAAAAGTAAACGGAGCAAATCATATACTTCTGTGGTGGTTCCCACCGTAGAGCGCGGGTTGTTGCTCATGGCGCGCTGGTCTATGGCCACCGTTGGGGAGAGGCCGGTAATCTCATCTACATCTGGCTTGTCTCGCAGCTCCATATATTGCCGCGCATAAGAAGAAAGAGACTCAGCGTATCTGCGCTGACCCTCTGCATAAATGGTATCAAAAGCAAGAGAAGATTTACCGGAACCAGAAAGGCCAGTAATCACTACAAGCTTGTTTTTTGGCAGCTCTATGGAGACGTTTTTGAGGTTATGCTCACGCGCTCCAACTATAGAAATTTTATCAAAAGGCTGCTTTGAAGAAGATTTTACCGTTGGCATGCGCGTTAGCATACCACAGTTTCTCAAACGCTGCAAGTGTATGGGCTACTCGCTGCATTTATTGTATTTACAGGATCCTTCATTACAATCATTGTCAGACGCGCAAACCGCACCTATGGAACCGAGTGTGCAAACTTTCACCTGTCCAATCCTTCCTTCCGTACAAAATGCAGGTGACTCTGCCCCGTATACAGCTACGCACTCATCGGTACTTTCACATGGAACCAGCAATGGCGCCTTTACCATACAGACAGTCTGTTCAGCACTCTTAAAGCCGCACAATAACCCTTCTCCACACTCTTTCTGTATGGTACATACATCATTTAATCCGCCTTTAGTACATACGCGCCCAAGATCAGTTTTATATTTTGTACACTTTAGATCGCCCTCACATGCATTAGTATCACACTGCTCTCCTTGCCCGACCTTTGCTGATGGAGCCATACAAACTTTTCGTTTCTCAGAATTTTCTCTACAGACACAGGTCTTTCCTTCCGGACATATATCCTGACATTTTTTATCACTATCACATAAAGAAGTGCAGATTTTTGATTTACTGCCCTGTGCACCACCAAGAGTCCCATCAAGACATTTTAACTGTTGTCCACCTGCCGTTTTGTCGCAATCCCCATCTGCTGTGCACGCCGCCAAACCTCCGGCACCGGTAGGTCCGGAACCATCAACACACCAGCCGTGTCCGTTAGTATCAGCAAAAGGAAGAGAAGAAGACCAGTTCTCCTCTACAATTGCACACCTCAATCCAGACGCACACTGCGCCGATCTTCTACACGCATCGTCTTGGCAATTGTTTGTATTGCATGGACTTCCCTGACTTCTACTAGTTCCTTTTGAGCACCATTTGCTGTTATCTGGACCATCCACACAAGACATAAGGGGCGTATCACAATCATTATTATTTGCGCATGCAGAACCTTCTGATCCATCAGAGCAAATACCTATCTTAAATCCAAAACCGCCTACATTTGGTATCCAATCTGTTTGAAAACATTTGAGCTCTTTGCTGCCACCTCCTGCCTTACAATTAATTACATCTACACATTTACCACCAATGGGTATATTTTTATTTTTATCCGCTATGCACAACCCCAACCTGTCACCTCCAAAAGGCAAGCCATGATTCCCTCCCAGCCATTCTTCAAAAGCTTCTTTTCCACTATTTAATGCCGCCAGCTCTCCCAAAAATAACAAAACATTTGCCTTTGGGCCCAGTGTTGCACCTACTACTCTGTGCGTGTGTTTAAAAAAGCTGCCTATCTTCTTAGTTATCCACCAACCACCGCGCGCCAAAGCAGAAATCCCGCTACCACCAAGCAAACCAGCACTTGCCAGGGCGGTACTTCCCCATGCAACATATTTTCCAAGCACACTCATGCCGCTCTCTCTAATTCCCACACACGCGCAACCCTGACAACTTGCTTTGCATGCCAGCGCATCGTTCTGTGTATCGCAAAACTGCCCTTCCATATTTTTTGCCGTTTGAAGATCCAAGGCTTGGTTTCTAAACAAATACGCGCGTGGTACTTTAAGATTTACTAAATCTGGATTAATAACTGATAAAAAGGTGTAGCTACCAAAAACCAGCAGCATTCCCAGGCTGGCGTTTTGGATATATTCTTTTGCTCTGCTTATATTTGCCGCATTGCCGCCAGCAGTCAGCCACAAAAATCCGGCGTGCATAAATACTATTACCGCAACCAATCCTGCTATACCCAAAAGAAAGACGTATGCAGCTTTTACGTACTGAACCGCATTGCTTGCCGTAGTCAAACTGCCAATGGGAACCTGAAGAGCGATATCTGCCGGCGCAGGATAACAAAATCCCCAGCCATCCTCCTTTGGGCCGCAGATTACCTCTGTAGTCTTATTACCCTCCCAAATGCTGTCTGCGCCTGTTGCTCCCTTTACTGCATTACAGTCCTCTTTTTTCCAACACTGAGGAGTACACATAGGTGTGCCGGCATTTGCGCCAGTACAAATGGGACCTTTTTTCTCTGGCTTTTTTCCTTTTCCGGCGTTGTAGATGTCTTTAAGCGTATGCGCCCCTACTCCCACCGCTTGCGTGGGCATTGCATCTAATACAAAAAACCCCCACCCAAAAAAGAGTGCGCCTACAATGAAACCTGCAATGAAGCGGCTAGTTGTACTATTTCTTCCCATGCCTCCGTTGGAATTACTCCCTGCAATTTAAATCCGTTTACAAAAAATGTTGGTGTTCCCACTACGCCTGCATCTATTCCGGCCTGCAAATCTTCCATTACCTCTGTTTTATATCGCTCTTCATCCAAGCACTGCGTAAAATCATCTACCATCAATCCCACCTGCCCTGCTAAATCTATGAGCACCTCTCTGCTGAAAGGCTGTTGATTTTGAAAAAGTTTATCATGATATGCCCAATACCTATTTTGCTCATGTGCGCACTCGCTTGCCTCAGATGCAAGCGTGGCTCCGGGATGCTGATCTTCTAGCGGAAAATCTCTTACAACATATCTTATGAGCTCTGGATTTTTGGTGGCTATCTCTCTTATTATAGGAAACTCCGCCGCGCAAAAAGGACATTCAAAATCTAAAAACTCTACTATCTCTATGGGCGCGCTTTCATTGCCAAGACTTGGATCATCCGTGCTGCCCACCTCTGCAAGAGCAACTTCTGACTCCACTGCTCTGTCGTACGCTTCTGATTGCGTAAAGCTGCTCCTTCCTGCATATTCAGATAAATCTTCTCCTGCCAAAAGCCGGTTATAAAAGGAGAGTGTGAGCAAAGAAAAAAGAATAAGCATTATCAAAAAAATGCCTGCTACCACCAAGAGTACTATTCCCCACGGCTTTTTCCAAAACGGTTTTTTGGCTCCATCGGTTGCCGAAAATGACATGCACCTATTATAGCATATCCTCAGCGTGTAGCGGTTAGGGTATAGGGTGTGTGTAGTCCAGCTTGTCATTCTGAACTTGATTCAGAATCTAGGGCAGAAATAGAGTACGTCTTATATTCCTACCTGGATCCTGAATCAAGCTGCGGATGACGCTAAGAGGCTACACCCTAAACGCTACCCCCACACCCTTGACCCAAACACGCTACCATGCTATACTCTCCTAAGAACTAGAATACTTCATGACACAAACTTTTCTAACAGGACTACAGGTGGTTGTAAGCATTGCGCTTATTGCGGTCATTTTATTACAGCAGAAGGGCACCGGCCTCTCTGGTGTGTTTGGAGGATCTTCAAATGTATACTCAACTAAGCGCGGTGTTGACAAAATGCTCTACCGTGCTACTATTCTTCTTTCCTTGCTTTTCTTTGCCACGGCACTGGCAAATCTCTTTGTTTAAATCAGCGGATTTCATAAAATCCGCAACTATATGAAGTGGACTAGTCACTTCCTTGCTAGATTACAAAAAACAATAAAACATCTTAAAACTCCCAAAAAATGGCCGTCGCTCTCTCAGTTGCGGTATGTGGGACGTTTTCTTTCGGTAAAAGAAAAAAGGGCGCTGCAGGGCACTATTGCCGTTCTTATAATAGGCATAGTTGGCCTTGGTTTTAGCGCCAGCACAAGATTTTTTGAAAAAATGCCCAAGCAAGGAGGCCTCTATAGAGAGGCAGTGGTGGGAGCGCCGCAGTTTATAAACCCGCTCTACGCGGCCGCAAATGAAGTTGATACCGATATTGCGCGTCTGCTTTTCTCAGGACTTTTGCGATACGATGAGGCAGGAAACCTAGCCACTGACATTGCCAGCAGTTATGAAGTCTCTGCGGATAAAACTACGTATACGTTTACCATTGCAGAGAACCTTTTTTGGCATGACGGCGAGCCGCTTTCTGCCCAAGACGTAGTCTTTACTTTTCAAAGCATTCAAGACCCAACCTACGCCAGCCCGCTGCGTGTGAGTTTTCAGGGCGTCACGGTTTCCGCACCAACAGATAACACCGTGCAATTTGTTTTAGAAAAACCATTTGCGCCGTTTTTAGGCAGCTTAACCGCCGGCATAGTGCCGCAACATATTTGGGCAAATATTGAACCGCGAAACGCGCGTCTTTCTCCTTATAATAGCAAGCCTATTGGAAACGGCCCCTTTATGTTTACTGAGCTGGTCAGAACAGACGCTGGCCTTGTGCAGCATTTAGCCCTAGAACGATTTGATAAATTTCACCGCGGCGCGCCGTATTTAGACGGTATTCAATTTAGTTTTTATCCCACGTATGATCTTGCGGTACAAGACTTGCGAAGCAAACGTGTAGAAGGGCTGCATTTTGTTCCCAAAAAATTTAAATCAGACTTGGAGAGAAAACACATTGCGCTGCGAGAACTGCAGCTACCGCAATACACCGCTCTGTTTTTCAACTCAAAACAGCATAAGGCACTTGCAGATGTTCGCCTTAGACAAGCACTGGATCTTATTGTAGATAAAAAGAAAATTTTAACAGACGTTTTGGACGGACAAGGGGCTATAATTAACTCCCCTATTTTAGAAGGTTTTCTGGGATATGAAGAGCGTTTTCATGAGAACGGCTCAGATTATGACAAGGCTCTAGAGCTTATCTCTGCAGCTGGCTGGAAAGAAATTTCTCCGCAAGAGTATGCTGAGCTTCGTGATAAACAAATAAGAGCTGAGTTAGAAGATATTGCTGCGGCAGAAGAGACAGAAGAGCAGTCAGAAGAAACTAGAGAAGAGAATCCAGAGCAGGAACCGGAAGACCCATTTGCTGAGCAAATTCAGCAACTTATAGATTCAGAAATGTCAGAGACGCAGGCCATTTATCGCGCTAAAAATAGCGAGCCACTGCAAATCACCATAACTACCGTAAATGATCAGGAACTTGCTGCCGTGGCAAAAGAAGTGGCTACCATGTGGCAAGAGTTGGGCGTGCAAGTAAGCATACACACCGCAAACCCAAGAGATGTAAATGCAGAAGTTTTGCGTCCAAGACAATATGATGTTCTGCTTTATGGAGAAATTATTGGCGCAGACCCAGATCCGTTTCCTTTCTGGCACTCTTCTCAAACAGATTACCCTGGGCTTAACTTGGCTAACTTTGTGAATCGCGCGGCCGATGGTCTGCTAGAGCAAGCCAGAGAAAGCACGGACGATACGGTGCGCGGCCTTAAATATGTAGCCTTTCAAGAAATTTTGCAAAAACAATACCCAGCCGTCTTTTTGTACGCTCCAACGTACACCTACGCCGGCTCTTCTAATGTTAAGGGGGCAGAGGTGTCTAGAATTCTGACACCGTCTGATCGTTTTAACACCATTGAAAAGTGGTATATCAAGACCAAACAGGTCTGGAAAAAATGACGCGCAAGCGTCATCCTGGAGCCGCGTAGCAGGCGGTAGGATCCCGACACAAAACACCAACTAAACTAGTGGGTGTCTAAAAATTAATAATCAATAACTTTAACTTTCTTTATATCTTTCGCGATTTTATCGCGCAACAAATATGACAACTAAATCATCTCCGCGGCGTCAGCAACAAAGACGACCAGCCGGAAAAACCACGGGCGCAAAATCGCATCAAAAGCGGCGCCCTCACAACAGACAGGGACAAAACAAAAGGCGAGCTCCACAGAGACGGACGCCCGCTGCCGTCCCACCACCAAGCGGCGACAAGCTACGCGTTATTGTGCTTGGCGGATTAGAAGAGGTTGGACGCAACTGCACTCTTTTGGAGTACAAAAATGACATCATCCTCATAGACATGGGTCTTCAATTTCCAGAAGAAGACATGCCTGGCATAGATTACATTGTGCCAAACATGAGCTATCTAAAAGGAAAAGAAAAAAATATCCGTGGCGTTATCATTACGCACGGTCACTATGACCACATTGGCGCAATCCCCCACACCGTTCCTAACATTGGAAACCCAACTATTTATGCCCTGCCAACATCTGCCGGCATCATTAAAAAACGCCAGACAGATTTTAATACTCCTCCGCTTAAAATAAAGGTGTCAAAAATTACAGACGTTCTTAAGTTGGGACATTTTGAAGTGAGCTTCTTTCACATCAACCATAACATTCCAGACTCTGCCGGCATTGTAGTAAAAACACCAAACGGCACAGTAATCCACACCGGAGACTGGAAATTTGATTTTCACCCGGTTGGTGAACCACCAGCAGATCTGCAGAGAATTGCTAAGGTGGGATCAGAGGGTGTTTTGGCGCTTATGGGAGACTCTACAAACGCCAACCGCCCCGGCCATCAGATTTCAGAAAAAGAAATTGGCGAGACGCTGGACAGGATCATAGAAAAAGCGCCGGGCAGACTTATTATTGGAACGTTTGCGTCTTTGCTATCGCGCGTAAAACAAATTGTAGATCTGGCGGAAGTCCACGGCAAAAAAGTTGCGTTTGAAGGCTACAGCATGAAAACAAACGTAGAGATTGCCAGAGAACTTGGCTTTATTAGGCCCATAAAAAAAGACACCATCATCCCTATCAACAAAATTGATAACTACGATGATGATAAAATTGTAATTGTATGCACCGGCGCGCAAGGCGAGAGCCGCGCGGCACTTATGCGTATTGCAAACGGCGATCACCGCAGCGTGAAAATTAGAAAGACCGATACGGTAATCTTTTCTTCTTCTGTGGTTCCCGGAAACGAGCGCTCTGTGCAAAGACTCATGGACACGCTCTACAGAAAAGAGGCGCGCGTAATACACTACTCTATGATGGACGTGCACGCGGGCGGTCATGGAAAAAAAGAAGATCTAAAACTCATGATTACGCTTTTCCAGCCAAAATATTATATTCCTATTGAAGGAAATCACTTTTTGCTACGCGAAAACGCATCCGTGGCAGAGAGTCTTGGTTGGCCAAAGGATCACATCTATGTGGCAGACAACGGCCAGATAATGGAGTTTGATAAAAAAGGAAACGGAGAGCTCACCAAGAAAAAGGTGGTAACAGACTATGTATTTGTTGATGGCCTGGGCGTATCAAACGAAAGCCAAATTGTATTGCGCGACAGACAAGTGCTAGCAGAAGAAGGCATGGTGGTGGTGATCTGCACGCTTGATACAAAATCTGGAAAGCTGATTCATAATCCAGACATTATAAGCCGCGGCTTTGTGTACCTCAAAGAAAACAGAGAGCTCATAGAAAACCTAAGAAGATCAGTGAAAAAACTAGCAACAGCGCATGATAAAAAGGCGGGCACAGACCCTCACATTCTCAAAAATAAAATCCGGGACGAAGTAGGCAGCATGTTGTTTAAAAAAACGCGCAAGAGGCCGATGGTGCTTCCGGTGGTGATAGAAGTGTAATACATCGTCATCCTGAACTTGATTCAGGATCCAGTGTATATGGCAAAATCGTACTACGTCTACATATTAGCTAGTAAAAGAAATGGTACGATTTACATCGGTGTAAGCAACGACGTACTCAAACGAACATGGCAACACAAAAAGAAAGAAGCAGAAGGATTTACAAAAGAATACAATGTATCAAAATTGGTTCATTTTGAGGAATATAAATCTGCTAGCCAAGCTATTGCGCGTGAAAAACAGCTCAAAAATTGGAAACGCAAATGGAAGCTTGATCTGATAGAAGAGCATAATCCTCAATGGAGAGACTTATATCCGTATTCCCTGGATCCCGGATCAAGTCCGGGATGACCACAACAAAAAAATCCTGTACTCAACAAGTGCAGGATTTTTGGTTTAGAATTCTAGCAGCTTTGCGCTCTCATCCACAGTGCTCGACTGCGTTTCGCCGGTTTTAAATGGATAATGCGCAGTTGCACACCCACTGTTTTTCACGGGTTTATAATTCGAGCGTCGCACAAGTTCAACCAAAGATGATTTTTGCCAAACACCATTGCACGACCAATCAACTCGGCTCTGAAGAGAATTTTGAACGGATGATCCCGGACAGATGATATGCAGCGCGTCAGCTGCCAAGCGCCCCTGATGGGTAAGCAATATGCATCCCACAGAAAACATGTCTAATCCATACTCATCGTCTGTGTAGCACACCCTCGCTCTCTGCACACTTCTACCTCTATGAAGTATGCCGGTTTGAACCGGCATCACCAGACAATCGCCTGGCGTGCTCTCAGCCAACTCCTCCAAAAAAGCTCTCGTAGGCTCATATAGTCCAGCGGTGCCCGGAGACCATGCAAAAGCGTCGCGCTTAAATCCCTCAAATTCTTGGCTAAAAACTCTCATCAAGCGCTTCATTGCAACATTGAATGGAGGAAACGTGTAGTCATGAGCTAAATCTGCGATAGCTGCAAATTTTGGAATTACTGCCAGGCCGTCAAAACCCTCAGGAACCATAATCCCCTGTGCAACCTTCTGCACCTGCGAGACATCAAGCTCATCAAAAAACTGCTTTAAAAGCTCGGCTTGCCTTGCCACTGGAAGCATACGCCAGTTTTCTGGATACGTAGCGCTGCAGAGAATCTCTTGGTTGGCATACTTACCGCTAGGCTCAACGCTAACTACGGGATTCCAAAAAAATTGAAACCTTCGCATGTCGGGCACCAAACCCACTGATTCCATGTCTATCTGAATTTTGGGGTGATCGCCCTGCAGGATGCGCTGCAGTCCATCTTTTTCAATCAACCCACCACAAACACCAGCTATGTATGCCAGCCATCTATCAATGGACAATCTATTCTCTGGCGCAAAACGCAATTGCATAAGCGCTATCAGCTGCTTTCTTGTTGGCTCTGCCAATTTCTCCTCCTTTTCCATGCATGATAATCTGCAGCGTTTTGCGCTACAGCAAACACACATGAATCCAGAACATGCCGGCATCCGGCCGACGCGGTAGCACCACCATAGCATTTTTTTGCATAAATGTCTATATGGGATTACAATAAGACTACTATGAAACACACTATTGTATCTGGCATTCAGCCAAGCGGACCGCTTCACATCGGAAATTATTTAGGTGCGCTGCGCTACTGGAAGCAATTGCAAGATGATCCAAAAAACGAGTGCTTCTTTTTTATTGCTGATTTGCACGTGCTGACGCAAGCGCCTGAAAGCAAGGAGCTCAAAAAAAATGTAAAAATGATGGCAGCAGAGCTTTTTGCTCTTGGCATTAACAATCGCAAGTCTGTTTTCTTTTTGCAATCGGCCGTGCCTCAACACACAGAGCTGGGCTGGATGTTTAATTGCGTTACGCCCATTGCAGAGCTCTCACGGATGACTCAATTTAAAGATAAGTCATTAGATCAAAAAAATAATATTAATAATGGACTCTTTAGTTACCCTGTTTTGCAGGCGGCCGATATTCTACTCTACGGCGGGACGCACGTGCCTGTTGGAGAAGACCAAGTACAACACGTAGAGCTCACTAGAAAAATTGCGCGCTGGTTTAACAATAGATACGGAAAGACCTTTCCAGAGGCCAGACCCATCCTTACCCCTACCCCACGTGTTATGAGCCTTACCGCTCCTCATAAAAAAATGAGTAAATCTCATGGCGAAAAAAACGTCATCAATCTAAGCGACTCTCCAAAAACAATTGCAGAAAAAATTAAGAAAGCCAAAACAGAGAGCACCGGAAAAATCCCTGTAGCATGGAAAGGGGAATGGATTCTCAAACCAGGAGCCGGAAAAAATGAAGGAGTAGCTGGAGCGTACAACCTGCTGAAACTACTAGAATACTTTGGCTCAGAAAAAGACAACATGCGCTTTACTGGCCAATCCATCTCTTACAAAGACCTCAAACAAACAACAGCACGCTCAATTTCAGATTACTTTGGCAACTTCAGAAAAAAACGTGCAGGTCTGCTGAAAAGAGACGTACTCTCAAAGCTGGCAAACAGAAAGGCTCATTTTATTGCAGAGAAGAGCATGATAAAAGCCAGGAAAAAAATTGGTTTGTAGACGTCATCCTGAACACCCCTTCGTCATCCTGAACACCCCTTCGTCATCCTGAACACCCCTTCGTCATCCTGAACTTGATTCAGGATCTAACAGCAATGCACAAACAGTACTACGTCTACATCTTATCCAATCAGACCAATACGGTTTTGTACATTGGGGTAACGAGTAATTTGAAAAAGAGAATGTGGCAACACAGAGAGGGAGCCAAGGAAAGCTTTACTAAGCAATACAACGTAAACAAACTAGTGTATTACGACATTCACGAAAATGCGGAGTCAGCCATCACACGAGAAAAGCAACTGAAAGCCTGGAAACGTCCCTGGAAAGAAGACTTGATTTCTAGAGACAATAGGGAGTGGAGAGATTTATATCCTGACATACTTCTGTGAGATTCTGAATCAAGTTCAGAATGACATATCTTAAACCAAAAAACCGCCCTTCCATGTCATCCCGGAAAATTGCGCAGCAATTTATCCGGGATCTCACAGAAAAGTGGCGGTTTTTTATTCTCCACTTGTTGCTTGCGTGCTGGTTGCAGCCAAATCTGCTTCATATTGCGGCAACACGTGTAACCTCAGTTGATTAGATTCATCTACAATTACTTTTGTTCTGGGCGAGATAACGGGAGCGTATGTTCTTATATGCGCGGCCGTCCTAAGGGCCTCATCCGCACGATGATACGCATCTCTTGGTTTTCCGTTTTCTAGCAAAGACTCAGCCTCAGAAATAATCCTCTCTGCGCGCTGGTAACCCTCTTTCATGCTATGCACAGCATCATATCCGTATATTCTTCTTGCCTTCTCTAGTCGCTCAGCCGCCCTTTTAAGCATTGTTTTGGCTTGCACAACTTTCTGTATAGCTGATTTATTCTGAGACTCATTATTTTTTTGTGAAATGTAATCCGTACTTTCTCCAGACGCTTGCTTAACAGAGCTCCCTTCCCATCTCTCTACCACCACTCTATTGAGCATAATCTCTACATTGCTCTCCAAAGGACTAATCTGCTGACGTGTTACAGAAATTACTTTGCGCATAGGCTCATGCGGCTCAGAGCTGGTCTCAACGGTATACATAATACCCAGCGTTGCATCCAAAACAGCGTCTAACTCTGCAACTAAAGCCTCTGCCTCTTCATCACCCTCCTTTGCCAGAGCTTCCATTTGTTTTTTTGCAATATTGGCAAAGTCATTAATTGCCAGAACGCTTTTTTTAAAGCCGGCAAGACGTCTGTCTGCCGCAATATCAACCGTCCTTTTTGCTCTTCCCGCCGCGGCTGCCTGAGCTTGCGCCAGATCATTAAGCTCATCTAAACGTTCTGCCGCATAGGCTGATGCACGGGCCGCTTTTTTTCTATCATTCCATGTAAGCTGAGTGCGCACTTTCTCTGTCATTACTCGCACCGGATACAGACGATGATGAGAGCTGCTGTCTTTTGCCACTACCACCGTTACGCCAGCACCACCAAGCAAAACAAAAACCATAGCGCCCAATGTAGCCGGCGCTAATTTCATCCATGAAAAAGATGCGCGGCTTGGTTTGTCCGCAACCGTTGATTTCATGTGAGCAAGCAGCTTACTCCTCACACGCTCATGCTGAGCCTGCGTCCACTCGTATTTGCTCTCTAAATTTTTAAAATGATTTTTCATGATTTAATTTCTTGCCGTCATCCTGAGCGAAGCGAAGGATCCCCTACGAACGTATTAGATTCTTCACTTCATTCAGAATGACAAGATGAAATACTTACATCGCTCCTGCCAAAAGTTCCAAAAGTTTTTTTCTTCCCCGATGAACACGCACGTAGACCACATTCTCTGAAACACGTAATTTCTTTGCAACATCTTTTACACTATAGCCCTCCATATACTGAAGCACAATAGCATCCCGGTACGATGGATCTAGCTCATCAAGCGCTTTTTCTACTTGCTCTAATGTATGGCGCGCATCTAAAATCTCATCCCAATTTTCTTCTGCAACACCCAGTTTTGCCTCCTCCACATCTTCCATAGGGATCGGCCTGCTGTTTTTAGCGCGATACCAATCAATAATTAAATTATTCGCCACACGGAAAACAAACGCTTTTTTATTCAGGATTATCTTTCCTTTATTCACGTAATCCCAGCTCTTCATAAACGTCTGCGCCACAATGTCCTCAGCATCATGCTCAGATCCTACCCTAAGACGAACGTGCCGATACACCTTTGCGGCAAGCTCTTCATAAAGCGCGGAGAATTGTTGTTCTCTAGAGCTCATGCTCATAATAGAAGACGCTAAGTTTAGCTAATTCTTACAGAGAGTATCACAAGAAGGTAGCGTGGTCAAGCTTATTAAAAAAGACATGCGCATCAGCATGTCCGGAATAAATCTAAAATTCTAGCAACTTTTTTTTGTCAGGATGTCCACCATCAATCTGCGCAGCCCTCTGACCACGAGGGTCAGCAGGTGGAATCTCAGCAGCCGCAACCGTAATACCACCAAGATCTATTTTAAAGCCTGTAGCAGAGCCGATCTTTTGACTGCTCTCATGCTTTAGGTGCAGGCCAAGCCGGATGCCTCCAGGAGCGTGTCGCCACACGGGAACGCTCATAAACTTCCGCTCTCCAATGAGCATATACTCTGCGCCAGGACAATCAATATAAAGATAATGCTCTCTTTGAAGCCTCCTTGGATGAGTCAAGAGCAAACAACCAACAATAAACGGATCCAAGCCGAACTCTTGCGTAGTCATTTCAGCTCTAGCCTCCAAAGGACTTTTGCCCGCATACCGACGCCCTGTCTGAACAGGAAACACAAGGCAGTCGCCCGGCGTCTCTCTACTCAGCTCATCCATAAAGCGTCGCGTGTCTCCAATAACACATAAATTCTGCGGTCCAATTGCCTTTCCCAAATCAACCTTTAAAAAACTTGAACCTTTCAGAATTTCCAAAAGCAAATGCAGCGCCCGGTTAAATCCAGGCCAATCCTCTGGAGCCGTGCTCTTAACCACGGAATACTTGGGTACAACGGCGAGGCCATCAAAACACTCCGGTACTGAAATCTGCTTTTCCAACTGCTCTACAAATGATGTATCTAAACCTCTGAAGTGCTCTCTGAGAATGCGTGCTTGGACTCGTACCGACTTTAGCCTTAAATGATCCTCAATAGACTGCTCAGAATAAGCGGCGCCAGAATCCAAAAGTGGCTCAACCACAGCTTCCTGAGCTGCGGAGGCATCCACAACTCGGGGTTCCTCCTGCACGCTCGCCAATTCAATTTCTTGAGACGGCCGATTCTGCACTCCAGGAAAAACACCCTCTAACATTCCTTGGGCTACTCGCCGATCCAGATTGCCGCTCCACAACAACCTAACAACACTTGCATGCTGCTCCGTACTCATAGAGCCATCGCATGCTCTTCGTAGCAATTCTCGCCACTGACCTTGCGTAGGATTAGACACTGATTTACTACTCCTTTCCTCAAAGCACTCACGATACGCCAACAACCACGCTGCCATACCGCAATTCACCAAAAGGCAAAAGTTTCATACCAACACTTTCACTATATCACACATAAAACCAACTTTTGTCAATAGCAAAACCGCCTTGCGGCGGTTTTGCGGTGCTTAATGTATAAGCCGAATTTTGTACCCTGACAATGGGTGATGATCATCAATCTAGATTATGCGTTACCGCATAATTCTTGCGTGCTACCTTTTCGAATTCGCAAAGCGAAGACGCTGCACTTGCACTATGTAGGGTTTGCCACAACTCTGCATCACTGCAGGTTGAGTCCTGTAGCATAACATAAGGAATTCCATTCTATCCTATACACCAGGACACTTTTCACCTTTCATCCCCCTGCAAAGCGAGGGGACTAGTTTAGTCTCTGCGGCACTTTCCCGTAAACGCGCTTACGCGCGCTCAGGTGGGTGTTACCCACTACAACGACTTTCTAGCTTTGGGACGTCAGTGTGACTCAAAGCATCAAAAGAGTGTTCGGACTTTCCTCCAGCACTTTCTGCCCATTTGGACACGAGCATGGATGCTGGCGATCATCTCAATAAGCCCTCACACTATATCATATTTTTACACGCTTGTCAAGGTCTGCCGATGCCCAAATCTTTACAAATTTTCCTTGCAAGAAAATCATCAATCTCTCTGTGTCTGGGCACCGTAGATGTTCTACCGGACAGTGGATTAAAATAAATACTATGGCTTCTACCCTCTCTTACAAAAACACACCCGCTTTTGTGGATGTGTTTTAACAACCTCCTCCGTTTCATCTGCTACAACATCAATTTTTCTCTCATTCCCCCATTGGCTAATACATGCCCTGATAATTTTTTGTTAGTCTGCAACACTAAAAACAATGCTTCCTTTAAATTTTTCTTCGCCTCAAAAAGTGTCTTGCCTTGTGTATTCACACCCGGTATTTCTTCCACCCAAGCAAGATACCAATTACCACTTCTTTTATATACAGCCGTGTAACTCTTCATATAATTTAAGTATAGGTTGCCATCCCTTCAGAGTCAACCCTTTAGTAAATTGACCACAGTCGTTTTCTAGCCTATACTAAACGTGAAATAGCTTTTTTCGTATTGGTAATTGTTAGTTGTTAATTGTTTTTTAAGAATAATGAAGCGCTCAGAACTCATACTTATGGCACTGCAAGTCCCTTTGGATTTTGTAATGCTCATGTTGGCTGGGGTGGCAGCGTATTACACCCGTTTTTCAGAAAAAGCCGTTGCCATAAGACCACTTCAATTTGAGCTAGAGCTGGAGCCCTTTATGGCCATTGTTACTGGTTTTGCCATCACCTGGATAATCATCTATGCGTTTTCCGGCCTATACAAACCAGATCCTAACAGAAAGCTGGCTACTGATTTTTCAAAAATAATTTTAGCAAGCTCAACGGGTCTGGCTGCCATTACCATATTCATTTTCTTCAGAGGGGAATTTTTTCATTCTAGATTTATTGTTTTGGCTGGATGGGGCTATGCCATGATTTTTGTCTTTGCGGGTCGCATTTATATGAGATCTATCCGTAGTATTTTGTATCAGTTTGGCTTGGCTCAGAAGCAAGTCATCATAATTGGCGCACAAAAAATAAAAGATGTTATCAGCGAAGCTTTCAACCAAAGAAAGTCTCTTGGATATCACGTACTTGCCACCTACCCATCTTTCTCAGATTCTGCTCAGAGAAAAATTCTCAAAATGCACCGGTCTTCTAGAATTGATGAAATTATTTTCACCAGCCCACAAGCTCAAGCAGAAGAAGCGCTAGAAATAGTAGAATTCTGCCAAAGCAATCACATTACCTTTAAATACAGTGCAGACCTGTTCTCTACGTATGTAACTAACATGAGCGTCTCCTCCATTGCCGGTGTCCCTGTGGTAGAGCTTAAAAAAATAAAAATGAGCGGGTGGGGACACATAATAAAAAGGTCTTTTGATATTGTTGGATCCGCTGTCTTAATTGTCATCTTTGCTCCCATTATGATACTGTGCGGGTTAGCCGTGGCCATAGGCAGTGCCGGACCCGTCATTTACAGAAATGAGCGCGTAGGTCTCAACGGCAAAGTCTTTGACACGCTGAAATTCCGCAGCATGTATGCAGAATTCTCAACCGGAAAGCAAAACAAAAACGGAAAAGCAGCGCTAGCCTATGAAAAAGAGCTCATCAAAAAACAAAACACCAAAAGCGGGCCGCTCTACAAAATTGAAAATGACCCACGCATAACAAAAGTGGGTGCCTTTCTCAGGTTCACTTCATTAGACGAATTTCCGCAGCTCTTTAATGTTCTCCTAGGATCCATGAGCTTAGTTGGTCCAAGACCACACCAACCAAGAGAAGTGAAAGAATACAAAAAACACCAGTTAGTAGTTCACGCCATTAGACCCGGCATAACCGGCCTCGCTCAAATCTCAGGAAGATCAGACCTCACCTTTGAAGAAGAAATAAGACTAGACACGCTATACCTGGAACAATGGAGCTTTCTGATGGATATTATCATTTTACTAAAAACACCATTTGTTTTGCTAAAGCGCCGACGTGCGCTTTAGTAAGTAACAAGCAGCAAGTAACAAGTAACAATTAAAATGACGTTCGGTGGAAAAAATAATCCTCTTTTCATAAAGGCTGATCAACTAGCTCATACGGTCTACGATATAAGTGGCACATTTCCCAAACATGAAGCATTTGGTGTAACATCTCAAATAAGAAGAGCTGGACTATCAGTTATTCTAAACATCGTTGAAGGCTTTGCAAGGTAATCAAAAAAAGATACGGCTCGTTTTTTACGAATATCCTTTGGCTCTCTCAAAGAAACTAAGTACCTACTTATTTTTTCACACAAACGAGGATATATCTCTGATAATCAATATAATGATACACTGGCCTTATCTGAAGAAGTGGCCAAAATACTATGGCGTATATTAAATCCAAAATAGTTGTTACTTGTTACTTGTTACTTGTTACTTAAGTATGCGAGTAGCATTAGTACACGACTATCTATCTCAAGACGGGGGCGCGGAACGCGTCCTTTCTGTTTTGCAGGATATGTTTCCGCAGGCACCCACGTTTGTGTGGTTTTATAATCCAGAGAATTTTGATGGCGCATTTGACGGCAAAGACATACGCACCAGTTTTATTCAAAAGCTGCCTTTTGGAAAAACGCATTATCAATGGTACCTTCCCCTACTCCCCATGGCCACAGAGCACCATGATCTTTCGGACTATGATGTTGTGATAAGTTCAGTAAGCTCTTTTGCAAAAGGAATTATCACCAAGCCGCATACCCTTCATATTTGCTATTGCCACACACCAACGCGCTATCTTTGGACCGACACTCATGAATACGTCAGCAATCTTAGATATAATCGCTTTATAAAAAAATTGATTATTCCACCACTCATTGGAAAGCTCCGTCTGTGGGATCAACTTTCAACGCAGCGCGTGGACTACTTCATTGCCAACTCAAAAACCGTGCAAAACAGAATCTGGAAATACTACAGAAGAGAATCCGGCGTCATCACGCCTCCCGTAGACACCTCTGTTTATAAAATATCTCCAGACATTGAAGACTACTTTATTACCGGTGGCAGAATGGTTCCCTACAAACGTTTTGATCTTGTGATCAAGGTATTTAATCGCCTCAAAAAACCTCTCAAGATTTTTGGGGGTGGACCAGAACTACACTCACTGATAAAACAAGCTGGCCCCACCATAGAATTTCTTGGGAAAGTGTCTGAAGAAAAAAAAGCAGAGCTTTTAAGTAAAGCTCAAGCTTTTATCCATCCGCAAGTAGAAGATTTTGGCATTACCCCCATAGAATCTATGGCCAGCGGCAGGCCAGTGATTGCCTATGGGGAGGGCGGCGCGACAGAAACTATAATAGACGGACAAACCGGCATACTTTTTCAACATCAAGACTGGCACGATCTTTTAGATGCGGTTCTTCATTTTGATAGCAGAAAATTTGACCCCACTTTTATAAGAAATCATGCGCAGCATTACAGCGTGGGTCAATTTGAAACTAAAATGAATCAATTTGTTAATAGCCGATATGAAGAGTTCAAACAAGGCAGATTTCAAAGTGCGCTCTTGAGGTAAACTCTGTGATGCGCTAAACTTTGCCCATGAGGATTGCCATAGACGGACGCCCCTTGCAGGAGACCGTGCCGGGCGGCGTTCGGACTTACACTAAAGAGCTGATATCGGCGCTGACCACCGCAGCTCCCCAGCACAGCTGGCGGATTTTTTTTAATAGCCAAACCTACAAGCCCAGCTTTTATCCTGAGGCAAAAGTCGTATCAAAAAAAATTCCCAATAAGCTGCTTAACACCTCCCTGTTATTTACTGAACATCCCAAGTTAGACGGATGGACAAATGCTGATGTTTGGATTTCTCCCAATTTAAACTTTCTTGCACTCAAACCCCAAACAAAACATATTCAAGTGGTGCACGATCTGTCTTTCTTGATAAATCCGCAATGGTATTCAAAAAAATCGCAGCTCTGGCACGCAGCAATAAGACCGTCAAAAATTTTTGAGCGCGCTAATCATATTGTCTGCGTATCACAAGCCACGGCTGTTGATCTTATCTCTCACTTTCCTGGTTGCGCAAAAAAAGTAAGCGTAGTGCACCCTGGTATGCCAAAAGTGCACAGGCCAAGCGCAACAGATCTGATCCAAGCAAGAAAAAAATTTAACCTTCCTTTACACTTTTTTCTTTATTTTGATGGGGGCCCCAGAAAAAATACTACATTTGTTCTTGACTCATTCAGACACTTCAAGCACACTACCAGCAAACTTCATCAGCTTATTATTGTTGGCGGATCTGGCATTGCTCATGTTAACGAAAAAGAAAAAGCAAGCCTGCTAAAACTTGCTGATGGCCTTCTTTACCCATCACTGTATGAAGGATTTGGATTTCCTCCACTAGAAGCCATGGCCCAAGGTACGCCCGTGATAGCCTCATGGAGCAGCAGCCTTCCAGAAATTATAGGACAGGCCGGTCTGCTTGTGAGCCCCTATAAACCTCATGAGCTTGCCCACGCCATGCAGCTGCTTGCCAACAATCCTAAACTCAGAAAAAAACTAGCAAAAGAAGGGTCAAAACAAAAAAAATACTTTAGATGGAAAGATACGGCAAAACAATTCCTAAAACTGATAACTGAAAACTGATAGCAGACAACCGTATGCACATAGCAATTGATGCGCGCATGTACCATATAAAAGGAGGACACGGCACATACCTGCGTAACCTTATAGACAACTTGCAGGAAATTGATACAGAAAACAGATACACGCTGCTGATGCACAGCGAGGGTCTTAAATTGTGGAAGCAAAAAAACAAAAACTTCACGCCACTTTTTGCGCCCAGTCGTTGGTACACGCTAAAAGAGCAAACGTCTTTTTTAAGAACGCTCAACAAACTTAAACCAGATCTTACCCACTTTCCCCACTGGAATGTGCCGCTGCTTTATCGCAGGCCGTTTGTAGTAACGATCCATGATCTAATTTTACTTGAACACAAAACTTCTGCTGCAAGCACCAGAAATCCTCTTTTTTTCTGGATAAAATATGGAATATTTAGAACAATCTTAAAGCGCTCGCTAATAAAAGCACAACAAATAATAACCGTGTCAAAATTCGCCAAAAACCAAATAGAAAATCACTACCCCTATTTAGGACAAACTATAACCCCTATTCATAACGGCGTAAATCAAAAAATCATACAGCATACAGCATACAGCATACAGCGCGACAAATACTTTCTATACACCGGAACAGCATACCCCCACAAGAATCTAGAAACACTGCTTCACGCTTTTTCTCAATTCACGATTAGATTTGGCCATCAATTTAAACTTATTCTTGTGGGGGCTCGCACGCCCTTTTTCGACAGACTTCTGCAAACCGCGCCAGCTACTACGCTTATGGATTCAGGCACGCTTTCATTTGAAGACGGCCCCAATACTGAAAAGCTCTCTGAATTACTCTCTGACGCAACCGCTGTCATTTGCCCAGCGCTGATGGAAGGTTTTGGCCTGCCACCACTAGAAGCGGGATCGCGCGGCACTGCTGCAATATGCTCAGATATTCCAGCTCACAGAGAAATCATGAAAGATGCAACTACCTATTTTGATCCAACAAATCCAGAAAGTCTCATCGCAGATTTACGCAGAATTTCAGCAGACAATAATCATCGCTACTTTTTAGGCCAAAAGGCCAAGGAGCGCTCAACAAACTTCTCTTGGGAAAATACGGCAATACAAACACTAGAAGTATATAAAAAGGCGCTCTGAGTTCAGAGCGCCTGCTTTTACTCGTGCGGCAAAACAATCATGAAACGGCGGCCGTCAACTCTTTCGAAACGCGGCCTCCACACACTCATTCCACTACCCAAGTCATACTTTTTAACAGCACAAGGCGTGGAATGCTCGCCTGCAGTATTTGAAACCCACTCGTCACGCCCGCTGCCCGTGAAGAAATTATGAGTCCGTGCGCCATGCTTTACCTTAAGCTCTACAAAGACACACAGAGCAAGGAAAAGCTCTAAGTACGAAGGAAGCCTAGTTGCTTTGGAAGATACGCCAAACAGCTTGCTTACCTGAGGAGCATAAATTTGGGAAAAGGCCTCTTGCGACATTCTTCCCCTATCGTAAATGCCCAGAGACCTATCTTCAATGCCCAGAGCTCTGTTGAGTGCAATACTTCCATCGGCACATCCCTTCTCAATCAAAACCCAACGACCCGGAAGAGCAGGTTTGGTGAGCGTGGGATCAACGTAACGCTCAAAGTCAGATTCGGGCTGATCACCTTCCTCTACTTTTTCCACACCATCCTTCAGGCACTTTAGCTCCACATTTCTGCCGAACCAGATTTTTCCGTAGGCAGACAAGTGCAAAGCGACGAGCTCTTCAGTGAGCTCAGAGGGCATGTACATTGGCATAAAGCCAAATTCTTCAGCAGCAGCACGCATCTTAGGTGTCAGATGCGGAGACTGCGGAACATCAACAAGTTCTTCTCCGCAGAGCTCAAGATAAAACTCATGCCAGAACTGCATGGGGTCTTCTGCGGGCAGAGTAACATTGCTTACAAACTCATCAAGCTGAGCGGGCAAAATAGTTCCATCAGCAAGAGCAGCACCAAGCCTATCAAAAGCAGGCAAGTGCTCTAGCATTCCAGCAAAACCACGCTCACTCAACTGACGAGCAGCTATGCGCTCACACAGCTGTTTTTGCCACGAAGGCACACTCAAAGCAGCCACAAGGCCACCTCCATTTAGCTCGCCTGCCAGTCCTACCGCGCAGCAATCACGCCGGGTGACCGCCACACTTCTCTATGCTGGCAAGCAACGCCCTACTCCCTAGGGCAGGGTGCCCAAACCTTTGGGCAGCATTACCGTACCAAACTATTGACTTTTTGTCAAGAATAAGCCAAGATATGCCCCATGCCTAAGGTATCGGTTCTCATGCCAGCACACAATGAAGATATTCACCTTCTTGACGAAGCGATTTCTTCTGTTTTAAATCAAACATTTTCTGATTTTGAACTGCTCTTACTCAACGACGGATCAAAACCAGAGCTGGCCATACACTTAGTGAGGGTGGCTCAATCTGACCCACGCATTACACTGCATAACTGGGAACATCGCGGCCTCACCAAAACACTCAATGAAGCTATCACGCTCTGCAAAGGAGACTTCATAGCACGTATGGATGCGGATGATGTATGCCTTCCTGAGCGCTTTGCAAAGCAAGTAGCCTTTTTAGAAAGCCATCCGGATCACGCAGTGGTCGGCAGCTGGGCTCAATTTATAAATGAACAAGGAGAAGGCTCATGGATAAAAAAATATCCAGCGGATCATACTGCTATAAAGCGTAAGCTTGTCGCGCACAATCAATTCACCCACGCCAGCCTCATGTTTAGAGCAAGCAAACTTAGAATGCTAGGCGGCTATAATGAAAAACTAAAAACGGCGCAGGATTACGATTTACTTCTCCGTTCCGCTTGGCATTTTAAAGTAGCTAACATTCCAGAAGTTTTAATAAAATATCGCTACAGACAAGGAAGCATATCTTGGATGAAATCTGGAAAGAGGCAGGAACGCACCGGTATTTGGATAAGACACAACGCAATAAAAAATTATGGATACCCGTTTTGGAATTTAATATATCTTGTCAGACCGCTTCTTACCTATATCATCCCAAAAAAAATTAAATTTTGGCTCTGGAAAACACTGGCTTGGAAAAAATCGCGTATAATTGATTCCCTAAAAAAACTGAAGGCATCCCGACTGACAACTGCACAAAAAATTAAGGGAATTGCCTACATCTTCATTAAGCAAAGAGGCAAACTCCCAGAATACCGATCACAATACTCAAAAGAAGAGGTCGTAGAATTTGTTGATTCTCTCAGAATAAACCAGCCTTCTTTTGGCCAATGGCGTTTTGCTCCCAGCCACAAGGCTGCCAGCAGATTTGCTTCTTGCTTTGCATATCTTCTTTTGGATCATCTAAACGCACTTGAAACCTACACCCCAGAGCAAAGATTACAATGGGCGCAATACATTGCAGACTGCCAAAATCCAAGTGACGGCTTGTGGTATGAGATGGAGCATAATTCAAAATCTCACGACAGCAAATATATTGCTCTTCAGCTCACCACGTTTGCTCTTGAAATACTTAAAAAAGAGGGTGTAGAGCCAAAATACAAAATAAACTGGCTAGATAAAATCTCATTTCCCACCTGGCTATACCAAAGAGATTTTTCAGATCCGTGGAAAGAAGGAAATCGTATTTTATTTGTTGGTCAGCTCCTGCAATACGCAGGAGAAACTGAAAAAGTCTCACAGCTCATGAAATGGCTAGATGACACCGTAGATTCGCAGACTGGTTTTTGGGGCACGCAAGAGCCGTGGAATAATCCCAATTATACAGCGATGCTAGGCGCATACCATCAGTACATTCTCTACAAAGCACTAGGAAAAACGCCCCCATACGTCCATTCCGCCCTCTCAAATACACTAGACCTTCAATATCCAGATGGTCTTTTCAGAAAATATGGCTTCGGTGGAGCGTGTGAGGATATGGACGCCGTTGAGATATTATCGCAAGGCTTGCCCCACGTAGATTCATCCACAAAAAACCGAGTACAAAATGTACTCAAGACTGTAAACGAAAAATTAAAATCAACTCAGCATATCAACGGTGGATTTTGCTACAATCCTTACCTTTCTTTAACCTACAGCGGCATTCCTCTTTTGAAATGCAACAAAGGTGAACCTGACATTTTCTCTACGTACTTCCGTGTAAAGACTATTAGTCGCTCCTCTTGACAAAACAGCCCATCTGTGGTACGCTTTTTTAGCTGCAAATCAGCAAGGAGGAAAAATGCGAACCGCACTTACTTTTGCTCTAGTCCTTTTGAGCACCTCAACAGCGCATGCGGTCTCTTACACCGTAGAAGCGCAGACCTACATGCTAGGCATCGGCGAAGAGAAGCTATTGATGCCAGAGGCAGAGATCTTTCTTACGCATGATCTGACTGATACGTTTGGAATCTTTGCCTTCTCTCTGGTCAATTCTGGACCCACCGACGGCTTTGAAGGTCGCTGGGCTCAAACACAATTTGGCCCCACGGTCTATCTAAACGATGGCATGCAATTTGGACTAGGACCAGCTCTTGAGCAGGCAGACGTTTCAGCTCGCGCAGCTACGTGGCTGTATATGGACCAAGACCATTGGCCATGCAATGCTTTCCTTGTCTTTGAACACGGATTTGACGGTAGCGATGACTATTGGTATCAAGGTGTCGTGAACTACAACGTGGGCGTAATGCTCTTTGGCATCATGGCAGAGAGAACCTTTGGCATCGGCCCACGCCTTGATCTTCCTATTGAATCATCAGCCTTCCGTGCTCACGCTACATGGGCCAAGGACTTTGAATCCGATTCTACCAACGCGCTTTTCGGAATTGCTTGGGATGGTCCCAACTGATGTACTTTGTAACCCGCCGCTTCTCGGTGGGTATTTTTATACCTAATTTTTTGATGGTATATGTGGTATAATATGACCTGTGAGAAAGAAGAAACCGCCCATAAAACACGCGGTTACAAAGCGGATATCTATTGCAAAAAAACCGACGAGCCCATCGTCGTATATTGTGGATCTTAGAGAAGCGGTTGACCCTTGGCTGGGCTTAGAGGGAAACAAACCAAAACCCATTAAGCAGACACCTGCCTCTCCTCGCCCGCTCATGCTTGCCTTTGACAAGCAAAAACAAAAAAAATCTCAGGATCCAGAGGCATTCTTTCTTATCTTTTCAATACTCGCGCACCCCATACGGTGGTACAAACACATAAAATCCGTACGGCATCATTATGTTTCGCCAAGAGAAAGTCTTCGCCTAAAAATTGGCGGCACAACGCCCAATCTTGAGCGCTTACATCTACAATGGAAGCCAAGGGATGCTTTCAGTAAACCCGTAAGACGCAAAATACTGACATTTGGCATTGCGGCAGGCCTTTTGGTTTTGCCCGTACAATCATTGCAGTCAGTCTCTCTTTTTAAAACAAAAAAACAATTGGACGATAGAGTAGCCTCTATCGCCACCGCTCTAGAGCAAGGCGCGCAGCCAAATGAGCTTGCACCCTCTCTTTTTGAACTTATAGATATTTTGGCCACGGCTGATACTCAACTGGGAGATGCAGACAGTTTGGTAAGAATGGCAGCTTTTGCCCCCATTCCCCTTGGCTCACTTCAAAAAAACGCTGCATTGCTAGAGGCTGGAACTGCTGTGAGCACAGCTCTTAAAGCAATGATGGGCGCACTGCAATCCGTTTCTGATGATGCGCCGCTAGCAGCAAAAGTAGCCGCGCTTGTTTCTGCCATCAAAGAAGTTCAGCCACAACTAGAGCAAGCAAACAAATCTATTCAGTCACTCAAAGCAGAAAGTCTTCCCGCAGACCTTGCCCCACACCTGCAATCAATCCAAAAACATGTTACTAGTGTAAGTACCGACATCAAAACTGTAGCGCAAACGTCAGATGCATTGCTAGCGCTGCTGGGCACAGAATACTCTATGCGTTATTTGGTTCTCTTTCAAAATCCAAATGAATTGCGTGCAACAGGAGGTTTTATTGGTAGCTACGGTCTGCTGGACATAGATAAAGGAACCGTTAAATCTTTTGAAATTCCAAAAGAAGGAAGCTACGCCACCCAGGGCCAACTGACGGCGTACCTCAGAAGCCCAGAGCCCATGCACACCATAAATCCACGATGGGAATTTCAAGACAGCAACTGGTTCCCTGATTTTCCTACCAGTGCTCAAACCGCCATGCGCCTTTATGAGTTGTCTCACGGCGCTACAGTAGATGGCGTTATTGCAATCAACAGTGGCGTTCTGGAAGGATTCCTGGATATTTTTGGTAGTATTCAGACTGATGAGGGTACGTATACCTCTGAAAATGCGCTACAAAAAATTCGTGAAGATATAGACAAAAGACAACAGGAAGGACTATCACCAAAACAAAGCATTGCCACATTGGCCCCGCACATAACAGAGGCTCTTGGCACCCTAACACCCGGCCAAAGCATTTCACTCTTGCAACTGCTCAACAACGCACGCAATAGTAAAGATGTAATGGTGTATTCAACCCAAGATAGAACACAACAAGCACTTACCAATTTGCTGTGGGACGGCAGCGTGCCTCAAAACAACAGTGATTATCTGATGGTGGTACATACAAACATAGGAGGAGATAAAACAGACGCCCACATGCAGCAGCGCATACTTCAGCACATTGATATAGCTGAGAATGGAACAGCAACAAAAACCGTTACTATTGCGCGTACGCATACCGGCGCAGAATCTAATAACAGAGACTACCTGAGAGTGCTGGTGCCACAAGGAAGCACACTTCTTGCCGCCACCGGATTTGATCAACCTGACGAGCAAGCGTTTTCCGCACCAGAGAGCTGGTATGATCAGCATCCGACACTTGCGGCCATTGAAAGCACGACGGTTTTTGATCATAAAAATGGCGTAAAAGTGTATGAAGCATTTAGCAAAACCGTCTTTGCAAATTGGGTGTTGACTAAGCCCGGTCATACCAGTATTATTGAGCTGAAATACCAACTGCCGTATCAGTACTTTGACCCAACGCAAAAAAGAAATCCACTTAAAGGCAGCCCTTCATTCACCTATTCATTTGAAGGGTCAAAGCAGTCCGGCACCAGAGACACAGAACTTCTCACCTCTATTGATCTACCAGACAAATGGGAGCCTGTGTGGCTCACGGATGAGCGCATGGAACTGGGTCCGGGGGTAGTAATTCACCGAAGCACTTTTGATAGAGATACTCTCTTTGGTATTGTCGCCAAGAAAAAATAATGGCTCGCTCACAAAAAAAATCATCGTCATCAAAACGCCGCAGCGCCACAACGCCGCGGCGTTCTTCTGCTAAACGCAAAAAAGAAAAGGTTCTCAATTCACTGTACCACCATGACGGAAGAAGGCGTGCAGATTATAAAAGTCTTGAAAAAAGATCTGGCAACGGACTGCGCACACTCTTTCTTTTTCTATTATTTATTGCTATTCCCATTGGAGCAGCCGGATATTATAGAGCTTACGGCCTACCAGATATCTCTATTTTCAAGGCGCGACAAGGCAGCGCAACCATAAACATAAAAGCTCCAGAAAAAGCCTCTGTCCTAATGCCTATATCTATAGAAGTAGCGGTCGCAGCGCCAGAGGCGCAAAGCGGGAGCCTCACTGTTTTTATTCCCGATGGTTTTCAGCTAAGCACCGCTCTACCACAACCCGCAGAGCTCAGTGGCAGTAGAGAGCTAACCTGGAATTTAAGTGCTGAAGATTTCAGTGGAGCTGCGCCCATATCTCTTGTGGGAATGTTCAGCGGCCCCTTAGACAGCCACAAAAGCTTCAGAGCAATCCTCACCTATAAACCTGAAAATTTTGAGTCCACTTTTCAATCAAATAGCACAAAAACGATCCATATCAACAACTCACCTCTAACGCTAGAGGTGACCGGACCGCCCTCAATGACAGCTGGACAACAAGAAACCTTTGTTCTTTCCCTAACTAACACGGGATCAGAAAAAATCAGCAATCTTCATATTCAAAAACCTGATACTCACGGCTTTGAAATTGAACAGCTACCCTCTTTGGGTGATTTGCCCTCTGGGGACAGCATAGAAGTTGAAATTAAAGGTTCTTTTTCCTCAGGAAAAAAAGGTGATACTGAACTACGGTGGTTTATTACTTCATCCCCCACCGCGGAGAATGCGGTAGCGTCTTTTAGTCAACAGGTAAACGTTTCCACAGATCCGTTGTTGCTGGAGCTTTCTCTTTCTAACCAACCACAACACTTAGCCTCCGGCGACAACCTGCGTGGCGAGCTGCGGTATCACAACAAGAATGATGTGGCCATGGAGGACGTGCAAATTATTCTCTTAGTAGACGCTCCGGCTCTTAAGAAAAAAAGCATGCTTAATTGGGACTTGCTGGAAACAACCGGCTCTCCTGAAGTGATAGGCACGCAATTATCAGATCAAATGCGGCGCGGCACCATTACATGGGATTCGCAGAGCCTTCCAACACTTGGACTTATTGATCCTCAAAGCCAAGGCGTTATATCTTTTGCGCTACCTCTTTTAACCTCAGAGCAGCTTGATTTAACCAGCATTGGCGCTTCGTCTTTTAGAATAAGCGCGCAGCTTCTCTCTGGAGATACTGTGATAGAAGCTCAACCCATACTTCTCCCTCTTGTTTCCGACGCGTCTTTGCAAGCGGGCGCCATAAAAGCCGGAGAGCTCATTGTGGTGCAATGGACACTTAACCATCACGTTCATCAAATTAACAACATAAAAGTGAGTACCAAATTGTTTAATGGTATATCGTGGGCAGACCAAACTGATACTTCTGAGGGATCCGTACTTTACAATGAAAATTCTAGAGAAGTTGTCTGGACCGTGGCAAAGCACGCTCCTACCGAAGGGCCTATGACAGCCACTTTTGCACTTCGTCTAGAAGGAGACGACCCAACACAGACAGCCATTACCGATGAAAATATTCTTTCTTTCAATGATGCCATTGCATCAAAAACGATTACCAGAAAAGTCCCCCCCACACAGAAACCATAAAAAAACCGCTTGTGCACGCATAGTGCACAAGCGGATCTATATTCGAAATACCGCGACATTTATTGAGCAAAATAGGCTTTCCTATTTTTCTTATAACGTCTAATAGCGGCTCTGGGATTATCCTCTCCAGCAAAAGTCCATTTGACCATGTCATCTTCCGTGTACGCCCTTAGAACATCGGCGAGTTCTTCATCACTACCCTCATGCCATTCTGGCAGGTACGAATCAACAGCCCTTCTTCCGGCAACATC